>CADCUT010000047.1 GCA_902805975.1 uncultured Rubrobacteraceae bacterium | reverse complement strand
TTCACCGTCTACGAGCGGCAGGACGAGATCTTCATGATGGCGAGCATCCCGTTTGTGGTCTACGGGGTCTTCCGCTACATGCTCCTCGTCCACCGCGACGGCGGCGGCAACCCCGACACGCTCCTGCTCGCGGACAGGCCGCTGCAGGTCGCCCTCTTCCTGTGGCTCGTCATCGTCGGCGTGACGATCTACTTTCTCTGAGGATGGAGAAGCTCGGCCGCAACCTCGTCCTCGCGGTCATCCTTGGCGTAGCGGCGTTCGCCGTCCTGTCCGTCTTCGCCGATTTCGGCGAGGTAAGCGCAGCCCTCTCCGGGTTCAACTTCGCCCTGATCCCGGCGGTCCTCGGCCTCGTCTCACTCTCCTACGCGGGCCGCTTCGTCCGCTGGCTCTACTACCTCAACATCCTGAAGGTCTCCGTCCCCCTCGGCCAGAACGCGGCGATCTTCGCGGCGGGCCTCTCCATGACGATCTCCCCCGGCAAGCTCGGCGAGGTCTTGAAAAGCGTCTTTGTCCGCCAGGCCTCCGGCGCCCCCATAGCCCGCACCGCGCCCGCCGTCGTCGCCGAGCGGGCCACCGACGGCACCGGCATGGTCCTCTGGGGCTTTATAGGGGCATTCGCGCTGGGCCTCTCCCCGTTCTGGGTCTTCGTGTTCCTCGGCGTCGCCGTCTTCGGCATAGCCGTCCTTCGATCGAAGAGCCTCTCCCTGCTCGCCGAGCGCGTCCTGCTCAGGCTGCCGCTCCTCCACAAGCTCGCCCCGCACCTGCACTCCTTCCACGGGGCCTCCAACGAGCTGCTCGGCGTCCGCCCGCTCGTCGTCGGCACGACCATCTCGTTCCTCTCGTGGGGCCTCGAATGCCTCGGCGTCTACTTGTGTGCGGTGGCGCTCGGGACCGAGGCCGGTTTTCTGATGGTGACCTTCGTGTTCGCGGTCAGCTCGCTGCTCGGCGTGCTCAGCATGATCCCCGGCGGCATCGGCGCCGTCGAGGCCGGTCTCGCCCTCCAGTTCGTGAAGCTCGCCGGGATGTCCTCGGGCCTCGCCGGGGCGCTGACCTTCGTTATCCGGCTGGCAACCCTCTGGTGGGCGACCTTTATCGGCATCCTTGGGCTGCTCTTGGTACGGCGAATGCTCGGAGATGCGCCCTTCGAATCCGCGCCGGAGTAGAGCGGAATTCCTTGCGGCGTCTCAGTCCGCCGCGCGCATGGTTCGGCTCGTCGCCCCCAGCAGGGCGGTAAAAAGCAGGAGGCCTCCTGCGGCCAAGAAGACGACCGTGAGGCTCAACTCGACGAGCATTCCGGCCACTACGTAGGAGATCGGGTCCAGAGCGATAGCCGAAAACATCGCCAGGCTCATGACCCGTCCCGTAAGGCCAGACTCCGAACGTTCCTGTAACCAGGAGATGTTGACGACGGCCAGGAAACTGGCCGTCATCCCGATCAACGTTGCAAGGAGGCCCGCCACGGGAAGGTTGGGTACGAAGGCCAGGCCTCCTACGCCAACGCCCATCGCCGCGGTGAAGATCAGTTCGACGATACCGCGTCGCCGGATACGTCCGACAGACCCCGCGACCACGGCGCCGATCAACGATCCGACACCGCCCACGGCGAGCAGCGTCCCGAACGCACCCGCGCCTCCTAATCGGTTCTCGGCCAGAAAGGACCCGCCGACGTAGATCGGACCCGCCATCGCTAGGTTTATCCCGACCAGTATCAGCATTATCGTTCTGATGACGGGATCTCCCCACGCGTAACGCGCCCCCTCGATAAGAGCCGATAGGGTGCTCGGGACATCCTGAGGCCCTTCTGTACCATCTCTCCTGGACGTTCTCGCCGCGGAAGAGATGCCTCGGGTCACGATGGCGAAGATCAGGGCGGAGACCAGGAACAGCGCAGCGTATGCTCCCAGGTTTATCCAGAGGCCGAAGAGTACCAGCATCAGACCCGCAAGCGCGGGTCCCAGGATGCCGCTGATCTGCTCTACGCCCTGGGTGAGCGCGTTCGCCGCCTGCAGACGGTCGCGATCTACCAGGGTGGTCACCACTGACATCGAGGCCGGATAATAAAGCGCATCTAACGCGCTCAACCCCCCGGCCAGCACGTACACGTGCCAGATCCGGACCGCGTCCGTCAGCACGAGGAGCGCGAGCCCGCCCATCAGCGCGGCCCTGGCGACGTTGGCGGTAGACATGACGAGAACGGGCGACAACCTGTCGCTCAGAACTCCTCCCAGGGGCGTCAAGACGATACCGGGCACCGAGGCTACCGCGAGAATGACGCCGAGGGACGTGCCTGACTCGGTGATCCTGAGCACCAGCCACGTCAGAGATACGAGAAAAGCCTGGTCGGCCAGCATCGAGAGGCTGGACCCGGTCCAGAAGCGTCTGAAGGCCACGTCCCTCAGCAGCGCCAGAAGAACGAAACCACGCACGTTCATCTCAACACCGCCAACCCTCTAACCAGGAAAGCCACCCTAATGCCGCTCCCGATTTTTACGTTTCGTAGTATTGATTAAACATGAACGCTCATGGTATCGTATTTGCAACGTCGAAGCTTTACTGGAGCGTGGGGTATGCACATAGCCGAGCGATTCGAGATGTTGCTGGCGGCTTACCCGCATCCCGACGGTCGAGCATGGAGTGGGCAGGAGATAGACGCCGCGACCGGCGGTGTCGTGACGAGATCTTACGTGACCAATCTTCGCAAGCGCAGGATCACGAACCCCGGGTACGAAAAACTGCGGGCGATAGCCAAGGCAATCGGGTTTCCGCCGGAGTTATGGTTCAACGAAGATCTGCTGTCCGAATCGGGCGCGTGGATGAGGCAGGATCACGAACGCGTCGGCATCGCCCAGAAGTTCGCGCATCTTGTGGAGGTCCTCGGCAGCGAGACGGACGGCAAGTCCTACACGGACGCTGACGTTGCACGCCTGAGTTTTGGCGGTCTCAGCGAGGAGGACGTAAAGGCGATCAGAACCGGCACGCTCAATGATCCCTCCGTCGACCAGATAACGGCTCTCGCTGACGTCTTTGGCGTGCAGCCCTCCTATTTTCTCAACGGGGCCAAGACCGCGCCGCTTCTCGATGAGGAGGCTATGGAGATATTTCGGGACGAGACTGTCAGCGCGATAGCGCACAAGAGCCTCCATCTTCCCGGCAGGGAGAAAGAGATGATCCTCGGCATCATCCGACAATTCGAGGACTCGCGGGAGGGTGCTAATGAGCCTTGAGACTCCTCGGAAGCTTCCCGGCCTAATACCCGTCAAGATAAAGAAGATAAGGCACTGGCTAGGACGAAGCGGAGACCCCGAGGGTGAGCAGCCCGCGGCCCGTGGATTCTTGACCCAGGAGCAATTCCAGGAAGAGTTGGTGGTCCTTGGGTTATCAGACCAAACCTTTGGACCCACAGAGTACGCCGCCGCGCTGGGCAACCATCTGAATTTGTGTGTATCCATAGAGGTCGTACCCGACGCCGCGCATCCGTTGCTCTCGCGGGAGTTGGCGCGCAAGGGCGTGACGGGCGAGATACTTTACCGGGCCGACGTTGCGAGAGTTCACGTTTTGGTCCCCGGAAGCCTCCCATCATTGGCTCTCATTTTTACGTTGTTACATGAGCTTGGGCATCTAGCCGCCGGCGACTTGTTCGTTGATCCTCACGAGGCCGGCATGCGGCCCGAGCAGCCTCAGGGTTTCCCCACAGCTAGTGTTCCGGTCAAGAATCGGCTGGCCCACAGCTTGCCCTTCGCGCAAGCCGGACATCGGGAGCACGAAGCCAACCTGCGTGCCGGCTACGCTTTCGTGGCCGGATGCTTGGGCAGCGAGAATCCTTACACCCAGCGAATGTACAATATCCTTTGAACGCTTTTCAGGAGCAATCGTTAGTTCTGGCGCTTGTATGCTTCGCCGCGTCGGTGTTCTTCTTCGGGATGATCCGTACTTCGCGCAACACGTGGTTCAGTGGCGTCATCGCCATTAACCTCGGGGCGCTCGCCACCATTTTCGGCTTCGTCTGGCCTTCGCCCGCTGTACAGGCGCTGGCCCCAGCTCCGTTGGAGTTTGTCGTCTTCAAGTGGACCCTGATGCTTCCCGCGACTTTCTTTGCCGGTCTCGCCGCGTTGCTTTTCTTGAATGCCGCCCGAGCCGAATCCCTGGATACGAGGCTACGATTAAAGAACTCGGCTTTCGCATTCGCAACGTTTTGCCTCGCGATGGTTGCTCTGGAGTCCGCAGCATTTGCTGGTGTTCGAGCGTGGTTGCCAGACGAGACGCGGCTAACGATTACGAGCTCGCTTATGACCCTGGAGGCGTGCCTCGCCATCGCGTGCGTGGTAGCGTTCATCTTTGGGGTAGCTTTGCGTTACACGCCTACCATTGCCATACCCCTGGTCAGACACGTGGCAATGCGTTGGCTCCCTGAGCAAGATCGCTTCGACTCGCATAGGTGGCGTGCCGTTGTCGGCGGTGTCACGCAAGGTGTTGTGATCGCTTCTTACCGGATCGGAGCCGCCGCTGATCGATTAGGTCTCTCGCAGTCGGAGACCGAACGTGCCGTTGGTACCGTGCAGCACATCGCGGTGATGCGAGATGGTATTCGTGATGCCGAAGAGGTTACCCCGCAGAGAGCCCGTGATCTTCATATCTTGCAGTCCGAGGTTGTGAAAGATCCGGGCTTGATCAGCAGGTTGGACAAGATCGAGTCCGAAGAGATTACATCGCGCTTCGGAACCGCGCACGCGACTTCCCTGCACGTCGAGCTCGAAGCGGCCC
This sequence comes from uncultured Rubrobacteraceae bacterium, assembly GCA_902805975.1. GTDB lineage: Bacteria > Actinomycetota > Rubrobacteria > Rubrobacterales > Rubrobacteraceae > Rubrobacter_D. The sequence goes on along the minus strand of CADCUT010000047.1, from coordinate 9,723 downwards.
TGGACCTGATAGACCAGGTTCCCGCCGCGCGTGACGGCAACGACGACCGACCTTTGTGGTTCTATCTCGCCGCTGTGGGCGCTTCGGATGTGGGACTCGTCGACGCTCATCAAACAAGAGCGATGCTCCGCAGCAGAGCAGGGTACAGCGAAGCGTTAGAAGCGTATACGGAGTCGTTGGCGGCATCGAGGGCTGGTGATCATGACCCCCAGATCAAGAGGGGGTCGCCTAAAGCCTCAGCATAGTATGGTCGAGTACGAGCATGGGTCGTTTTACATGACCGTCATGATCCACTTCTGCATAGGAGGAGGGAAGATATGAAGGTAGGGCTCTACAACCCGGCTACGGGGGGAATGGTCAGCAGTACCGCGGAGTTGGTTACGCGAGCGAGGCAACGCACAGCAGAGGAACTGAGTTCGCTGTCCTCACCCCAGTCTCCGTCCTATGCTGCGGCAATCGCGGGAAATACTCCCCACGTCGTTCTTCCGAACGGCATAACCATAGTAATGCGCAAATCCTGTACCTGGTCGTGTTGATCGCACGGGTTGCCCGGACCCGCTAGAGTCGAAAAATCATGAAGGACGATCTCCAGGGACATTCTACGGTTCCCGTGTCCACGTGGCTGGATAACGCCGTAATATGTCAGGAGGCCATAGATGCGGCCGGCGATCTACCGCGCACGAACAACGCCGAGTTCGAGCGATTCTATACGTACCTGGTAGTCGACGAACCGATCGTGCAGTTGATGCCCGGGTACTTTCTTCCCCCGTGGGCCGAGCAACGCGTTCAGCCCGAGGCGTTGCGGACGTTGGCGGTCACCGCGAAACTAGAAAACGCCCGAAACCGTTGGCTGGACGAGATGGTAGACGACCACGAAGCGCTCGTATCACTGACCTCATCGCAAGAATTGAATAGGGACCTGGTCAGCCTGACAAACTACCTTTACGCTTCGATTTTGCCACGTCCGCTGGCTGCTGACTTCTTCGAGCGGCTCGCGATGCTCTATGCTCGCCATTCGCTCTCCCTGGTTCTCGACGGCAAACGACGGACGTTGCTCAGGCACCCGATCTCACTCACGGATTACGAGGTCCACGCGAAGGCACGCCACAGTTCCGTGCGGGCGCCTTTGGATGCGCTCTTGCTACTGGTCGAGGCCCACGAGGATCAAAGCACAGTAGCGGCGGATTCCTGGCACGCATGGGGCCTCGGAGCCCAGCTCTACGACGACGCTTTGGATGTTGAGGAAGATTTCAGCCAGGGAATTCTGACCTGGACCGTGAGCCGCACCCTGGAATGTTTCGAGGGACAGATCCCCGAAAATCCGAACGAATTCTATGCGGTAGCCCTTCAGGAGGGCGTCGTAGTTCAGACGCTCAAGCGTGCCGAAGATCACTTTACTCGGGCCGCCGAACTCGCCCGCCTGAACTTTCCTCGTTGGACACCGGTTCAGCATGGGTGCAGGCGGCAGGCCCGAGCACTGCGGAAAGATTACGAACGCCTGCTCACGCTGGAGCCTTCCGATCGTTGAGTGAGTCGCGGGCCAGCGTTGACCACCTTCTTGTGGGGGTTTCCGGCTCCATAGCCATCCTCAACCTCCCAACCTACCTCGCGGCCCTCCGGGCCACGTTCGCAAGAGAAGTACGCGTCATAATGACCGCATCCGCTGCACGACTGCTTTCTCCGTCAACCGTCGCCTTGTTGTGCGAAGAAGTATTGCTGGATGAGGAACCTACGCCGCAGAGAAAGCCCGGTCATGTCGAGTTGGCCAACTGGGCCGGCATGTTCTTGATCCTGCCCGCATCCGCCAACATCCTCGGACAGGTCGCGAACGGGCTTGCCCAGAATCTCCTCACGACGACGATAATGGCTTCCCCCATACCCGTAATATTCTGCCCAAACCTCAACCGAACCATGTGGAGCAAGAGAGCTGTTCAAAGGAACCTCAGAACGCTCGCGGAAGATGGACACCTGATGGTAGATCCTGAATACGCCCCAGCTTACGAGGTCGGCACAGGAGAGATGGCCGACACCCTCATACTCCCGGACCCCGAGGCTCTCATTCGGCACCTGGAAAGTATGCTGCCACAGATTGAGGCGGCTACTGAAGGCCGGCAGCGAGGGACCTTGTAGCACGCATACGGAAGGCCGAGGGGCACTCCCGTTATGCGATACCGTGGCCGAGTCAAAGCCATACCCTCGATAATTTTGCGCATGCCTATCCTCTCTGACAGGGGATCGTTTTGTGTTTGGGCACTGAGGTTTGATGTAGCTTCGATGGGCAAATCGATTGGCTACACTGTGTTATAACCGATAGCAATATGCGACTAATTATCTCTGAGAAAGCCAATACGGCAAAGAAGGTCTCGCAGTTCCTGGCGGAGGGTCCGGTGAAGGAGGGCAAGCACCGCTCCGTGCCGCACCAGACGTTTACGTGGAAGGGCGAGGAGACCGTCTCTGTGGGTCTCAAGGGGCACGTCTTGAACCCCGAGTATCCCGAGCAGTACTCGAACTGGCAGAAGGTCGAGCCAAGGGAGCTTATCGACGCGGAGATCCTGAAGTCTGTCTCCGAGAAGGGTGTGGCCGACGCGGTCAGGTCGCTCTCCAAGAAGGCCGACAGGGTCGTCATCGCGACGGACTTCGACCGGGAGGGGGAGTTGATCGGGGTAGAGGCCCTCTCGCTGGTCTTCGAGGCGAACCCGAAGCTTGTCGATCACGTCGAGCGGGCGCGGTTCTCGGCGCTTACGCCGGGCGAGGTAAACCGGGCGTTCGACGAGCTCGTCGAGGTCTCACGGGAGCTCGCCGAGGCGGGGGAGGCCCGCCAGGATATAGACCTGATCTGGGGCGCCACCCTGACCCGCTGGGTCTCCCGCGCCACGAAGCGCTACGGCCCGGCCTTCCTCTCCGTCGGCCGCGTCCAGTCCCCGACCCTCGCCCTTATCGCCGAGCGCGAGAAGGAGCGCCGCGCCTTCGTCGCGGTCCCATACTGGGAGCTCGAGGTCAACCTCCAAAACGGCGAGCCGTTCACCGTCCGCCACGGGACCGCCCGCTTTGACGAAGAGGCGAAGGTCAACGAGGCCTACGAGAACATCGTCGAAGAGGCGACCGTCACCGAGGTCAACCAGAAGTCCGCAACGCGCAAGCCGCCGACGCCGTTCAATACCACCGCGTTCCTGACGGCGGCATCATCCCTCGGCTACAGCCCGTCGAGGGCGGCCCGGCTCGCCGAAGACCTCTACACGGACGGCTACATCTCCTACCCCAGGACGGATAACACCGTCTACCCGAAGTCCCTGGACCTGCGCGAGGTGCTCGGGTACCTCACGCGCGTCGAGGGGGCCGGCGAGTACGCGCAGAAGCTGCTCCAAAGGGACGAGCTCTCGCCGACGCGGGGCAAGAAAGAGACGACGGACCACCCCCCGATCTACCCGACGGGCCACGCCTCCAAGGGCGCCCTGCGGGACGACCAGTGGAAGATCTACCAGCTCGTCGTCCGCCGCTTCCTCGCAACACTCTCCGAGCAGTCAAAGTCCCTGCGCACCACTTTGCGCTTCGACTCCGGCGGCGAGCCGCTCACCACGGGCGGCACGGTGGTCACCGAAGAGGGCTGGCTCGGGGTCTACCCCTACAGCCGCCGCGCCGACGAGGAGATTCCGGACCTCTCAGAGGGCGACGTCGTCAAGGTCATCGAAAAGACGATCCTCGCCAAGGAGACCCAGCCCCCCGGCCGCTACGGCGCCGGACGACTCATAAACGTGATGGAGGACTTGGGGCTAGGCACCAAGGCGACGCGGCCGAACATCATCCAGAACCTGTATGACCGCGGCTACGTCCACGACGACCCGCTCGTGCCGACGGAGAAGGGTGTCAAGGTCGCCGAAGCCCTCACGGACTTCGCCTCCGAGATAGCCTCCCACGAGATGACCGCCGAGCTCGAGAAGAGCATGGACGCGATCTCCGAGGGCAAGATCTCCAAGGACTCCGTCGTCGACGAATCCCGCGACGTGCTCCGCCGCGTCTACGACCACCTCCAGAAGGTCGAGACGGAGTTCGCGGATATCGTCTGGGAGGGCATCCGCACGGACGAAACCCTGGGTAAGTGCCCCGTAAGCGGCCACGACCTCATAATCCGCCGCAGCCGCAAGAGCCGCAAGCGCTTCGTCGGCTGCTCGGGCTACCCGGACTGCAACGTGACCTACCCGCTGCCGCAGCGGGGTGAGATCATCCCCCTCGGCACCGAGTGCGACGCCTGCGGCTCCCCGGAGATAAAGGTGCTTGGGGGCAAGCGTCCCTGGGTAACGTGCATCAACATGGACTGCCCGAAGAAGCTCGCCCAGAAGGAGGCGGCCGAGAAAGCCGCGAAGGAACAGCAGGAGGGGGAGAACCCATCAGAGGAGAGCGCGAAAGAGCCGGTAAAGTCCACCACGTAGGGGACCGGCTCGACCTCCTTACCCCCTACGACGATGGCCGCCCAACCGACCCCCCGTCGTACCTGACGAGGCTCGGCGGCTATCTTCTCATCCTCGCCATCGCCGTCGTGGTTTGCTATTCCGCCGCCCTTTAGTTAAGGTATAAGAAGAAACCGTTAAAGAGTGAGAAGGCATTGACCCCGGTAATCGGCGTAACGGCGACATTGAAAGAGGATGTGGACCAGGTAGCGGAGCGTCCGCTAGGGCACTTCGTGCGGGCGGACCTTGACTACGTCGCCGGGGTCGCCGAGGCCGGTGGGGCTCCGGTCGTGTTGCCGCCACTGGGAGAGCGCCGGATGGCGGAGGCCGTGATCGGGGGCCTCGACGGCCTTCTCTTGAGCGGCGGAAGCGACCTCGACCCCTGCTACTACGGCGAGGAGCCTTCCCCGGAGCTCGGTCCCACCATCCCGGAGCGCGACGCCTTCGAGGTCGCGCTGCTGGAGGCGGCGCTGGCGCGGGGGATTCCGGTCTTCGGGATCTGCCGCGGGCTCCAGGTCCTGAACGTCGTTCTCGGCGGGACCCTCTACCAGGACCTCCCCTCGCAGTTCGAGGGGGGCGTGCTCAAGCACCGCCAGACCACGCCCAAGTGGCAAGCCACCCACGAGGTCGAGGTGCGGGACGGGTCCTATCTGGCCGAGGTGGCGGGACGGGGCATCGTGAAGGTCAACTCCTACCATCACCAGGGAATTAAAGACCTCGCGGAAGGGCTGGTCGTCTCGGCCCGCTCCGCCGACGGGGTCGTCGAGGCGATCGAGGGTACGGACCTCCCCAACCGGTGGCTGGTCGGCGTCCAGTGGCACGCCGAGGCGATGCGCGGGGCCAGCCGTCAGCAGCGCGCCCTCTTCGAGGCCCACGTCTCCGCCGCCGAGCACCACGCCAGGCGCCAGGCCGCGGCATAGGCCGGGCCATAGGCAGGGCCGCGCCGGAACCGCCACAGGCCACCCCCGTCCGGGGGCTCTTCCTGACCGTCGAGGGCCTGGATTTCTCAGGTAAATCCACGCTGGTGAGTGTCTTGAAGAACGCGCTCGCCGGTAGCGAGACGCACTTCACGCGGGAGCCCGGCGGGACGCCGGTAGCGGAGAGGATCCGCGACATCGTGCTCGATCCGGAGGCGGAGATGGACGTCTGGACGGAGGCGTACCTGTACGCGGCGGCGCGGGCCGACCATGCGCGGGCGGAGATCCTACCCCGGCTGCGGCGCGGGCAGGACGTGGTCTGCGAGCGGTACCTGGACTCGAGCCTCGCCTACCAGGGCGTCGGGAGGGGGCTCGGGCTCGAGGCGGTCCGTGGCCTCAACTCCTATGCGGTCGAGGCCGTGATGCCGGAGAGGACCTTCTACCTGCGACTCGACCCCCAAGAGCGCGAGCGGCGGGCCGCGACGCTCGGGGCCCCGCTGGACAGGATCGAGGCCGTCGGCGCGGACTTCATGCGGCGTGTCGAGGAGGGCTTTGAGGAGCTCGCAAGACGGGAACCGGGTAGGATCCTGGTCCTCGACGCCGCGCTTCCGCCGGAGCAACTGGCCGACCTCGTGGTGGGGGAGATGCGCCGGTTGCAATATACTCGCGGCGGGTAGGCCTCATGGAGGTGGGCGTGGATCTCGAACCGGACGAACGGCAGGGCCGCGGTGGGGGAGATGGATAGAACGGGCACGTTCGACGGCATCGTCGGCAACGCTGGGGCCATCCGGCTGCTCGAGAACGGGCTGGCAACGGGGCGGGTCGCGCACGCCTACCTGTTTTTTGGTCCCGCGGGCGTCGGCAAGCGGACGGTGGCGCGGCGCTTCGGGGCGGCGTTGGTCGCCGGCGGGGACGTGGCGGCCGAGGACCGGGCGCGGCGCGGGTTGCACCCTGACCTCGCGGAGGTACGTCCGGAGGGCGCGTTCACGACCATCGGGCAGGTGCGGGAGATCCTGCGCCTCGCCTCCAGCCGTCCTTTCGAGGGCGCGCGCCGGGCGTTCGTCCTGGAGGCCGACACGCTGAACGTGCAGGCGGCGAACGCGCTCCTCAAGACGCTGGAGGAGCCCGAGGGGGATACGGTCTTCATCCTTCTGGCCGGCTCCCGCGAGGGGGTGCTGCCCACGATCCTCTCCCGCGCCCAGGCCGTCAGGTTCAACCCCGTTCCCACGGTGGAGGTGGAGGAGTTCTTGCGCGGGCGCGGCGCCCCGGAGCCCGCGCTCGCCGCAGCGCTCGGGAGGGGCAGCGTGGGGCTCGCGCTGCGCTACGCGGAGGACCCCGAGTTGAAGGAGCTGCGCGGGACGGTCTTCGGGGCCGGGTTCTCCGTCGCGGAGGACTTCGAGGCGCGTCACGGGGCGGTCGAGGGGATCGTGGGCAGGGCGGAGGCGCTGGGCGCGGCGCGGGAGAAGGAGGTCCTGGCCTCAGTCGAGGAGCCCGACCGGCGGGCGAAGGACGGGGCGAAGCGGGCGGGCAGGGCGGCGCGGGACGCGGCGGTGCGCGAGGCCATCGACCTTCTGGCGCTTACGTACCGGGACGCGGCGGCGGTGGCGGTAGGTGCCGAGGAGCTCGTGGCGAACGTTGACCGGGTGGAGGAGTTGCGGGCCAGGGTGGACGAGCATCCCGGCGCCGACTGGGCCGGGGCCGCCCTCGCGTTGGGGGAAGCGCGGGCGGCCCTTGCGTATAATGTCTCCCCGGAGGCGATTCTGGAGGTGGCGTTATCACGGATACGGCGGAACATACTAGAACCCTTCCCAGGCTCGTCGACGTCCGCATCCCGGGCTGGGGCGTAGCCAGGCTCTGCTACGCCCGCGACCTCGACCTCAGGGTGGGGTACCGGGTCGTCGTCGCGACCGAGGTCGGGGACTTTGTCGGGCGTGTGGCCCTCACGCCCCGGCGCCGCGAGGCGTATACCGACCCATACGACATCGTGCGCGTCGTGACCGAGGAGGATGAGCGCGAGGAGGACCGGAACAGGGAGCTCGGCCGTGAGATCCGCGTGGAGGCCCGCAAGCTCGCCCGCGACCACCGGATAAGCGGCGTTGAGTTTATCGGGTGCGACGTCTCCCTTGACGGCGAGTACGTCGAGGTCAAGTACCAGGCCGACGAGAAGCAGCTGGACCTGAGGCCGGTCAAGGACGGGCTCCAGCGCGCCTACGACGCGCAGGTCACGCTGCGCCGGTTCGGCTTTTTGGACCGCTCCGGTGATACGGGCGGCTGCGACACCTGCGGGTTGCCGCTGTGCTGCGCGACGTGGAGCGGGGCGCGGGACATGGGGCCCGTAAACGTCAGGCTCGCCAAGCAGCAGGGTGTTACGCCGAACGAGAAGATCATCGGCTGCTGCGGCGAGGTCAAGTGCTGCATGCGCTACGAGCACGACGCCTACAAGGAGTTCAAGGAGCGTGCCCCGTTCCGGAACTCTATCGTCAAGCTCGGGGAGAGGGACGGCAAGGTCGTCGACTACTCGATGGTCCGGGACTCGGTGGTCGTCCAGATAGGCCCCAAGCGCTCCGACCAGGAGATCGTGCCCCTGGGCCGCCTCGCCCGCGACAACCCCGGCGTCGAGCCCGCGGACCCGGAAGACTGGGACCTGCCGGAGACGGATGGCCCGGAAGAAGGCTAGACCCGTGCCGGACAACCTGTGCGACGTGCCGGGCGTGCTCGTCGGCCACGCCACCGACAGCGAGGGCCTCACCGGCTGCACCGCCGTCCTGTTCGATAACCCCGAAGGCGCGGTCGTCGGCGTCGACGTGCGGGGCTCCTCGCCAGGCACCCGCGAGACGGACCGCCTCGGTCCCATCGGGGCCGTGAGGGGCACCCACGGCCTCCTGTTGACCGGCGGCAGCGCCTTCGGCCTGGCAGCCGCCGACGGCGTCGTCCGCTTTCTGGAGGAGAAGGGCGTCGGCCTGGACATCGGCATCGCCCGCATCCCGCTCGTCTCGGCGGCCGTCCTCTTCGACCTCGTGGTCGGCGACCCCGCCGCGCGCCCCGACGCGGCGATGGGCTACGAGGCCGCGGCCTCGGCGAAGTCGTGGGATTTTGATCAGGGGACCGTCGGGGCGGGAACGGGTGCCAGCGTCGGGAAGGTGCTTGGCATGGACCGGGCGATGAAGGGCGGCATCGGAAGCGCCTCCGTAAATCTCGACGACGGCCTCGTCGTCGGCGCCATAGCCGCCGTTAACGCCTTCGGCGACGTCCGCGACCCCGAGACGAACGAAACCCTCGCGGGACCACGCCTCGAGGACGGCACGCCCGGCGACACGGCCTACCTGCTGCCGGAGGCGGCCTCGCGGCTGCGGTGGGGGGAGAACACCACCTTGGGCATCGTCGCGACCAACGCCCGGCTGAGCAAGCCGCAGGCGGTAAAGGTCGCCCAGATGGCCCACGACGGCCTCGCGCGCGCCGTCCACCCCGTCCACACCACCGTGGACGGCGACGTAGTCTTCGCCGCCTCCGCGGGCGGTCTGGAGGTCGCGACGGACATCGTCGGGGTGTGGGGGGCACGCGTCATGGAGAGGGCCATCGTGCGGGCGGTCCGTCTGGCCGAAGGGCTCCCGGGACTTCCGTCGGCCCGCCAGACCGGGACCTGAAGCCGAGTTTGAAGCCAGGCCGGGGGAGTTCGCCCCCGGTACTTAAGGTTATTGACAGGCTCACCCGGAGCCACTAGCCTCCCTGGCATGTCCGTCGAGTATCTTTTGACGTCGCTCGTTGTGGTCCTCATACCTGGCACCGGGGTGGTCTACACGGTCTCTAGCTCGATCGGCGGCGGTCGCCGACGCGGGTTGTTCGCGGCCGTCGGCTGCACTCTAGGCATCGTCCCTCACATGCTGGCTGCCATGCTCGGTCTGTCCGGCATCATGCAGGCCGGGTCGGTAGTGTTCGAGGTGGTCCGGTGGGCGGGGGTCGCCTACCTCATTTACATGGGCTTATCGATGATCCGCCATGCCGGCGACCTCCCGATGGACGGCGGGGCGGCCACAAGCGATCCCGCGGGCCCGATCGTGCGGCGCGGGGTACTTCTAAACGTCCTCAACCCGAAGTTGACCCTGTTCTTCTTCGCCTTCCTGCCGCAGTTCCTGGACGCCCCGCCGGGCCTGCTCGACGCCGAGCTGATCTGGCTCGGTGGGATCTTCATGCTCATGACCCTCGCCGTGTTCACCGCCTACGTGTTCGCGAGCGCCGCCATACGCGACCTCGTGCTCGCGGCGCCCGTCGCCCGCCGGTGGATCGAGCGGGCGTTCGGCGCGTTCCTGGTCTGCTTCGCCGCCAAACTCGCGGCCACGGACCGGTGAGCGAGTAGGTCCGCG
>CADCUT010000046.1 GCA_902805975.1 uncultured Rubrobacteraceae bacterium | reverse complement strand
CATAACAGGCAACCGGCCCACCAGGGGCGGCGGCATCTCCAATGGCGGTACCCTTGCCCTTGGCAACAGCATCGTTGCCCGCAACAATCACATGGAGGAACAAAAACCCGTCGAAGGCCCCTTCGAGACCCTCAGCGCCAACCTTATAGGGGACGACGGGGTCGACCCCAAGCTCGGACCGCTCCAGGACAACGGCGGGCCCACGAAAACCCACCTCCCGCTCGCCGGTAGCCCGGCCATAGACCAGGGCAACTCCAAGGTTTCGGCTTCCACCGACCAGCGCGGCGTGGAGCGCCCCCAGGACGACCCCCTCGTCGCCAACCCCCGGGGTTCGGACGGCGCGGACATAGGCGCGGTGGAGCTCAAGGTGCCCCGGGCATCCGTAAACGACGTGACCGTCACCGAGGGCACCGGGGGCACCACCAGCGCCACCTTCACCGTAAGGCTCTCGGAGTCCGAGGTGTCGGACAGGACCCTCAGGGTGGACTACGCAACCAGTGACGACGAGGCCACCGCGCCCGCGGACTACGCCGCCGCCTCCGGCGCCCTGGACTTCAACTCCCGGGGCTGGGCTATCTCCAAGACCGTCACGGCCACCGTCCAGGGCGACTCCGCAGACGAGCCCACCGAGGGCTTCTTCATGGAGCTCACGAGCGGGAACCCCGAGTATGTCTTCGACGGGTCCGCCCTCGGGATCATCCGCGACGACGACGAGCCCCCGGCCAACGGCGCGCCCACGGCCAGCAACGACTCTTACTCCACCGCCCAGGACAAGCCCCTGCGCGTGTCGGCCCCGGGCCTCCTCGCCAACGACTCCGACCCCGACGGCGACGCCTTGACGGCCGCCGAGGTCACCGACCCCGCCCATGGGGAGGTCTTCGTCAGGGCCGACGGCTCGTTCGCCTACTTCCCCGACGAGGGCTACGCTGGAGCCGACTCCTTCACCTACAAGGCCAAAGACGGCTCCTCCGCAAGCGGCCCCGCCACGGTGACGATCTCGGTAGGGGACGCTACGGCGCCCATGGTCAAGGGCACGACCCCAGCCAACGCCGCCACGGGCGTCGCTCCGGGCGCCAACGTGACGGCGACCTTCTCCGAGGCGATGAACGCCGACACCCTGAGGGACCCGACCTCCTTGAGGAGCGCCGTCTTCAAGCTGGAGCGGAAGAACCCCGACGGCACCACCACGGCGGTTCTGGCCAAGGTGAGCTACGCCGCGACGACCACGTCCACGGGGGCCAAGGTCTACAAGGCCACCCTCAACCCCGACGCCAACCTCCAGCTCAGGAAGACCTACGTGGCGACGGTCACGACCGGGGCCGAGGACGTGGCGGGCAACGCGCTAGACCAGGACCCGACCGTCGCGGGCAACCAGCCCAAGATCTGGTCCTTCAAGGTGAGGCGCTAGGGGCCAGGGACCTCGACCCCGTAGCGACAGAAGGGCCGGAGCTGCTTTGAGCAGCTCCGGCCCTTCTTCCTGCTCTATTCACCCGATTGCCTAGAAGGGGCGTTCTCGGAAGCCCCTTTAAACCCCAGTCCTATGCCGAGCGGCCTTCCTGTGTACAGACCGGACGCTTCGTGGCCCAGCTCGTACACAAGAAACCGAGAATACCTCAAGCAGGATAGACGCCCCGCAGTGACATTTGAGGGCGTTCTTAAAGACGGGGGATGCGATCTAGCCGTTGGTAACGATACGCAGGCTTGCTCCTTTCCTCCTTTAGAAAGCAAGGTTACAATGAGGGCTGAGGAAAGGGAGCATCATGCCACCACCCGGCTCCGAAGAGAGAGATACACCGGCAAGCCCGTTCGCTGCTGAGGGCCCAAGGAAGCTTCGCGCCATAGTTGATGCAGACCCGACACCAGCCCCGCCGCAGCGCCCACCGAACAACCTGCCCGCCGCCCGTAGCAGCTTCGTCGGACGCGAGCGGGAGTTGTTGGAGGTTGGGCGTGCCCTCGTCTCGACGCGCCTCTTGACCCTCACCGGCGCTGGCGGCGCGGGCAAGACGCGTCTGGCTTTGGAGATCGCCCGCGACCTCGTGGGAATCTACCCGGATGGGGTGTGGATCGTGCAGCTGGCGAGCCTCTCCGAGGGGGCGCTGGTCCCCCAGGCGGTGGCCGGGGCGCTGGGTTTGCAGGAACAGCCCGGCCAACCCTTCACCGATACGCTCGCCGAGGGGTTACGAGGCAAAGAGCTGCTCCTGGTGGTGGACAACTGCGAGCACCTCGTCGAGGCCGCGGCCGAGCTGGTGGACTTCCTGCTCGGTTCGTGCCCGAGGCTCAAGGTTCTGGCCACGAGCCGGGAAGGGTTGGGGGTCGAGGGGGAGGTGAGGTGGCCGGTGCCACCCCTCTCCGTGCCCGACGCGCAAGGCCCACCCACCGTG
>CADCUT010000045.1 GCA_902805975.1 uncultured Rubrobacteraceae bacterium | reverse complement strand
GACGGCGACGGGCGCGACATACTCTACGGCGGGCCGGGCTTCGACATCTGCTACTTGGACGAGGGCGACGTTTATCACGTGAGCTGCGAAGAAGTGGACGTGGCGTGGAAATAGGCCAGGGGTAGCTGGCGGTCCAGGAAGCCAACGAGCGAGGCCGGGGCGCTCTCCCCGGCCTCTTTCTTTATCTCTATTCACCCTAGTGCGTGGAAGGAGTGTTCGCCGAAGCCCGCATGCAAGACCTTGAATATTCGGCGCTTAGAAGGGCGGCGGAGCCCATGTACGGTACTGTGAAACGGTGCATAGGTCACTACATGTTGTGGCACCGGATAAACATGCGCGAGGATGGGTGGCCCGATGCTGCGGTGACCGATCCGTGGGACCTTCGCTAGCGCTTGCGTGTTCGGCGGCGGTCTCATGTTCGTCGCCATCGGGCGCAGGGCGTCGCGCCGGGTTTCTTTCCCAGCCACGCTCGATAGCTCGTGACTCGGTTATCGCGGCCAGGTTTGAGACCCGAAATCCGGATCAAGCCCTCAGAGCCCACAGCGACTCGGCGGGGAGCCGGGCCGTGACCTCGTTCCCGACGGCGAGCCGGACGTGCGGGGGCAGGGCGACCCGCAGGCTCTTCCCGGAGGTCTCGAGGCCGTAGTGGACCTGCGTTCCGAGGTACGCCGCCGAGGTGATGAGGGCGTCAAAGGAGTTCTCGCCGGCCTCCAGCCGGACGGCCTCGGGCCTGATGGTGAGGGTGACGTCGCCGGGCGGGGCCGCGCTCGCCAGCCTGAGGTTCCCGAGCGGCGTCCGGACGGAGCCGTTCCCGGCGCGGCCCTCTATAAAGTTGGTGGCGCCGAAGAAGCGGGCGACCTCGCGGGTGGCGGGGCGGTCGTAGAAGGCCTCCGGCTCCTCGTACATCTGGAGGCGGCCGTCGAAGACGAGGGCTATGCGGTCGGCGAGGACGACGGCCTCCTCCTGGTCGTGGGTGACGAAGACGGTCGTGTGGCCGCCCTCGCGCTGCAGGCGCAGGACCAGCCCGCGCATCTCCTCCCTCAGGCTGGCGTCGAGCGCGCTGAAGGGCTCGTCGAGGAGCAGCAGCCGCGGGTCGGTGACGAGGGCGCGGGCTAGCGCCACCCGCTGCTGCTGCCCGCCGGAGAGCTCCTCGGGGGCGCGGTCGGCGAACCCCTCCATCCGCACGCGCCGCAGGGCCTCGTGGACCTTGCTCTCGCTCTCTTTCCTGGGCGCCTTGCGCATCCTCAGGCCGAACCCCACGTTACGGGCGACGCTCATGTGGGGGAAGAGGAGGGGCTTCTGGAAGACCATCGCCGCCTCGCGCCTCTCCGGGGCGGTGCCGACTACGGAGCGGCCCCCGACCCGCACGTCGCCCGAGGACGGGCGCAGGAGACCGGCGATGATCTTCAGTGCCGTGGTCTTGCCGCACCCGGAGGGGCCTAGCAGGGCGACGAGCTCCCCGGGCTCGACCGCGAGGCTCAAATCCTCCAGAGCCGGGGCGTCCCCGCCGTAGCGGTGGGAGACGTTCTCCAGTTCGAGGCGCGCGCCCACTAGACCTTGCCCGGTCCGATGAGATCCGCCCGCCCACCCGGTTTCAGGACGCGCAGGGCCAGGACGAGGGCGAGCACGGCCGGGACGGCGAAGGCGAGTGCCAGGGCCGAGGTGATGACGGGATCGTTTCCGGAGGCGGCCGAGAACAGCAGCATCGGGAGGGTGACGACGTTGCCGCCCCCGATCAGGAGCGTCAACACGTACTGTCCCCACGAGATCAGGAACGCGAAGAGCCCCGCGACCGCGACCCCCGGCAGTACGCCCGGCAGCGTCACGCGCAGGAACGCCTGCCACGCGCTCGCGCCTAGAGTGCGGGCCGCCTCCTCAAGCTCACCCGTTCTCTCGGCGAAGACGCCCGCAAGTATCAGGGCGGTGTAGGGCACCGTGGGGACGAGATGCACCAGGAAGACGCCGGGGAGCGTGTCCGCGAGCCCGAGCCGGATAAAGGTGACGTGGACGCCCATCGTCGAGGCGAGCGGGGGCACCAGTATGGGGAGCAGGATAAAGAAGATCACCACCCCCTTGAACCGCCACTCGTAGCCGCCTATCGCCATCCCGGCCGGCAGCCCGACCGCGACCGAGGCGGCGGCCGTCGCGACCCCAATGATGAGGCTGTTGAACGCCGCCCCGGGCACCCCGCCCCCCGGCTCGAACAGGTATCCCATGCCCCGCAGCGACCACGCCGTCGGCAGCAGGTCGGGGAACCTCCACTCTCCGGCGAAGGCCCACAGGACGAGCGGCACGAAGGGAAGGGCCACGAGCGCCGCGACCACGACGAGGACCGCGTCCGGCAGGCGAGAGCCCTTACCCACGGCGCCGTCCAAGGTCCCCTGCCAGGCGCAGGTACAGGGCTGCGACCGCGCCGGTGATCAGGGCTATCAGGACGTTTATCGCCATCGCCCCCGGCCGCGCGGCGAGGTCGATCTCCCTGTACTCGTCGTAGGCCATGACCGGGAGCATCGTCGGGTAGGACTTGCCAAGCAGGTACGGCACCTCGAAGGCCCCGAAGGTGAAGGCGAAGACCAGCAAGCTCGCCGCCACCACGCTGGGCGAGATCACCGGAAAGACCACGTACCAGAACCGCTGCCACGCCCCCGCCCCGAGCGTTCGCGCGACCTCCTCAAGCTCTGAGGCCACCCCCCGCAACGACGCCAGCACCACCAGCGCGATAAACGGCACCTCCTTCCACACGTAGGTCAGGATGATCCCCACGGAATATCTATCGTAGAGCAGGGCCGGGAAATCCCCGGGCTCGCCGATGAGGCCTAAGGCTGCCGCGAGCCTTGCACCCAGGCCCGTCTGGGCGACGACGAGCGCGATGCCCACGGCGGCGACGAGGTGGGGGATGGTGATCGGCAACTGGAACACCACGGCCGAGACCCTGCCGCCCGACCTCCTGAGGGCGAGCGCGGCGAGCACCGCAAGCACCGTCGAGAGTCCCGTCGAGACCCCCGAGACGTAGAGGGTCAGGGCGAGCGAGTCCAGAAAGTCCCCATCGGAGAGGACCTGGCGGTAGGCGTCCAGGCTCCATTCGTTCATGCCGATGGCCGGCATGTAGCCTAAAGACTGCACGAAGGCGGCACCGAGGCCGCCGGCGAAGAGGACCCCGATCACGCCGACGGCCGGGGCCAGCAGCAGCGCTATCTTCACGCGGCCGCCCAACCCCTAGTCCTCCAGGACTTCTTCTTGCCATCCTTCTTCGAGACGGAGCAGCCACTCCGTTCGGGCCTCTGGCACCCTGTTCTGCTGCAAGACGCGCGTCGGGAGCGAGGCCTCTCCCTCTGGCTCGGGGAACGCCCCGCGCTCCCCTCGCGGCAGCCGGTCGAGGCTCAGGGCCGTCAGGTCGCCCCAGCCTCTCGGGTCTTGCTTCTCCCTTTGCGCCTCGGGGCTCTCCAGAAAGTTCGCGACGACCTGGGCACCGGCCTTGTTCGGGCCGTTGAATGGGATGGCGAGGTAGTGGGTGTTGTTGAGGGTGCCGCCGTCGAGCATGTAGGAGCGGGTGCTCCCGGGCCAGAGCCCCTTGTCTACCTGGCGCTGGGCGAGTTGCGGGGTGTAGCTCATCGTCAGCCAGACCTCGCCGTTCGCGTAGAGCTCGTCCAGCTTCGCCGAGGTCTCGGGGTACGTCTCCCCCCCGCGCCAGAGGTCTGGCTCGATGTCGTTGAGGAAATCGTAGAGCTTCGGGGACTCCTCCTCGAAGACCCCTTCATCGAAGGGCTCCTGGTAGGCGTCCACCTTGCCGGTAACGTCGTAGAGGGCCTGCTCGACAAAGGCGTTGCCGGTAAAGTCCGGCGGGGCGGGGTAGGCGAAGCGGCCAGGGTTCTCCTCCGTCCAGGCCCGGAGTTCCTCCATCGTTCTCGGCGGGTCCTCGACCTTCGCCGAGTCGTGGATCATGACGAACTGGGCCTTGCCCCAGGGCGCCTCGCGGCCCTCGACCGGACGGCCGAAGTCGCGGTTGATCGAAGGGCTCTCCCAGTCTATGTACTTCGAGTTCGGGAGCCCCTCGGCCCACGGCCCGAACCAGAGGTCGGCGTCGGCGCCGGTGGCGAAGTTCTCGCCGTTGATCCAGACGAGGTCTATCGTGCCCTCGTCCTTGCCGGCCTGCTTCTCGTTGAGCAGCTTGTTGACCGCATCGGCGGTGTCGCCGAGCGGCGTGCGCCTGAGCTCTATGCCGTGCTCTCTCTCTAGCTCCGGGATGACGTAGTCGTCCACGTAGGCGTTTATCGCCTCGTCCCCGCCGTACATGGCGAGGTTGACCTCGGTCCCCCTAGCCGCCTTCTCCAGCTCTGGGAAAGGCCGATCCTCCCCAGAAGACGTGCCCGTGCCGCCGGCCCCGCCGCAGGCCGCGAGCGCGAAAGTCGCAAGCGTCAGCAGCGCGATGAGCAGAGGATTGACGAGTTTTCTACCAGGCACGGTCACCCCGATGTACCCCATTAGGGAAGGTTTTACAGTGTGGCTTTACACGCATCGGTCTACGCCTACCGGACGCGCCCGGATCAGGCCCGCGTCCCCCCGGGGTGACGTCCGAGCGCCTCCATCATGCCCCGCAGCACCCGTCCCTCGGCCAGGTCGACCACCGCGTCTACCTCGCGGCCCGGCAGCGAGTAGTCGTGGGCAGCGGCGACGTCCAGGGTGGGGAGTGCCCGGCGTTCGACCGTCACGGATGCAGGGTCGGCGACGGCGGCGACGCAGGCAACGTCCCAGAGGATCTTCTCCCCTGCCGGATCTATGGGTCCCCCGTACTCGGCCACCCACAGCTCCAGGATCTCCGCCAGGTACGAGGCTACCGGGTTGCCGATGGCCCGCACCTCTGCGGCGAACGGGGTCGCCCGGACCTGGAGCTTCGCCGGAGCCGGCCAGCCGGGCACCAGCAGCAGGTCGACGTCTTCTTCGAACAGGACGCGCCACGCCGCGATGTCCGCCCGGCCGTTTAGCTCGTGGAACTTGTGGCGCCCGTAAGCCTCCGCGTCCCCGAACCCCCCGAGCCACACGACCCGGACCTCCTCCCGCAGGCCCGGCTCCGCGATCAGGAGCGAGGCGACGTCCGTTGCGGGCCCGGTGGCAATAACGGTGAGCGGGCCCTGCCGGGCCTCGTCGATCAGGAACTCCATTCCCGCGCTCGGCACGGGCTCTTCCCGGCTGTTCATGGGCCGGTCCGCCCCCGGGACGCACGGCACGCCGCCCCCGCAGAGGCCCACCACCCGCTCGGCCTCGTCCTGGTACATGTCCCTGGAGCCGGGGCCGTGCGCGATCGTGTTGTGCACGGAGACCACGCCCCGCACGTCGAGGGCGCCTTCGGGCAGGCCGAGGGCGTGGGCGATGGCGAACTGGTCGTCCACCTCGTTCGCCGTGTCGCAGTCGAGCACAACGCGCGTGGGGGGCATGATCTCCTCTCGTATCGGGCCGCGGGGATCGTAGCACGGTGTCGGAAAGCGTTTGGCGGGTTTCGCTTACGGATTCCTTAAGTCTATCCTGGCCCTTACACGTCACTCTTTGAAGAGCCCATTCAGGAAGTCTGGCTCCAGGTACCGGCGGCTCCTGTTCAGGGTCTCCTCGTTGGCTATGGGCCGCCCCGCCCTGGCGGTCTCTTGCAACGCCCACGCGCACCACGAGACGGCCCGCAGGGAGACGATCGTCTTCATAGCTTCGAGCTGCTCGTAAAACCGGGGTTCGTCCTCGACGGGGTGCCGGTCCAGGTACGCCTCCACGAACTCTCGCTCCTGCCCTTCAGACAGAAGCGTCGCGGTGTCGTCGCGCCAGAGGGTCGTGGTGGGGAGGAGGAAGTGGGCGAGGTCCTGGGTCCGGGGCGCTATCCTGGCCTTCTCCCAGTCGAGCAGTTTCGCCTCCCCGCCGGGTTCGTCCACGACGAAGTTGTGGGTGTTCAGGTCGTAGTTGACGATGGCGAGGTCACCGCCGGCGAACAGGTCTCTCCTTTCGAGGAAGCCTTCTATGCGCGCGAAGCCCCGGCGGAGGGCGGTCTTGCTTTCGTCTGCGGCGCCGTCCCAGGAGAGGTAGGGTTCGGCGAGGGTGCGGGACTCTTCGAGGATGGCGGGGGCCGGGTCCGGGTGGACCTGGAGTCGATGCTTTTTGGGGACGCCGAGGGCGTGGACGGCGGCGAGGCAGCGGGCGGCGGCGGACAGGTCGGTCGAGTAGTCGAGGGGGCGGCCCGGGAGGTACTCTTCCAGGATCAGGGGGTAGGGAAGCCCGCCCGGGTTCGGGTCGACGTGGTGGGGCTTCGGGGTCACGCCCGAGGGGGCGAGTAGCTCCAGGGCGTGATGCTCGTATGGGGCCTGCTCTTCGAGCGGCAGACCCATCTGGGTGCCCGTCACGAGCCGGGCCACGAGGTCCTGCTCCCCCCGCACGAGGTAGTTCAGGCTGTACTCGCCCCTGGCGAGGAAGCTGATGCCCTGGTGAGAGAGACCCGGCAGTCCTTCCAGATACCGTTCGAGGTCCGCGCCAAGGTCGCTGTCAGGCATGGCCTTATTGTAAGCGGGGGGCTGCTGACGGCGTGGTGTAGAATTCGGGGCGGGAGTGGAAGGAGCCTCGACTGGACATAATTTTCTGGGCGGTATTGGCGGGGCTGGCCTTTGCCGGCGAGCTTCTCTCCGTATCCTTTTTCTTGCTTTTCTTCTCGCTCGGGGCGGTCGTGGCGCTCGCGATGGCCTTCGCGGGTTTCGGGCTGACGGCGCAGGCCATCGGCTTCATCGGCGCGTCCGTCCTTAGCATGGTGGTGCTGCGGCCCGCCCTGTTGAACCGGCTCTCCTTGCGGGGCGGGGAAGCCTACGCGGGGCACCGGGGCATCACGGGCGAGAGCGCGGTGGTTACGGAGCCCATAGAGGCTGGAGGAAAAGGGACCGTCCGGGTTGGGAGCGGGGAGTTCTGGACGGCCCGGGCGATGTACTCGGGCGAGGAAATAGGAGAGGGCGCGAAAGTCAGGGTGCTCGGCATCGACGGGTTGACCGCGCTGGTCGAGCCGGTAGAGACCGAAGGAGGAGAGCTATGACGGGTTTGATCGTGCTTGGCGTACTGGCGTTCGTCGTCTTTCTGGTGGCGGCGAGGAGCATCAGGATCATCCCCCAGAGCCGCGTCGCGATAGTGCAGCGCCTGGGCAGGTACCACAGGACCGCCGAGAGCGGGCTCACGTTCGTCGTGCCGGTGGTGGACCGGATGCTGCCGAAGACCGACCTGCGGGAGCAGGTCATAGCCTTCCAGCCCCAGGCCGTCATCACCAACGACAACGTCGGGATGCAGATCTCGACCGTCGTCTACTACCAGGTCGTGGACGCCAGGGCGTCCGAGTACGAGGTCGCCAACTTCCACCTGGCGCTCGAGCAGATCACGCAGACCACCCTGCGAAACGTGATCGGCAACCTCATCCTGGACAAGACCCTCACCTCCCGCGACGAGATCAACGGCAAGCTCCGCACGATACTTGACGAGGTGACGGAGAAGTGGGGCATCCGGGTGACGAGGGTCGAGCTCAAGGAGATCACGCCGCCGAGGGACATCCAGCAGGCGATGGAGAAGCAGATGCAGGCCGAGCGGACCCGTCGCGCGGCCATCCTTACCGCCGAGGGTGACAAGCGCGCCGCCATCCTCAAGTCCGAGGGCGAGAAGGAGTCCGCGATCCTGCGCGCGGAGGGCGAGCAGCGGGCCGCCGTGCTGCGCGCCGAGGGCGAGGCGGCTGCCTACCGCAACGTCCAGGCCGCCCAGATCGAGATGACCGGAGCCCTCTTCGAGCGCCTCGAGAACTCCGACCTCTCCCCCGAGTCCCTCCGCTACCTCTACCTGAAGGCCCTCCCCGAGATGGCCCAAGGCCCGGCGAGCAAGCTCTTCGTCGTCCCCTCCGAGATCCAGGATCTCGCCGGTGCCATCGGTGCCCTCGCCGGCGGCGCGAGCATGGCCTCCGAGGACGCCCCGAAGGACGATAGCCCCCGCAGCATCACAGCCCCGAACGGCGAGGCGGCCCGCCGGAGCCTGGAGCGCCGCCCGCCGATCGAGTAGACGAAGGGCTTGGTCGCGTGTGGCATCTGGCCGGGAAGGCCGCTATGCTTCCCGGGTGACTTGACGGGAACGCTCGGCGGGGAGGGGACAGAGTGAGACGGTTGGTTCTTCTGGCGGTGGTTGCGGCGATGGTGCTGGTGGCGGGCGGGACGGCCCTGGCGGCGACGCTCGCGTGCAACGGCGGCAAGTGCGTCGGCAGCGACGGGCCCGACAGCATGTTCGGCAGCGGCGGCCGGGACAACATCTACAGCCTCAAAGGTGAGGACCTCGTCCGCGGGAACGCCGGCGGCGACTTCATAAACGGGGATGGCGGCGACGACAGGCTCGTCGGCGGCCGGGGCGACGACACGGTCAACGGCTCCGACGGTGAGGACGTGGTGGCTGGGGGCCCTGGCAAAGACCGCCTCAGCGGCGGCACCGGCAGCGACCGCATCGAGGCCGTGGACGGTACTCGCGACGCCATCTCGTGCGGTAACGGCCCCCGCGACGTCGTGGTCTTCGACTTCGGCCAGGACCGCTTCTCCGGCTGCGAGGTCCGCAAACCCCGTTAGAGCTGCCAGCCTTCGGCCCTCTCTCGAGATGACGGTGATGGGCGGCCGGCTAACCGCCCGGTGAGCGGGAAATCGTAGGGGGCCTCCGAAGGACCCCCTAGGGTTCTGGCCTACCGCTTAGAGCCTCTACCGGGCGTGCTGGAGGAAGAAGCGGACCATCTCGGCGGAGGCGTCTGGGCCCTTGGGGTCGGTGTAGGAGCCGGTACGTCCCCCTCCGGACCACGCGTGGCCGAGGCCGTGGACGTTCCAGCGCTCGACCACGGACCGCCCGTCGCTGTCCCGGTATGAGACCCTGGTAAAGGCGTGCCCGTCGGGTACCCGTCCCTGGCGCGTCGAGACCTTGAGGGACGACCCGTCGCCGGCGGTGAGGTTGGCGAGCAGGCGGTCGCCGTTGCGCGGGTGGACGGTCCCGTCCCGGTCGCCGTGGAAGACTACGGTCGGCAGGACTCTGGTGCGTCCGTTTGACCCGGCCTTAGGCAGCGGGTCGCCGGGGTTGGCCTGGCGCATGGCGGAGAAGGCGGAGGGCATGTCGTGGGCCGAACCCGGGGCGAGCCCCGAGTGGACGCCGGCGGCCGCGTACAGGTCGGGGTATTCGGCGCCCATGATCGCGGCCATCGCCCCCCCGGCCGACATCCCCGCTACGTAGACCCGTCCCTCGTCGACCTCGTAGTCTTCGATCACCTGCTGCGTGATCCCCGCGATGATGGACGGCTCCCCACGGCCGCGCCCCTGGTCCGCGGGCTGGAACCAGTTCCAGCACTTCTGCATGTTCGCGTTGCCGGACTGGGCGGGGTAGGCCACGAGAAAGCCCCGCTCCTCGGCGAGCGCGTTCATGCGCGTGCCGGCGGCGAAGTCGTCGGGGTCCTGGGTGCAACCGTGCAGCATCACAACGAGCGGCATCGCCTCCTCCGCGTAGCCGGTCGGGACGTAGAGCTTGTACGAGCGGGCGCCGGCCGCGCCGCTGTACGAGCGCGTGAAGAACTGTTCATCGTCACCGGCGCCCCCCGCCGCGGTCTTCGCGAACGGACTTGCCGGCGGGTGCTGCACGCCGCGGGAGAGCAGGTTCGGGGTGGTCTGCGCGAACACGTCGGGCCCCAACCCGGCACCCCGCCAGGGGGCCGCCGGGCCCTGAGCGTTCCCCCCGACGAGACGGGAGGTCACGTCTATGGGAGCGTTGAACCCGCCGGCCCCGGGGTTGGAGACGGCGGCTGATCCGCTGTTCCCGAGGGCGCTCTGGATGAGGGCCGTCGCCTCGTTGAGGCGTCCCTCCTGCGTTAGACGCGTGGCCTCGGCCATGCGTGCCTGTATGTTCTCGTTCATCTATATCTCCGATCTCGTTACGAGGACCTGATCCTGCCGGACAGGGCGGACTTCACGGCCGGGCTCGCCCGCAGGGCGCCCAGCACGACGATGGAGTCGATGGTCGCCAGCGCAAGCTCCGGCCCGACGTCGTCGTCGATGCTCGCGAGGCCTAGAACCTTGATCTCTAGAGTCTCACCGGCTTCCCTCACGGCCTCAAGATCCCGCCGGGTGTAGTGCTCGAGCCCGAGCACCAGCGTCTTGCGGGCCACCGTCTGACGCACCACCTCGGCGTGCGTGGAGAGCTGGTTGCGTATCGCCGTCCGAATAAAGTCCGTCCGGTTCGAGTAGAAACCCTCCTGCACCAGCAGGTCCACCTGACCGAGATCCACCAATCCCAAGTTAATCGTGATCTTCTCCGTCTCGCTCATCCCAAAAGATCCCCCAGACCCTCAGTCATCCGTATAACATCCATATGGATGGTAATTGGAGGGTCTACGGAAGTCAAGAGGATAAAAGGAGATCGGCGAAGACTTCGGGCGGGCCTGTTGTGGGGTCGACGGCGGGGCGGGGTGAAACCTTTCGTTTTGTTTGAGGTATGAGTGGTAGTGTCTTGTGCGGTCTCGCGTGCGGTCTCGATTGTGGAGACCTCGGCGACGTTTACGGAGGGTAGGTGCTTGGCGACGTAGGACAGTTGGTTCTGGACGTGATCGGGGCTCTCGGGTACCTCGGGTTGGTCCTGCTGCTCGTGGCCGAGAACCTCTTTCCGCCGATCCCGTCAGAGGTGGTGCTGCCTCTGGCCGGGTTCCTGGTCGGACGGGGGGACCTGAACCTGTGGGGCGCCATCTTCGCGGCCACCTTGGGTAGCGTCGCGGGCGCGCTCATACTTTACGCGCTCGGGCGGTGGGGGGGGCGCAAGCTCGTACTCCGCTACGGGAAGTGGCTGCGGGTGGACGAGAAAGGTCTCCGGCAGGCCGAGGGCTGGTTCCGGCGCTACGGCGACTGGGTAGTGCTCTTCGCCCGGATCGTGCCGTTGGCGCGGAGCATCGTCTCCATCCCGGCCGGCACCATGGAGATGCCGGTGCTGCGGTTCGTTCTCCTGACGACCCTGGGATCCGCCGTCTGGAACGCGCTCCTCATCGGGGCCGGCGTGATCCTCGGGGCGAACTGGCAGGTCGTCGAGGGATGGATGGGTTCCTACTCCAACGTGGTGCTCATCGTGGCCGCCGTGGCCGTGGCGCTCTTCCTCCTCCTGCGCCACTTCCGCCGCGACCGGAAGCAAGAAGACCGGTCCTAGCCGCGTTTCGGCTGGGAGACCTCACACGCCGCGGGGCGGGCCGGCACGCTACCATGTAGATGGAGTTGGCTGCCAGCGGAGGAGAGAGATGAACGTCCTGATCAGCGGCGCAACGGGCCTCATCGGGTCCGCGCTCGTGCCGGAACTGGAGGCCGGTGGCCACACCGTCACCCGCCTGAGCCGCTCTAGCTCTGGCGCGAAAACCATCCGCTGGGACCCCTCCGCCGGTACTATCGAAGGCGACCTCGAAGGGACGGAGGCGGTCGTCCACCTCGCCGGCGAGAGCATCGCCCAGGGCCGCTGGACCTCCGAGAAGAAACGGCGGATCGTCGACAGCAGGGTGCAGGGCACGCGGCTTCTGGCCGAAAGTATCGCCGCGCTCTCCGCCCCGCCGAAGGTTATGGTCTCGACCTCGGCCGTCGGGTACTACGGGGACCGCGGCGACGAGGTCCTGACCGAGGAGAGCGCCCCCGGCGACGACTTTCTCGCCAGGGTTTGCCGGGAGTGGGAGGCAGCGGCGGAGCCGGCGCGGCGGGCCGGCATCCGGGTCGTTCACCCGCGCCTCGGGATCGTGCTCAGCCCGCAGGGCGGCGCCCTGGGCACCACGCTGCCCATCTTCAAGCTCGGCGGCGGGGGAAAGATAGGCAGCGGCCGGCAGTGGTGGAGCTGGGTCGCCCTCGACGACGTCGTCGGCTCCACCGTCGACGCCCTCGCCAACGAGGGCGTCGAGGGGCCCCTCAACGTCGGCTCGCCCAACCCGATGACCAACGCGCAGTACACGAAGGTCCTCGGCAAGGTGCTCGGCCGACCGACCGTCCTGCCGCTCCCGGCCCCGGCCGCCAGGGTGATGCTCGGGGAGGTCGCCGATGCGCTGCTCCTCGCGAGCCAGCGCATGGAGCCCGCGAAACTCAAGGGCACAGGATACGACTTCCGTTACCCGCAATTAGAGGGCGCACTCCGGCACCTGCTCGGCCGGTAACCGGTTTAAGGGTCGGGGTCTGGCCCGTACTCGGAGGGAGGCGGCTTGGACCACGAACGCCACATGCGGCGGGCGATAGAGATAGCGAACGGTAACCCCGACGCGCCGTTTGGGTGCGTGATCGTGAGCGGCGAGACCGGGGAGATCCTGGCCGAAGGGCTCAACGACGCGGAGAAGAGCCCCGTCCTCCACGGCGAGACGGCGGCGGTGATGGACCTCTTCGACAGGCGGCCGGGCGATGACCCCTCCGACCTCGTCCTCTACACGACCGCAGAGCCTTGCCCGATGTGCTCAGGCGCGATCCTCTGGTCCGGTATTTCCCGGGTCGTCCTCGGGACCTGCCTCGAAACCCTCAAGAGGCTTGGCCTGCCGCTTATCGACCTTAGCTGCGAGGAGGTCTC
Source organism: uncultured Rubrobacteraceae bacterium (assembly GCA_902805975.1). Lineage (GTDB taxonomy): Bacteria > Actinomycetota > Rubrobacteria > Rubrobacterales > Rubrobacteraceae > Rubrobacter_D. The sequence goes on along the minus strand of CADCUT010000045.1, from coordinate 2,018 downwards.
CCAGAAGGCGTCCTTCGGCGGCTTCGAGGTCACGCGCGGCGTCCTCAAAGCGGAGTGCGACGCGCTCTTTGAGGAGATGGCTCGCCGGGCTGAGGCGTAGCGTACGGGACAGGGTTATCGGGCGACCGGCCGCTTGCTTCGTGATGCCGGACGGGACCCCGTAGGCCCCGGACCAGGATCTTCGGCCCCGGGGATGCAGACCATCCGGGCCCCGCTCCAAGGTTCGCAGCAGTGCCACCCCCGGAGTTTACGGAGATACCGATGCCACAGGAGGCGACGCGCAGGACAACCTCCGGCCCCGTCCGGCACGGCGTCGGATCGAGCAGATGCTTCGAAAAAGTCCGGCCGCCGCAACATACGAGATCTTATCTTGAACAATCGTTACAGATATCGTATCCTGTGCGAATCGCTACGGCAGAACGCAGGGACAGAGAGGAGGCGGGCTGGTTGGCGAGGACGAAGGGGTTCGAGCCGGAGAGGGCTTTGGATCGGGCGATGGAGCTGTTCTGGAGTCGGGGGTACGAGGCGACCTCTTTGCGCGAGCTGTTGGAGGAGATGGGGATAGGCCAAGGCAGCTTCTACGGCACCTTCGGCGACAAACACGCGCTCTTTCTGGCGACGCTCGACCGCTACCGGGAGGCGGCGGAGGCGGGCGCCGTGGCGACGCTGGAAGATGGTTCGCCGAAAGAGGCGATAAGGGCGGTGTTCGGGGGGATGGTCGACGTTTTGGCGGGCCAGGAGGAGCCGCGACGGGGTTGCTTTTTGGCCAACAGCGCCGTCGAGATCGCGCCGCACGATGCAGAGGTGGGGGAGAGGATCTCGCGCTACCTGCAATCTCTGGAGGACGCCTTCGAGCGGACGGTCCGTCGCGGCCAGGCAACAGGCGAGATCGACACCCGTCGCGACCCCAGGACCCTCGCCCGCTCCCTCGTCAACAACTCGCTCGGCCTGCGGGTCCTGGCCAGAACGGGAACCGACCGACGCACCCTCGAGGACGCCGCGGACGCGGCACTCTGGCCTCTGGGATAAGGGCACTCTGGGGTAGAGGCAAAATTTTTTGCCGCTATTTTGTACTAATCGTTAAACAATTTTACGATGGGAGGAGGCGGGATGGGCTTGCACGAGGAGGAGCCTGGTACGAGGTGCGGGGACTCTGGCCGAGGGGGATGGAACGCGCCCCTTTGCCGGGTGGTGATCCCGCGGCAGAAAGTGGTGGTGAGGATAAACGGGCTGCGGTCTGACGAAGCCGAGGACGGATACCTGCCGGCCGTGAGGCCCTACGGGGTGGTGCGCATGTCGTGGGCGATCTGGCGCGAGGTACCCGGGATGGAGCCGGGGGAGGCTCTGTCGCTGGCGTGGCGGGTTCGGCGGGGGGGGGATGCCGAGGTTCTCGTGGCCACCCGGTCTCTCGCGGAGCACGTCGGGGGGATGCTCCTGGCCCGCCATCGCCTGGTCACGAGGTTGGAGAGGGTGGGCTAGTGCCTCCGTCCGGACGGGCCAGGCCCCCGCCAGTGGGACGCAAGAGCGGGACCGCAAGAGTGGGCCGGAGTAAAAGCGAGAAGGAGGCGTAGAGATGGATATGGGGCTCAGGGACAAGGTCGTGGTGATCACGGGCGCCAGCAAGGGCATTGGGCTGGCGATCACGGAGGCGTTCGCCGGTGAGGGCGCCAGGGTGATCGCGGGCAGCCGCACGAAGGGCGAGGGGTTGTCCAGGCTGTCGCGAGACTACCCCGTCGTGCCGGTGGCGCTGGATCTTGGCGCGCCGGGGGGGCCGGCGGAACTCATCGGGCGTGCCGTCGAGGAGTTCGGCGGGATCGACGTGCTCGTCAACAATGTGGGCGCCATCACGCCGAGGGTCGGGTTCCTCTCGGTAGAAGACGAGGACTGGCGATGGGCCATCGAGATGAACCTCATGACGGCCGTGAGGGCCAGCCGGGCGGCGCTTCCGGTCATGCTGGAGCGTGGGGGCGGGGCGATCGTCAACGTCTCCACCGTGCTCGCGAGGCAGCCCGCGCCGC
>CADCUT010000044.1 GCA_902805975.1 uncultured Rubrobacteraceae bacterium | reverse complement strand
TCCTCGGGCAGGACGGGATCGTCTACTACGTGCCCTTCACGTTGTTCCTGCTCCTGGTCGCCCTCGGGAGCGACTACAACATCTTCATCATGGCCGCCGTCAGGGAGGAGGCCGCAAGTAAGCCCCTTGAGGAAGCCGTTCCCGCGGCGCTTGGGCGGACCGGGCCCACGATCAACGCCGCCGGGCTCGCGCTCGCGGCTTCGTTCTTGGCACTGACCCTCATCCCCTTACAAGACTTCTTCCAGGTCGGGACGGCGGTCGCCCTCGGCGTGCTGCTTGACGCCTTCGTGATCCGCACGCTCCTCGTCCCAGCCCTGGTGCTCCTCATCGGTCCCGTAGGCTTCTGGCCGGCGAAGGCGCGCCGGTGAGCATCTCCAGGCGAGGGCTGCTTGCGGGGGCTGGGGCTGCGGCCGTGGCGGCCTCCGTGCCCGCGTGGCTCCTCTCGCGGCGCCCGGAGGCCGGGCCCCGGACCGGGCGCCCGGAGCACGTGATCCTCGTCGACTGGGACGGCTTCGACCCGGGCTACCTCGGCCGGGCGCCGACCCCCAACATCGACTCTTTAGCGGGCCGGGGGAGCCTCTCCGTGGCGGACGGCGTATACCCCACCATCTCGAACCCATCACGGGCCTCCATGTCAACCGGCGCCTACCCGGAGAAGCACGGCAACGCCGCCCACTTTTTCGACGACGAGGCCGGCGAGGCCGTGGGCGAGACCCGTTTTTTGGCCGCCGAGACCATCACCGAGGCGCTGGCCGCCGAAGGCCGAACGACCGCGGCGGTGCAGTGGTACATGGTGCACGACCACGGCGCCTCCTACGGGGACCCCGAACACCTCTACGTCCAGCCCGGGGGTCTCTTCGAGCGCCGGGTGGACGTGGCCGTCGAGATCCTCAATCAGAGGCCCGTGGACTCCGGCGGCGCGTCGGTCGCCGTGCCGAAGGTCCCCGACTTCCTCGCCGTCTACGGCCCTGACCTCGACGCCTTTGGCCACCTTGAGGGTCCCGAGAGCCCGAACATCGGGTCGCTGGTGGCGCAGCTAGACCGCCAGCTCGGCCGGATCGTCCAGGCGGCCAGGGACGTCGGCATCTACGAGCGGACGGCTTTTATCCTCACCTCCGACCACGGCATGACGGGCTGGGAACGCTCCTTCTCGGATGGATTCGTCGCGACGCCCGGGCTTGGACGGGGCGTGGAACTAGTAGCCGCGGGGCGTTCCGCGGCACCGGACACCGAGGTCGTCGTCGTCAAGAGCGGGGGCCGGATCATGGACGTCACCCTGCGGGGCCGATCGAGGACCCCGGAGAGGCTGGCGGAGGTCCGGAGGGTCCTTGAAGGACTACCCCAAATCGGCCGGGTACTCGGCGCGGCCGACCTTGAAGCCCTGCGCGCCAGCGACAAGCTCGGAGACTTCGTCGTCGAGGCGAGGGAGCCGTGGGGCTTCGGGCTCGCGGAGCCGGAAGGGGGGATGTCGCGGGGCGGTCACGGGAGCACCCAGGAAGGGCGGGTGCCGCTCTTGATCTCGGGTGCGGGCGTCAGGACCGGCGCCGCTTCCAGAGATGCCAGGCTCGTCGACGTGGCGCCCACGATCGCCGCCCTGATGGGCGCCCGCCCGCCGGCTGACGCGCAAGGCAGGGTACTCGACGAGTTGCTCTACGGGTGATCCGGCCATCGGTGAGGTCGCGGGTACCGGCGGGCTGCGGGCGGGAGCCCGATAGCGGAGCCGCGACTTCTCGTTCTTCTAGCGGAGGCCCTAACCTTTGTCGCGGTTCCTTCTCTGAATGAAGCTGGGGATCAGGGAGAGAACGACCAGGAGCACGGCCGCTATGCCGAGGTAGACGAAGGTCCTGGTCAGGTCCTGGCGGGCGCTCGCGAGGGAGCCGCCGGCGAAGGTGTAGACGGCGGCTCCTGGGATGATGCAGACCGCGGTGAGGAGCACGTAGGTGCCGAGCCCGATCTTCGTGAGCCCGTACGCGTAGTTCTGCAGGTTGAAGGGAAAGACCGGCACGAGCCTGGTGATGAGCAGCATCCGCCAGCCCTGCTTCTCTACCCCTTCATCCAACCTCTTGATCCGCTCGTTGTTAGCCGTCCAGCCCTCGACCAGCCCCCGCGCCGCGTACCTTCCGACCAGAAAAGACAGCGTCGCCCCGATGGTCGCGCCGATCACGGCCCACAGGGTGCCGAAGACCGGCCCGAAGACAAGCCCCGCAAGCAGCGAGAGCGGCGTGCCCGGCAGGAACGCCACGGTCGCGACGGCGTAGATCGCGACGAAGACGAGCGGTGCTGTGACCCCGAAACCGTTGATCCAATCCCTTAGCCGGTCCAGCCCATCCAGGCTGATGTACCCCGAGATCCCGGTGAACCGGGCGACGACCACGACGGCCACCAGCGCGAGCCCGATACCGACGAGCCTGCCCACGCCCTTCTTCCTCGGAGAACCGGTGGCCTCCTGGGTCTTCTTTGGTTCCGGGCTCTCGGGCAAGGGACTTCCTACTTCCGGTTGACCAGGGGTCTGGCCCCGTCCAGCAGGCGGCGCGCCCCGAAGAAGGCCGAGAAGAGCTTCCGGTTGCGCAAGAGCTTCTCGCGGTAGTAATTATCCGCGGCCCGCTGGTTCGCCTGGGCGAGCGTCGGGTAGACGTGGATGGTCGTGGAGAGGGTGCCGATGGGGATGTTCTGCTGCATGGCGAGGACTATCTCGTGGATCAGGTTCCCCGCGTCAGGCCCTATGATGTGGCCGCCCAGGATCTTCCCCCGCCTGCCGGTGACGATCTTGACGAGCCCGGTCGTCTCCCCGTCGGCCATCGCCCGGTCCACCCCGCTGAAGGGCTGTCGGAAAACTTCAACGCCATCGTGCTGCCGGCGGGCCTGCTCCTCGGTGAGACCGACCCTGGCGACCTCGGGGTCGGTGAACGTGGTCCAGGGGACGACGCGGTGGTCGGCCCTCGCCTTTATGGGGAAGAGGGCGTTACGCAGGGCGTTGCGGGCCTGGTACTCGGCGACGTGGGTGAAGAGGTACTTGCCCGTGATGTCCCCGGCGGCGTAGACGTTTGGGGCCGTGGTGCGAAGGTGCTCGTCAACCTTCAGACCCTTCTCTTCGAGTTCGATACCGGCGTTCTCCGGCGCCAGGGTCCCGGCCGTCGGGGCGCGCCCTGCGGCTGTGAGGATCTCCTCGCCGCGCACCTCTACCTCGTGTCCCGCGGCGTTCTTCACGGTCATGACCTTCTCGCCGTTCTCCACCCGTACCTTCTCGGCCGTGTACCCGCCGTGGAACGTCACGCCGTCGGCCAGGAGGACCTGCCTGAGCACTTCGCTGACCTCGGGGTCTTCCTTGGGCAGCGGCAGGGGGGAGGTCGAGACGAGGGTAACGTCCGAGCCGAAGCGGGCGAAGATCTGGGCGAACTCGCTGCCTATAGGACCCGAGCCGACGATGATCATCGAGCGGGGCAACCGCCTGAGCCGCAGCGCCTCGACGTTGGTGAGGTAGCCGACCTCTTCCAGCCCCTCGACCGGCGGCGCGGTGGGGTGGGAGCCCGTGGCGACGATGGCGCTGCGGGCCTTCAGCCGTCGGCCGTCGACCGCGATCAGGTCGGGCGCCTCGAAGCGGGCCTCCTCCTGGTACACGTCCACGCCCAGCCCGCGAAAGCGCTCCGGGCTGTCGTGCTCGCCAGCCTCCGCTATGACCCTTTCCATCCGGTCCATCACCGCCGGGAAGTCGACCTCTGGGCCACCGCTCAACACGCCGTACTCCTCGGAGTGCCGGACGAGGTGCGCCACGCGGGCGCTCTTGACGAGCGTCTTTGTCGGGACGCAGCCGCGGTAGAGGCAGTCGCCGCCGAGCTTGTCCCGCTCGACGAGGGCGACCCGCGCGCCGAGCGAGGCCGCGCCCGCGGCAGAGACGAGGCCCGCGGTCCCCCCGCCTATTACAACCAGATCGTAGTTCGACGCCAAAGCTCCAGCTCCTTCTATCTCCCGGGTCCCGCCGGGACAGCGGGGCGCATGCCCCCGAGTTTAAGCGGTGGTTCTCGCGCGGACCTTGTCCCTTTCTTACGAAACGCTTAACGGGCTCCGATCACACCGCGCCGGTCGTCGCGATGGCGTCCGGTCCAAGGAGTAAACTCAAGGTTATGACGATGGTAAAGGTATGTGGGATGACCAACGTGGCGGACGCCCGCGCGGCCGCCGAGGCCGGGGCGGACGCGGTCGGCTTTATCTTCGCCGAGAGCCCGCGCAAGGTCGGCGTGGAGGAGGCGCGTAGGATCTCCATCGCCCTCCCCGAGAACGTCCTGAAGGTCGGCGTCTTCGTCAATGTGGCGCCGGAGGAGGTGCTGCGGGCGGCCTCGGAGGCGGGCCTCGACATGGCGCAGCTTCACGGCGACGAGACGCCGGAGATGGTGGCCGCGGTCCGGGCCGGCGGGCTTCCGGTCATGAAGGCCGTCAGGGTGCGTAACGCTGACGACCTGGCGGATGTCGAAAGCTTTGACGCGGACCTGATCCTGCTGGACGCGTACAGCGAGAAGGCGCGCGGCGGGACGGGGGAGAGGTTCGACTGGGGGTTGGCGAAATCGCTGAAGGGCCGTGGTAACATCGTCGTCTCCGGGGGGCTGGCGCCGGAGAACGTGCGTGAGGCCGTCGAATTCTTCGAGCCCTACGGCGTGGACGCCTCCTCATCCCTAGAAGACGCGCCCGGAAAGAAGAATGAAGAGTCCGTTCGGAGGTTCATCGTTGCGGCAAAAGGTTGATAACCGGGAAGGGTACTTCGGCGCCTTCGGCGGCAGGTTCGTTCCAGAGACCCTGATACACGCCCTCGAAGAGCTCGAGGAGGCCTACGAACGCTACCGCAACGACCCCGAGTTCAACGAGGAGCTCGACCGCCTCGCGCGCGACTTTGTCGGGCGTCCCACGCCCCTGATGCTCGCCGAACGTCTGACGAGGAAGTGGGGCGGGGCGAACGTGTGGTTCAAGCGGGAGGACCTCGCGCACACGGGGGCGCACAAGATCAACAACGCCCTCGGCCAGATGCTGCTGGCCGAACGGATGGGCAAGACGCGAATCATCGCCGAGACCGGCGCCGGCCAGCACGGCGTCGCCACGGCCACCGTCGCGGCCCTCTACGGCCGCGAGTGCGTCGTCTACATGGGCGAAGAAGATACGAGGCGGCAAGCCCCGAACGTCCTGCGCATGAAGCTTCTCGGAACCGAGGTGGTCCCGGTAACGACCGGCTCCGGCACGCTCAAGGCGGCGCTCAACGAGGCGATTCGGGACTGGGTAACGAACGTGGAGGACACCCACTACATCATCGGGACGGTCGCGGGCCCCGCCCCCTACCCCCGCCTGGTCCGCGACCTGCAGTCCGTCATAGGCCGCGAGCTCGAAGCCCAGAGCCGGGAGCGGTTCGGCGGTGACCCGGACGCCATCGTGGCCTGCGTCGGGGGCGGCTCGAACGCGATCGGCGCCTTCCACCCGTTTGTCGGGCGCGAGGGGGTACGCCTCGTCGGCGTGGAGGCCGCGGGTAGGGGCCTGGATACCGGCGAGCACGGCGCGTCCCTTACCGGCGGGCGGCCGGGTATCCTGCACGGCAACCTGAGCTACGTCCTCCAGAACGACGAGGGCCAGATCCGGGAGGCCCACTCCATAAGCGCGGGCCTGGATTACCCTTCGGTCGGCCCCGAGCACGCCTACCTCAAGGACGAGGGACTCGTCGAGTACGTGGGCGCCACGGACGACGAGGCGCTCGATGCGTTCGTCCTCTGCTCGCGCCTCGAAGGCATCATCCCGGCGCTCGAGACCTCGCACGCGATCCATTACGCCGAGAAGGTGGCCCGCGAGTTGGGTCCTGGCAAGAACCTCGTCATCAACCTCTCCGGCCGCGGCGACAAGGACATAGGCGTGGTGGCCGAGGCTTTAGGCATGGACGCGCGGGAAGCGGGCGAAGATCCCTCGTGAGCGGTGCTGAGAGGCTGAGGGGGGCTTTCCCGGGGGACAGGACGGCCCTCATCCCGTACCTGACGGCCGGCTACCCGACCCTTGAGGGCGCGGCCAGGGTGGGGGAGGCGTTCCTGGCCGCGGGGGGTGACGTGCTGGAGATAGGTATTCCGTTCTCCGACCCGCTCGCCGACGGGCCGACGGTCCAGGATACAACCACCCGCGCCATCGAGAACGGCGCGGACCTCCGCTACTGTCTGGATCTCGCCACCCGCTTCTCAGACCGGGTGCCGGTCGTGTTCCTCCTCTACTACAACACCATCTTCGCCAGGGGTGCTGAGCGTTTTCTGGACGAGGCGGCGGGGGCCGGGGTCTCGGGGCTCGTGATACCGGACCTTCCCGTGGATGAGGCGGCCGATTTCGCCCGGATGTGCGAGATGCGCGGCGTCGGCTTCTGCCCGCTTATCGCCCCTACTTCCTCCGATGGACGGGTGGAGGAGGCGGTGGCGCTCGCGACGGGCTTTGTCTACTGCGTCTCGGTGGCGGGCGTTACCGGGGTGCGCGAGGGCCTGCCGCCGAAGGCCGTCGAGCTTCTGCGGCGGGTCAGGGCGAAGGCGGGGGTGCCGGTGGCGCTTGGGTTCGGCATAGGGTCGCCCGAGGACGCCGCCGAGGCCGCGGCGGAGGCGGACGGCGTCATAATCGGCAGCAAGCTCATGCGGCTCGTCGGCGAGGTCGGTGCCGAGGGGGCGGGAGAGTGGCTGCGCGGGGTTCGCGAGGCGGTCGGGGCGGTAGAGAAGGCGGGGGGCGTCGATCAGAAACTGGCTTAGCAAGCGGAGGGAGTACTCCCGTAGCGCCCCCGAGACCGAGAGCGGCGTCGGGCCGATGGACGCGGTCTTCACCAAGTGCGAGCGGTGCGGGCAGCCCATCTACGAGAAGGACCTGGCCGCCCGGTTCAACGTCTGCCCGCACTGCGAGTTCCACTACCCGCTCCCGGCCCCCCAGCGCGTGAGGCTCCTGACCGACCGCGGTTCCTTCGAGACGCGCGACGATGGCCTGTTCGCAAGCGACCCTCTAGGCTTCGAGGGCTACGAGGACCGGCTCCAGAAGGCGCGCCAGAAGACGGGGCTAGACGATGCCATCCTGAGCGGCGTCGGGACGGTCGGCGGCCGGCGGGTCGCGCTCGCGGTCATGGACTTCCGGTTTATCGGGGGGTCGATGGGGAGCGTGGTCGGGGAGAAGGTCGCGAGGACCGTGGAGCGGGCCTACGCGGAGGAGATCCCGCTCGTAATAGTGTCGGCCTCCGGCGGGGCGCGGATGTTCGAGGGCGTCTACTCGCTCATGCAGCTCGCCAAGACGAGCGTCGCCCTGTCCAGGTACGTCGAGGGGTCGTGGCCTTACATCTCGATCCTCACGGACCCGACGTTCGGGGGGGTGACGGCCTCGTTCGCGACGGCGGCCGACGTCGTGCTCGCGGAGCCCGGGGCCAGGATCGGCTTCGCCGGCGCCCGCGTCATAGAGCAGACGACCAGGGAGCGGCTGCCGGAGGGCTTCCAGACCGCCGAGTTCCAGAGGGAGCACGGGATGGTCGACCGGATCGTCCACAGGCTGGCCTTAAGGGACGATCTCGAAAGACTCTTGGGGTTCGTCGCGTGATCCTCGACTTCGAGAGGCCCATAAAGGAGCTCGAGGCCAGGATAGGAGAGCTCCACCGGCTCGCCGGGGAGAGCGAAGGCTTGCAGGCGGAGATCTCACGCCTCGAAGAGGCCCTTGCCGCCGCGCGGCGCCGGATCTTCACGAACCTCTCCCCCTACCAGCGCGTCCAGGTCGCCCGCCACCCCGACCGCCCGAACTTCCGGGCCTACCGCGACGCCCTGGCCGATGACTTCTACGAGCTCTCCGGCGATAGGGCGCACGGGGAGGACCACGCGGTGCGCGGCGGCTTCGCCAGGCTCAAGCGCGGCGGGCACAACGTCGTCCTGATCGGGCACGACAAGGGCTCGGACGTCGAGAGCCGGGTGAGGGGCAACTTCGGCATGGCCCACCCCGAGGGCTACCGCAAGGTACGGCGGCTCTACGACCTGGCCGCCCGCTTCAGCATGCCGGTCGTTACGCTCGTCGACACGCCCGGCGCGTTCGCCGGACGCCAGGCCGAGGAGCGGGGCCAGGCATGGGCGATCTCAGAAGACCTGATGGCGCTTGCCCGCTCCCCGGTCCCCATCGTCTGCGTCATCATCGGCGAGGGCGGCTCGGGTGGGGCGCTCGCCATGTGCGCCGCGGACTACGTCGGGATGCTCGAGAACTCGTACCTCTCCGTCATAGCGCCCGAGGCCTGCGCCTCCATAATTTTCCGCGACCCGGGCCGGGCGGCGGAGGCGGCGGCGGCCATGAAGATCACGGCCAGGGACCTGAAACAGCACGAGATCGTGGACGAGGTCCTCGACGAACCCCTCGGCGGCGCCCACAACGAGCCCGAGACCGCCATCGAGTCCGTCGGCTCCGCCCTCGAACGAGTTCTCCCGGAACTCGCGACCATCGACCCCTCATCCCTCATCAAACGCCGCTACGAACGCTACCGCAGGATAGGCAACCACGCCATGCGCAACGGGACGGCCTGACGGCGACGAGATCCGGGTTGCGAGCTCCAGAGAACCTTGCAATCTTTCTTCTAGGACGTACGGCGAATAGAAGAGGGATCGGGTTACCCGCTCCGGTGGGATCGTCTCTCGGTCGCCTCCGGACCTGCCATCCCTGAGTCCAACTTGAGGTCGCACGAAGGTCAGGAGGGGCAGTGCTCGGCGTAGGTGGCGCTGCCCTCGTCGTCGAAGTGGGCCAGGAATCGGAACGCCCCAGCGCTCTTTACCTCCGACCGCAGCCTGTGCCCGCAGCCTCCGCATAGGGTGAGCATCGTGGCCGCGACGTTACTACCTTCACACTCGTCCTTACTCAGCCGGTAGTCGGGCGGCAAGTCCCCCTCCTATTGCATGCGCGTATTGTGGTAGAGCGGTGCCCGAGGGCGCGGTGCCCCGGGAAACCGGCGCGTCAACCGCCGGGACGCGCCGGTGTCGGAGAACCTCGACTTCCTAGGAACGTGCGGTGGATACGGCCGATGAGGCGCGCGAGGAGGGGCGGGGTAGGGCCACGCCCCCTTCTCTGTGGGCTACGGTTCCCTGGCCCCCTTAGGAGGAGGCCCTCAGCTTCTGGTCGTAGCGATCGATGAGGGTCTTGCGGTTCTGGTTCTGGCGCTCGTGGTCCCTCAGGCGCTCTACCTGGTCGTCCGTTAGGGGGCCGAGCCTACCCTCGATCTCATCCACGCTCATCGAATCGTAGCCGGGGATGGGGAAGGTCGCCGCATCAGCCGCCTCCCGGGTGGCGCCCGCCGCAGCGCCTGCCGTGGCCCCGGCCGCGCCGGCCGCCGTGCCCACCAGCCCCGTGGTCGCGTCGGCGAGGGTGCCCGCGCCCCGCTGCGCGGTCTCCGTTGCCCGCTCGGCGCCCGAGCGGTAGCGGGAGAAGGCGTCGTCTAGGAACTCGGCGTACGCCTCCACCGACTCGCGCGCGAGGTCCTGGCCGGCCTGCTGCTGCCTCTGGGCCTGTTCGCTGAGCTGCTGCGCGGCTGCGCGGTTGGCCTCGGTCTGCTCCCTGAGGTTGTCGGCCACGAGCTCCGAGAACTGCCGGGCGCGCTGCTGCTGGCGCTGGCCCGCCTCTGTGGCCTGCCCGTAGACGAGCCTGTACGAATCGGCCAGCGTCTCGGCGAAGCGCCGGGCCGCCTCGTTGACGTCTTGCGCCTTACCTCTGTCCATCATGTCCGTTCTCCTCCCTTGTGGACTTGTGCGTTTCGGTGCTTCCTACCCCCATTGGGGGGTTCTACTCGCCCGGGGCCCCGTCCACCGGCCCACCCGGGCCCCCCAGGTCGACCTCTAGGCGCTCGGCGCCCCCCTCCTGGCCCTTCCTCGTCGGCAGCCCGAGGCCCCGGAGCAGGCGCACCATCCTCTCGTTGCCGGGCGTCACCAGCGCGTACAGGCACCGCACGCCCCGCCCGCGGGCGCCTTCGACCAGCCGCTCCGTCAGCGCCCGGCCCAACCCGCGCCCCTGCCAGCGGTCCTCGACCAGCGCTGCGTACTCGGCCGCCTCGCCCCCCTCCTCGCGCTCGAAGCGCACCACCGCCGCGATCTCGTCGCCCCCGTCGGGATCTAGCGCCGCAAACGCGGGGCGGTCCCCGTCCTCGGCCCGGGAGAGGAGGGCGGCCTTCGCGTCCGAGAGCTCCCGGAGGGGGCCGTGGAACCTGAGCTCTACCGAGCGCTCGCTGCAGCGGGCGTGCAGCCTCTGGAGCGCCCAGGCGTCGCAGGGCGAGACGGTCCGGAAGGCGACCCTCGTCCCGTCGTCCAGCGCCAGGGCGTCTTCGAGGCGGTCCCGGCGCTCGGCTTCGCCCCGGGTTTCCACGAGCCCCTTAAACGGTCCCGGGGGCTGCGTAGTATTCGGGTCTCTCCGGGTGGCCCAGGGCCGCGAGGATCTCCCCGGTAACCTCGGCCATCGGCCGGCGGGCGTTCACCACGGCGAGAAGGCCGCGCTCGCCATAATATGCCTTCAGGGCGTTGGCCTCCCGACGCCAGGCCTCCAGGTGCGCCCGCGTGGCTTCTTCGGTGTCGTCGTCGCGCTCCAGGAAGCCGCCCGGGTCGAGCCTTTCTTCGGGCCTCGGCGGCGGGTCGTGCTCGAGGTGGTAGACCTCCCCCGTGGCCCGGCTCGTCCTGCGCCCGCCCAGGATCCTCTCGACGAGCTCCTCGTCTGAGGGGCCCTCCAGGCAGACGACACGGGTGAGGCCCCCCGCCCCGTTCTCCTCGAGGTCATCGTTCAGGGCGCGGGCCTGCCCGGCCGTGGCCGGGAAGTTGTCCAGCATGAACCCGCTCGCCTCAGGCGCGGCAGGAGAAGCGCCAAGATCGTCTCGTCGGGCACCCTCTCCCCGCGCGCGTAGGTGGCCTCCACATCCCGTCCGAGGTCTGTGCCGGCCTCTATCTCGGCCCGCACGAGCTCCCCGGAGGAGAACCTGGGGGAGCGGTTGTGGGAGGGCAGGGACCTCGCCACCCTCTTGGCCTGGGTGCTCTTGCCCGCGCCCGGCGGGCCTATGAACGCTATCCTCAACTGTCGTCTCTTCGGTCGGTTGCGTGGTCTTTAACCTCGACGGCACGCCCGTAACGCGCGTCACGAACCCAGTTCCGTGGCCCTAGGTCTGCGCCTCGAGGGGTGGGGCATCTGCGGTCGGCCGCCGTTCCTCGGCCTCGCCCGCCTCTTCGGCCTCCTCGCGCACCAGCAGCGCCGCGACCCTGAGCTCCCCGGCTCGCGCCGCGGTCTTTGCGGCCCCGCCGCCGATGCCGAGCTCTCTCGCTTGGCCCTCGAGACGATCGGCCTCGGCCTCCAGCCGCCCCTCGGCCCTGCGTGCGAACTCCTCGTGCCTCACTTCGATCAACTCCCGGTTCTTCTATTGATGACACCGACGCCGCGCCTGGGCGACGCCTACTCGGCGGCCCTCTGGGCGAGCAGCCGCCTGGCCTCGCCCGCTACCTCCTCCTCGGCCCTGCGCAGGAAGTCAGCCAGCTCGTCGTCTTGGGCGCGCCTGGCGGCCCGTGCGGCCGAGCCGCAGCCCTCGGCGCCTGCCAAGAGGTCGTACAAAGCCGTCCTCGGGTCGTGCGTCTCGTGGTGCGTCATCGCCTCGATCACCTCGCGATCGGTTCGCTTCCGTAAGGCGAAGGGCGGAGTATATGCCATCTACACCTAGGCGTGTTAAGTCCTGGCAACAGGACGGTAACGTTTTGCGCGGCCCCGGTGAACTGCATAGCAACATCCGGGCCCGTGGGCGGCGCAGGGTCATGCCGACTTCCGAGACCCCCTCGGACCGAAGTTCGCGTAACACCAGACGTTCTCTTCCTTGCCGTGCGTTCTCCTCTCCTCGTGCGCATCGAAGCTCCGTCGGTCGGTAACGCGAACATTGCTTCCGGGGATCATCCCGTTCCGGTGTCTACCCGTCTACCCAGATGTGGGTGCCGGGGTACGCCTCGTCGCCCGGTGTGCAGGAAAATGGCCCGAAGGATGCAGCCCCGCAAGGCTATGCGGCTTCCTCGCTCACGTCCGTTAGCTCGGCCTGGACGGCTATCCGGCGGGCGTAGTCGGGCCACGTGCAGCTCTGCAAGGTCACGACGTTCTTGCCCTCCACGGGCTCGAGGACGCGTTCGGCGTCGGGGCCGTATTGGAACTGCTTGAAGATCTCGTAGGTGTAGCGCGTGCCGTTGGCATCGGTGAGGGTCACCTCGTCGCCCTTCTCGAGCTTGTCGATGTCCCGGAAGACCAGGTAGCTCCTCGTGCCCGGGTAGCCGAGGCGGTGGCCGGCGATGTAGACGTTGGCCCCCTCCTGCCACGGGAAGCCCGTGCTGCTGACGTGCACGCTGCCCCTCCTCAGCGCCGCCTCGAAGCCCTCGGGGGGCGCGTCGTAGACGGGCAGGTCATCGACCCGCTTCATGCCAGGCACCGTGAGGCTGAGCACCTCGCTATCGGGGGCCGGCACCGATGAGGGGTCCTCCCCACCGAACAGGGCGTACAAGAGCAGGCCGCCTCCGACGACGAATACCAGGGCGCCCACCGCCAGTACCGCCAGGCTGATCTTCCTGGGCCCCGTCTGCATTCTCTCCATCGCCTACCCCTCCCACACCCGGCCATGTCATAATTTTGCCGCGCCCGCTGCGCCCTACCCGTGGCCCGGTGGATGGCTGAGGGGGTCCGGCATCGTTAGTCCCCGGTCGAGCCGGGCGCCGCAGCCCGGGCAACTCGGGGCGTGCTCGGCGTAGGTCCCGCTGCGCTTATCGTCGTCGAAGTGGACCACGAGGCGAAAAGCGCCTACCTCGCGCACCTCCGACCAGAGCTCGTGGCCGCAGTCCTCGCAGGGGGTGAGCATTGTGGCCGCTACGTTACCATTCAGGCGGGCGCTTCTCGTGGTCCGAAAGGTGCAGACCTACCGCAGGCGGGCGAAAATGGCCCGAAGGGTGCAAGGGGTGCCGGGCATTTCGGGAGGGGGTCAGGAGGCGAGGGCGACCAGGACGCGGCTCTGGACGGCGAGCAGGGCGCTCAGCCTCAGCAGATCTTCTGAGACCCCGGCACCCGGCCCGGACTCGGCCACGCCCCTCACCTGCCCGCTCAAGGTTCCCAGCAGCGCACCCGTGACGGCCGGATCCCGCACCCCGCCGGAGAGCCCGAGCCTGAGCTCCGAGAGGGTCCCGGCGACGGGCAGGAGCTCGGGGTGGCCGGTCTCCTTCAGACGGCGCTGCCAGCCGGCCACCACGGGGAGCGCCGCCTGGGCCCCGAGCCGCTGCGCGCCGGCCTCCAGGCCTCCCGCGGTCCGCAGGAGCGCGGGCCCCACTTCGTCGGGCATGATCGAGGCCACGTCAGCCCTGCGCCCGCAGGGGCGGGGCGCCGGCGGGGTCCGGCTTTGTCACGGCCGGGACCTCCTCCGAACGGCTCACCGCCTCGGCCTCACCGCGCACCAGCAGCGCCGCCACCCTCAGCTCCCCGGCCCTGGCGGCGGTCCTCGCGGCCCCGCCGCCGATGCCGAGCCCTTGCGCCTCGTCCTCGAGCCGGTCGGCCGCGGCCCGCAGCCGCCTCTCGGCCCGTGTCGCGAACTCCTCGTGGTCCACGGCGGTCAACCCCTCCCCGTACCCGCGTCGGAACCCGCTCGTCCCTGGCGCCCCTCGGCCCGGGAAGACCGCGGGGCGGCGATGCGGGGGCCGGGGGGCCGAACAAGGGCGCCACGGGCGTCCCCGTCCGCGGACGGTGGCCCCGGCGGCACCACGACCACGGCTTCGTCCACCACCTCCACGGCGGATCCGTCGAAGGCCTTGCGCACCGGGAGGTCGATACGCAGTACCTGCCTGCCCGCGTGCTGGACGACCTGATCCGCGCCCTGCCCGGGGCCGTGGTCGAAGGCCAGCCCCCCCGGTCGCCCCGCCCCGGGCGGGCGAAGGGTCAGGCGCAGCACCTCCCCCTCGGGGGCCGGGGAGGCCCCGAGGACCGCCTTGGCCTCCTCGCTGACCCGTATCACTCGGCGGCCCTCTGGGCGAGCAGCTTCCTGGCCTCGCCGACGATGTCGTCCTGGACCCCGCACAAAAAGTCCGCCAGCTCGTCGTCCTGGGCGAGCCTGGCGGCCCTCGCTGCGGGCCCGCAGCCGTCGGCACCGTCGAGCAAGGCGTGCAGCGCCCTCGTCGCGTCGTTGTTCGTCCCGTGCGTCATGTCCTCGATCACCTCGCGATCAAGTCGCTTCTGTCTCGGAAGGCCGGCGCCCCTTGGTGGGGTGACCCCCAAAAGCGGGGGAAGGGAAAGGAGGAGCGGGCGCCGGAGACTATGTTCATACCGCACGCAGCCGGTGCCACAAACCCGATCTGGCAACGATCGGGCAAAGATGGCCCGAAGGGTGCAGGCCCTTGGGACCGGGTCGAACGAGAGCGTCGAGGCGAACGTGAAGCAGAGCACGCGCGGGCATTCGGGGGCATGGTAGTCGTAGGCGGAAGTCCAGCGACGCCACCCAAGAGGAGGCAACGTGCACCCTTATACCCTTCAGAGAAGCACGGAAGAAGAGAGGCCCGACCCACGGACCGACGAAGACGCCCTGGGGCTGCTGCGGGAGCTCGCCCCGGATACCGCGTCCTTCTGGGCCCCGGCGGTCGAGTACCAGCTGGCCCGCA
>CADCUT010000043.1 GCA_902805975.1 uncultured Rubrobacteraceae bacterium | reverse complement strand
ACTACACAGATGTCCCGTTTGTGTTATCATGGGCGTGTCGAACAAAGAAGCGGCCCCGGCGAGTGCGCCAACACTCCCGAGGCCCGGCCCACACAGACTTGGAGGTCACTGTGGACGCCACTACTGTAGCGCACCCACCCACCCTCGACACCCGCGAAGAGCGGGCCCTGGCCCTCTACCGCGAGCGCGGCCACGAGATCGTGAGGACCGGCCCCTGGACCTACCTCGTTCCCTCGATGTCCGGTAGAGCGATCCCTACGCGGTGAACTACAGGCGCGAGACCTGCGACTGCATCGACCACGACTATAGGGGCGTACTCTGCGCCCATGTGTATGCTGTTGGAATCGCCCGCGCCAAGCGCCGCGGCGAGAGCCTCTAGGCCGGATGCCAGCCCGTGGCCATGACGAGAGGAAGGCCCCCACCACGGGGGCCGCCGCCCCAAAACCAGGAAGAGGTACTAAAACCCGCGCCCCGCGCCATCCCGGCCGGGGCGCTTCGCTTTGGCACCCACGGGTGTCACGACTGGAGGAGAGCATGACGAACACCTGGACCGAGGAGCACGTCCTCGCGAGCGACGTGTGGAGCGTACCCAAGAGCATGGAGCCCATGACGCACCATGAGGAGCTGGAGGCGTGGCGCAAGACCACGGCCGCCCTCGACTCCCTCTGCGGCATGGCAACCGGCCTGCTCCTCGAGCCCTTGGAGCTGGCCCTGGCCGACGCCCTGGGACGCGCCCGGGAGGAGGAGGGCCGAGGACAGGCTCACGAGGCTAGAGGGCACCCAGCTCGGCCCGCGCGAAAAGGAGCGCCTGATGGGCCTTTTGCGCCGCTGCGACGCTTTTGGCATGGGCATGGACGCCTACGAGCACGACCCCCACGACGACGCCGAGACGAGGGAAGAGATAGTCGCCGTCCTCCGAGAGGAGCACGAGCGGGCCTGCGAGGAATTCAGGCACTACCGGGACGAGGTCGGCATCCTCGACCGCCCCAGCGAGAGGAACGCCCGCAAGCCAGCCTAGCCCTCGGCGAGAGGACCATCACGGGGGTGGCTTTCCTTAGGGGAAGCCGCCTCCCTCAACGTGCAATGAGGCGCGTTCGACGACCCCACAGGTAACTATTTCACCGTTCGCTATGTGCGTGGAGCATATAATAGACAGGTAGTTTGAAGTCCGATTCTAGACGGAGGAAAGATATGACCATTTTGAAGCGTGCGAAGCGTCTGTGGGTTCTGCTGACGACCGAGGAAGTCTTCCGCGAGGACGGCACTAGCGAGCGCCGGACGTCGGTCCGTAGGAGCTCGCGCATCTAGCGGGACCTTCGTTAATTGGGCCGGGCCTTCTTCTGCGGCGGGTTTCACTCGTTTAGGGGATGTGCGGCTGGCCTCTGGACCCGTAGGGTGTCCTCGGTCGGGTCCCCCTCCGCATCTCTCCGGGGCCCGGCCCGCGCGGCAAAAGCTGGGGGGCCCACAGGACGGGGAGCCCCCCGATCCCCCTCCGTGCTCGCCATCAAAGCACAAGATCATCGCGTTCGGAATGGTCTATTCGACCTAGGCAAAAGATCCTCCAAATGTGGTATGCGCCGTATAGGACCGATGCTACAATCTCGTCAGCCGGGCGCCTTGATTACCCCCTCCTTAGGCCGCCCGGCTTTCCTTTTGGCTTCGCTCCGGCCATTCGCTCCAGCGCTTCTTATGTACAGAGAGGCTGCCATACCTGGGGTGCGTAACATAAGAACTCGCGCTTCCGGGAGAGATTCGCCTTATGGCTAGTAAAAGATGTGCCATCGGACCGATGCGTGGTTTGGGCCGCCTGCGTAGGCTGTTCTCGAAGTCCGGGGGTTGCGATTCCGAGCCCCGCGATCCTCGCGTCTTCTCTGGCCGGGCCGACCGCCCTCCCATAGGCCAAGGCCCGGCCCCTCTCGTGCGTTCTTCATGTGCCGCACTCAGTGGTTTCGGGGGAGGGGGGTCTTCTATCCCTCCGGAAAACGGGTCAACGCGTCAACGGTTTGAGGGCCTGAGTGATGTAGTAGGGCCAGGGTCCTTCGGGGCTCCGGCTCTCGTTGTTGTGCCGGGTAGCGCGAGATCGCTCCAGACGCTAGGCGCCCGACCCCAAGCCGCGCGCGGTGTCGTCGCCGCCGAAGGCGCGGATCGTGTCCGGCCCGCGGGTGCCCCTGAGCTCGTTGTTGCCGTCGTCGCCCTCGACGGTGGCCGCCAGCGCCGTGCCCGCCAGCGCGACCATGAGTAGGGCCGTCGCGGTCAGCAGAAGTCCTGTGCGTCTCATGCCTGATGCTCCCCCCGGACAAAGCAGGTCCGCCCCGTAGTGGGCCCGCAAGGTTTTCGTAACGCGAGTATCCTAGCACGCGCCGGGGGGCGCCAGCGAATTTCTTGGAACCCCCTCAGGGCGAAGTTCCGAGGGGGTGATCTCGCCGCCGTGTAGTATCTTGTACGATCCGGCAGTCTGTTAAACGAACGTCACCGGGGAGAGCGATGGGCGGAAGCGAACACGTCTCGGAGAGGTTCCTAAAGCTGCTCGCGCTCTACCGCAAGCCCGACGGCTCCGAGTGGGGCGGCCAAGACCTCGAGAACGCCACTGGCGGAACCGTTAGCCGCTCCTACGTGGGAAACCTCAAGAAGGGCCGCATCGAAAACCCCGGCCTCGCGAAGCTCGAGGCCATGGCCTCGGCGATGGGCTTCCCGCCGGCGCTCTGGTTCGAGGAAGCCGAGGAGAGGATCACAGACCAAGCACTGGTAGCTTCACTGAAGGACGAAACCCTCAGGGCGATACTGGAGGAGGCCCAGAGGATGCGTCCGAAGGACCGGCGGCTGTTGCTTGGGATAGCGCGCCAGATCTCCCCGCCACCCGAGGGGGGCCAGACGTGACGGAGGCGATGACGGGAGCTGGTGACCAGGAGCGCCGGGAGCACGAGGCCGTCTTCGGCGGGGGGCGAGAGGTCCGGACGCTCGAGGACGTCGAGGAGCAGGAGCGCCTCGTGGACCGCTGGGCCAAGCGCAACCCCGGGATGGTGGACCAGGGCAACGCCGCGATAGCCCGCGAGGTGCTCAAGCTGAAGCGCCGGTCCATAGAGCGCCGTGGCGGCCCTCCGTGAGCCCAGAGGAGCGCGCGGCCGAGGACGCCCGCCCCCAGCACGAGGTCCCCTACCTCCACGTCCGCCCACCGAGGCGCGTCGTGGGCGTCGGCGGCGAGGGGGACCGCCCCGTCGCACGCCTCTACGCCAACAGGGTGAGGCTCCTGGCCGAAGAAAAGGCGGGTGGAGAGACCGACTCCCCTCAAGCGTCGACAGCGACCTCGTCGAAGTAGGTGCCACGCAGCCACACTGATGCCCGGTGGCTCCTGGCAGCTATGTGGCCTCCTCGAGATCCTAACCACCTCATACCGGGCCGTCGGGCCTGCGTTAGGGCGCGAGCAGCTCGAGCAACCTCTCCGACGCCCGGTACCTAAAATGGCTGCCAGTCGGGCATCTCGTCGTGGTCGCCGTTATTCGTTAAGTTCCGCTGTTTGGTGCCGTCCGCCTTGCGGATGTACACATCACGGTCTGTGCCCACCCAGCGCTTGCGAACGTCATCTTCGCGCCATTGGGCGAGAAGGCAGGGGTGATCTCATGAATTCTGGTGTCGGAGGTCCTAGTTCGTTGAGAGCCATTGGGCCTAACGGTGAAGATGTCGTAGTGACCGGCTCGGACGCAGGTGAACGCTATCCTCTTCCCGTCGGGCGATCAGTCGGGGGTGAGCTCGTCTACGGAAGTGGTCTTGGTCAAGTTAGTCCCGTCGCCGGTGGCGGCGTCGGTATCCATCGTGTAGATATCTGTGTTGAAGTTGCCCGTGGACGTCCTCTCGAACGCTATCTTCTGGCCGTTTGGGGACCAGACGGGCCAGTGATCGATGGCGGGGCTGCTGGTGAGACGGGTCGCATCGTTGTTGGCGGCGTCGGTGTCCATCGTGTAGATATCGGAGTTGCCGTCCCGGCGGCTCTCGAACGCTATCTTCTGGCCGTTTGGGGACCAAGCAGGATTCGTATCGGTCGCGGAGTTGTCAGTGAGTCGGGTTTCGTTGTTGCCATCAGAGCCCATCGTGTAGATCTCTTCGATGCCATTATCCCGTGTGCTGACAAACGCTATATTCATGCCATCAGCAGAGAAGACAGACTCGGAGTCGAACGCGGAGTTGTCGGTGAGCTGGGTGACTTCGGTTCCGTCCGTTTTCATCGTGAAGATCTCGTAGTCGCCGTCCGGGTTGGTAGTGGTCGCGCGGTCGCTTGAGAACACGATCAGGCCATTCGCCCCTGGAAACGCCGCCCTGGAGGGTTCGACTACGGAGACCACGGCCAGCAAGAGTCCACCGGCCCAAGCCGCCCCTACCAAGAAGCTTGCGAACCATTTCATCTTGACCACCTCCGCGCATGACACAAAAGACACATAAATAACGTAGCAATACAGGCAGACGAGCGTATCCCCAAAATGGGCTAGATGTAAAGCCAGCCGACTATTCTCGCAAGTAAGGCTAGAGAATGGTCGGGACCCGCCGCCAAGTGCCGCTCTCATTGGCCTGCGGTGACGGCGACGTTCTGGGAGAACTGGGAGGTGTCGCCGATCCTCGTGTTGGCTGCCGTACCGCTCGTGTTGGTCGCCGTCGTGGTCACCTCGTCGCCAACCGCCAGGGCATCCTCCGTTGCGGTGCAGGTGAAGGTGGCGTCCCCGTCGGCGTCGGTGGCGGCCGTCGCCTCCCCGAGGAAGGTCTCCCCCTCGCCGTGGTTCCTCGCGTCCGAGTCGGCCTCGAAGCACTGGATGAGGTAGGTCTGGTTGGGGTTGCTGTTGAGCGTACCGGTGATGGTCGTCTCGCCGGAGACGGGGTCTTTCGTGGCCGAGGTTACGACGGGGTAATTCTGCCCGTTGTTGTCCCCGCCGTCGGGGTCGTCCTCGTCGTTGAAGCCGACCCCGCCCATGAAGCCGTAGAGTATGCCCAGGTAGCCGTTCGCGAATATGCGGTTGGTGCGGACGCTGTTGCCCGCGCCGCCACTTATCCGTACCCCGGACCCGTTGTTGTCGCGGATGACGTTCTCCTGAGCGCCTGAGGCTCCCCCTATCAAGTTGTCGTTGGAGGGTATTACCCTATGGTTGCCGCTGCTGTCCCAGAAGGAGTAGTAGGATATATTGACGCCGTTGCCGCCGTTGGCTTCGATGACGCTGCCCTCCACCCTGTTGCGGGACCCGATGATCCTTACGCCCCCGCTCGGGTTGTGGGCGATGGTGTTGCCCTTGCCGACGGTGTTGTCGGACGCCGAGGGGGACATGGCGACCAGGCCGCTACCCAAGGACACGCCGTACAGGCCGTTGCCCAGGCCCTGGTTGCCGGAGGCATCCGTGCCCACGAGGTTGCCCTCCACCGAGTTGTTCGTCGCGCCGGTGCCCCGGATGAGGACCCCGTGCTCGGAGTTGCCCGAGATGAGGTTGCCCGCCCCGGCCTGCGTGCCGCCGACGAAGTTTCCCGCGCCCCCGATCTCCACGCCTGATCCGGCGTTGGGCAGCTTTTGGGTGCCCGTGACGTCCGTGCCAATGCGGTTACCCTCTATCCTGTTGTTGGTCCCCGCCCCGGTTATGCTGACGCCGACCACGTTGCCCGAGATGAGGTTGACCGCCCCGGCACCGGTGCCTCCGACAAGGTTGCCGGGGGCGTCGATCGCCACCCCGGACATGCTGAAGAGAAGATCTTGGGTGCCCGTGAGGTCGGTGCCAATGCGGTTGCCCTGCACCCTGTTGCCCGTCGCGGTGGCGCCCGTTACGAAGACATTGTAGTCCAAACTGCCGGAGATGACGTTGCCCGCGCCGCTCGCCGTCCCCCCCACGATGTTGCCGGGCACGTCCTCAATTACGACGCCGCCATACGCGTTCCCCACCATGCGGGTGCCGGCGGCGTTGGTACCCATCAAGTTGCCCTCGATCCTGTTGTCAGTCGCCCCGGTTCCGCTGATGGAAACGCCATAGGAGTTGGCCGAGATGAGGTTACGTGCCCCGGCACCGGTGCCCCCGACGAGGTTGCCGGAGCCGCCTCGAATCTGCACGCCGTAGCCCGGGAATGTGCTGGCATCATTGTTGCCCATGGGCCGCGTGCCGGAGGCGTCGGTGCCTATGAAGTTGCCCTGGACCTCGTTGTTGGTAGCGCCCGCACCCTCCAAGACGACGCCGCCACCCCTGAAGCGGTTTATCACCAAGCCCCTGACAATGTTGTCGGCACCAGTAACAGTGATGCCAGCAGCACCGTCGCCCGCGTTGGCCCCGCTCAGCTGTATCTTCAGGACCGCGTTGGTGCCCTCGGCCAAGCTGTTGGCCCTCGCGCCTCGCTGCGTGTAGCCGTCGATGGTGACGGCCTCGGTTATGGCGGGAAGCGGGCGGGCCGGGGCGACGGTCTTCACCGCCGCAATGCCAAGTATGTTGAAGCCGATCCTGTCCGGGCCGGGGGTATCGTTGGCCTCCTGGATGGCCGCCCGCAGGGTGCACTGCCTGCCCCGCTCGCGCGAGGCGTCGCACGCGTCGTCGCCGAGCCTCCTGTCGACGGCGTCGCCGGTGCGGTTGACGGTGAAGGTCGTGGCGGCGTCGGCGGAACCATGTGAGAGAGCGAGGAAGAGCAAGGTCTCCACCAGCGCCAGCACTAGGACCGTCGAAAGAGACAAGAGCCCTCCCCGAGCCGGGTACACGTTCTTGAATGATATGGTTCGATGGATCATCTTCCCTACCCTTTGGCGCCTTGTCGGAGGTCCTTGGTAGAAGTGGCTCGCCGCCTAGTCGCATCTGCAAGTTCGCCGCGATTAATCCGAGCGTTCGTCACAAGCTATCGTAGCGGTCCGCCGTTAGCTGGCCGTTAAAGGAATACCCGAGAGCGTAGTCAAAAATCACTATTATCTGTAGGCTCTGCACGGTACACATGAACGGCCCACCCCGCGTGCTACCGCGATGGCTGCAGCTGGCCCTCGAATGACGTGGGACTGCTGTTCGACCCGGGTGTCCTACTTGACATAATTTCCGCCTACCTGAACACGCGCGACAAGTCGGAGGTGGGTGTGCTCATCTTCGTCGCCCAGGCGGCTACGGCGTAGGGGTCAGCGTACGCTTCTTAGGACCACAGCAAACGCAGCGCGTACGAGAGCCACCTCTCTACATCTTCTACCCGATTCAGATGAGGCTTGACCGTCGTGCTCAAGTCATGTTCGGCTAGCGCCGCCAGGCCGCCGTCATCGAGACCATCCGAGATTGACCCTCTCGTAGTTCGGGGGTCCCTCCCCAACGTCTCCTAAGCCGTGCTGACTCGCAAGGCGTGCGCCGCGATCTACCCACAATCATAAACGATTCGTTGCCGCAGACTCCGATCCTGTAGGAGAATAGACAGGAGACATAAGCGGTGGGTATATTATGTGTCCTCAAACGAAACAAGACAGCGCAAGAAGATCCCAGCTGGTACGGGTCTGGCTCCTCGGGGACTTCCGGGTTACCGTGGGCTCGACACCTATCGAGAAGGCCGCGTGGCGTCTTAAAAAGGCAACCGCCTTGGTGAAGTTGCTGGCCTTGGCTCCCGGTCACCGCCTCCACCGAGAGCAGGCGCTGGACGTCATGTGGCCCGACTTCGGCACAAGAGCGGCTTCGAACAACCTGCGCCAGACCCTCTACGCTGCACGTAGGATACTCGACTTAGAAGCAGGCTCCCGGTACCTGGTTTCTCAGAGCGAATCACTCGTGCTGTGCCCAGAGGGGAACCTGTGGGTGGACGTGAAGGCCTTCCAGGAGGCCGCAGCGTTGGCTAGACGCGCCAAGGAGCCTGCGACTTATCGGGCCGCTCTAGACCTCTACGGGGGCGACCTCTTGCCCGATGACCGCTACGAGGAGTGGACCCAGCAGTGGCGGGAGGAGCTGCGGCGAGTATACCTTGCGCTACTCATAGAGCTCGCAGGACTCTACGAAGTACGCAACGAGCACGTACTAGCCATGGAGGTGCTTCGCAAGGCAACAGCCAAGGAACCCACACTCGAGGAGGCGCACGAAAGCCTTATGCGTCTCTACGCCCTCTCCGGCCGCCCCGAGCAAGCCCTGGCCCAGCACGATCGGCTCCGCGATGTTCTCTCCCAGAGGCTTGGTACGCAGCCTGGGCCGACGATCGGTCGTCTGCGCGATGAGATAGCAGCCGGGAGGCTCCGGCCGGCACCACCCGCTGCTCTTCCACAGGCAGAGGAACCGTCCCACGACGTTATTCACAACCTGCCGGCAGCCGCGACAAACTTCGTTGGGCGCGAGGTAGAGATGGTCGAGGTCAAGAGAACCCTCGCTGTGCCGGGTATCTTGACCCTCGTTGGGACTGGTGGTTGTGGCAAGACACGTCTTGCCTTAGAGGTGGCAAGGGAATTAGTTGGCACCTACCCGGACGGGGTATGGCTCGTAGAGTTGGCACCGCTTCCTGAGGGGACGCTGGTCGTGCAGGCGGTAGCCGCGGCGCTCGGCGTGCGCGAGCAGCCGGGCCGTCTCCTTCTCGATACCCTGCTCGACTACTTGGGCAACAAAGAGATGCTGCTCGTCCTAGACAACTGCGAGCACCTGATCGATGCCACAGCACGCCTTACGGATGCCCTCATCGATTCGTGCCCGCGCTTACGGATACTAACCACTAGCCGCGAACCCTTAGGCACGACGGGCGAGTTGAGCTGGCACGTGCCCCTGCTCTCGGCCCCCAGCGCACACCAGACCCCCACAACGGAGGAGCTCGAGGGCTACGAGTCGGCACGTTTGTTCGTGGATCGAGCCTCCGTCAGGCACCCTGGCTTCGAACTCACGCCAAAGAACACCACGGCCGTGGCGCGGGTGTGCGCGGGACTAGAGGGCATACCGCTGGCCATAGAACTCGCGGCAGCGAGGGTCGGGGTGCTCTCTCCCGAGCAGATCTCCGAACGGCTGGGGCACTCCCTCAAGCTGCTTACCGGAGATGACCAGACGGCGCACCAACATCACCGGACCCTAAGGGCGGCGCTGGACTGGAGCTACGAACTGCTTAGCGAGCCCGAGCGAGCGCTATTCAAGAGACTTTCCGCGTTTGCCCGCGGCTTCGCTCTGGAGGCGGTAGAGAGCGTCGGAGCGGGGGGAAGCATCGAGGAAGAAGACGTTTTGGACTTACTTTCTTGGCTTGTGGACAAGTCGCTAGTGGTAGCGGAGGAGAGCTGGAAGAGGGGCGCACGCTACAGGCTTCTGGAGCCCGTTAGACAGTACGCGCGGGGGTTGTTGGAGGAGAGCAAAGAAGCCGGCCCGATTAGCTACCGGCACGCCGCCTTCTTCCTGGCGCTCGCCGAGAAGGCGGAGCCGGAGCTCAGGGGCGCAGGACAGGTGGAGTGGCTGGAGCGCCTCGAAGAAGATAACGACGACCTGCGCGTCGCGATGGCACACCTTTTGGAGACGAACGAACTCGAGGACGCCGTGCGGCTCGCTTGGGCCCTCTGGAAGTTCTGGTTAATCCGTGGGCATCAAGGCGAGGGGCGCCGCTGGATCGAAGCGGCGCTGGCGCGTGGCGAGAACCTGAGCGCGCACACTCAGGCCAAGGCGCTCTGGGTGCAAGCCAGCACATACTACGGAATCGCCAGCCCCGAAAATATGGAACGGGTATGTCAAAAGGCCGCCTCCCTGTTTCAGCAGGTGGGAGACAGATTAGGCTTAGCGTATGCCCTGGCCGGGAAGGCCTCGGCGCTGATGCAACGGGGCGATGCCGATGGGGCGATCGCGCTGTTCGAGGAAGCTGAACCATACATCCTCGAGGCGGGCGACAAGTGGGCCCTGAGCGGTGGGCTCGGGCACATGGGGTCGATATACCTCGGCCAGGGCGCCTACGAGCAGGCCGCGCGCTACTTCGAAGAGGGGCTAGCAGTGTCGAGGGAGATAGGAAACAGGCTTGCAAGTTCTGCTGCCCTCTATGGACTGGCGCTGGCGGCGCAGGGCCGAGGCGATCACGAACGAGCAGCAAGGCTGTACGCGGAGGGACTAAAACTCTCGTCCGAGGCGGGCGACAAGGCAAACATAGCGTACTGCATTGAGGGATTGGCCCAGGTAGCCACGGCACAAGGGGAGATGGGGCACGCAGCACGGCTGTTTGGGGCGGCAGAGACGACGCTCGAGACTGCAGGCGGGGTTCTCTACCCCTATGCTCAGGACCGCTCCGTACACGAGCAGGCAGTGGATGAGCTACGCTCCCTGTTGGGCGAAGCCGCCTTCTCAGCCGCTTGGACCAAGGGGAGCACGATGAGCTTGAACGAGGCGGTCGAGTATGCGCTCTCCGGAGGAGAGACTATCCCGCCCACGGACGCCGTGGCGGAGCAACCGTCGGCAGGCGTGCAAGCGGCTACCCTCACCCGCCGCGAGGAGGAGATAACGGCATCGGTGGCCCGCGGCCTCACCAACCGGCAGATCGCGTCCGAGCTCTCCATCTCCGAGCACACGGTGGCCAACCACGTCGCCAAGATCCTGCGCAAACTAGGTCTCGGTTCCCGTTCGCAGCTGACCGTCTGGCTCATGGAGCGCCGAGCACTCCTCTAGTACCAGCGGCGCCGGCTGGGGCACGTATGCACACGCAAGTTATCTGTCTTCACCAGGCCGAAAATGGCCAATCCTAACTACGCTATTGAGGCTGCGGCTAACGGTCGGTTAACGGGAAGCGGCTACGATGGTCGTGCGGTGTCTGATCGGGTGAGCGAGCTCCCGCCGAATGATCAGCCAGCCGGCAGAGAGGACTGACCGTTGGGTGGAATACTGACACGACCAGTGCAGCGGGCGTGGTGCATCGTAGCGCTGGGAATTGGTGCCAGGGCAACTCTTCTTGACGGGAGGAGAAAGGGTGCGGCCCATGGTGTCACGTAGAGAAGCGACCACCCGAATGCGATTCCATCAACGCCTCCAAAAAGGCCGAACAGGGATAAGAAGGTCCTTGTCAGTTTTTGCGTCAATGACGTTGGTGGCGCTACTCACTAGCGGAGCTGCACTTGCCTACCACGGGGGTGACTTCAACATCGTCCGTTGTAAGGGCGGCGAGTGCAAGGGCACCTCCGATTGGGACAAGATGATTGGCACCAACCGGCGAGACATTCAGTACGCCTTCAAGGGAATCGACTTGCTCTACGGACGGGATGGCAAGGACGACCTCTACGGTTTCGGAGGAGAAGATTACGCCGAGGGCGGGGATGGCAACGACAAGCTTTCTGGTGGCGACAAAGACGATGAACTTTATGGCGGTAACGGCGAGGACTTCCTAAACGGAGGCAACCATAACGACTGGCTGGCCGGACAAGGTGGTGACGACGAGGTGTTCGGCGGACCCGGCGAGTACCGAGACTTCTTGTCTGGCGACGGAGGCGACGACCTTCTCAACGGTGGGGCTGATGGCGACACCTACCTGTTTGGCTCGGATTGGAAAGGCAAAGACACCATCGCGGACCCGGACGACGGCGGTGGCCCCAACTCGGCATCTGTCGAATTCTCATGGGGTTGCTACTCGCCGGACATACCAGTGAGCGGCCTTGCCATCGACCTGAATTCCGGACCCGGACCCGAGGTGTCGGACAGTACGAACGGCGGCAACACCGTCGAGTGGTCAGCCGGCATGGTTAGAACGGTGGTTGGTGGGTGCGGCGACGACGTCATCACGGGTGACGAGCGGCCGAACATCCTCGTGGGAGCGCGCGGCATGGACACCTTGAACGGCGGTGGCGCCAACGACGCCGTGATCGGCGACGCCGGCGACGATACGGTCAGAGCGGATGACGGTCAGCCAGACAACATCGATTGCGGCGAAGGGAACGATACGGTCTTTTTCGATGAAGGAGTCGACACGGCGACCAATTGCGAGCTACAGAACCCTGGTTAGGAATACACCCAAGGAGAAGCGGCCCGTACACGAACGAACAAGGGGAGGTTCCTATCTTCTCCCCATGGCCTCGGCGGTATTCGGGTCTGGAGAAAGGAGAAAGACGTGTCAAGGGTCAACCATTCGAGGACCGCGATGCTAGCTTTGGTGCTGGCCCTCGCGGCAAGTCTGTTGATAGTTTTGGGGCCAACAGCTGAGCCCGCCAAGACGCAAGAAGGGCCTCCCTCCACCCTAGACGGCGAGCAACTGGACGCGGAGACCGCGCGCGGCTACCCCAACCGGCTCGACGGTCCAGGTGAGGTGACTGTCGAGGCGGTTAACTGCTCCATAGACGAGACCCAGGGCACCGGGACGATCTCCTACACGGCAACCGGCGACGCCGTTGGCCCCTACCCGGGCACCTTCACCGAGTCCGGGACCTTCACGCTGGGCGACGCGCCGTCCGACGCCGTCCTGTTGAACCAGAGGACTATCACCTCCTTCGCGGCGGAGTTCGAGATAGTCTCCCCGTCAACGGATACCCGGATCACCGGCACCAAGAGCGCGGAGAACGTTCCGCTAACAGCGCGGTGCTACGAGCTTGAAGGCACCAGCCTCCCGGGCACCGCGCAGGTTCGCGTGGCATCCCCCGGCGGGGAGTTTCCCGTGACGACCTACGAGGCCAGGATAGAGACTCCCACCGGAACCTTCGTCGACCGGGGAACGTCACACGTCCTGCTCCGCGAGATCAGCTTCTCCGACGGCGAGACGAGCGGCGAGTACACGACCTTCAGCGAAGGCTACTTTTCCAGCCTGCTGCGGCCGCTACCGGTCGGGCTGACCAAGGAGCAGTGCAGCGACGACGGGTACGAGGGGTTCGGCTTCAAGAACCGGGGAGACTGCGTGAGCTTCGTGGAGACGGAAGGCAACAACGAACCCGGCAAGAACCTCCAGAATTAGGAAGTACGATTGTCGAACTACTAAACCCCTCGATCTGGTATTCAGTGCCCTGTCCGCCGAGAGCGGTGTTGGAAAGGCGCGATTTTGAGCGGGTAGTCGAGGCGATGAGCGTCGTCTCCACCGACGACGCCCTCGAACGGGGCGGGGCCGCGGGACGGCATGCAGTATCTTGCACGGGCCCGGTGAGGAGGAAGTTGGGCAAAGGCGAACACGTCTCGGAGAGGTTCCGCGGGCTGCTCGCCCTCTACCGCACCCCGCCGCCGTCCCCCACCGCGAGTACGCCAGCACCGCCTCGTCCCTCTCCGTGAGCTCCTGCCGCCTTCTTCTGCGTGCCCGGGCGAACAACCTCGGCGAACTTCGGAGAGCCCCCTACCCCGGCCTCTTTATCTCGCAGTCTTTGGCGATCACGTCTCTGCTTGCGTTATAGATTACCTTGTCCTTCTTGCCGGGCCCGCAATGGACCTCGTCCGCGTGACCTCTCGGGTCTCCGGAAGAGGGCTCCCGCACGTTTATGGTGTCGTTGCCCTCGTCGCCGTAGACGTCGTCCCGTGCAACCACGAAACCAGAAGTGGGGGCGCTGGTGTCGATCACGGTGTCGTTGCCCTCGTCGCCGTAGACCGTGTCCTGGCCGAGGCCGAGATCTATAACGTCGTTGCCTTCCATGCCCGCTATCAGGTCGTCGCCGGACGAGCCGGTTATGGTGTCAGCCCCCCGGGTGCCCACGCATGCGCCCCCGATGCAGGTGCTGTCCGCCGCTACGACCGCCCCGGCCGCGACTACCAGCGCCGCCGCGCCCGCCAACAGAAGGAGTACCGCCCTTTTCATCCCATCACCTTTCCGAAGGGGAGGGTTCGCCCGGCCCCGCTACGCTCGACGAGAGCATCATAAGCCGCGCCACGTAACAGCGCATACCCCAAATGGGCCAGATACGCGAACCTCCCAGTCCGCCACGACAGGGGAAGACGCCCTCCTTGCCCGCGGATCGTCGGGTCGGCTAGGATGGAAGACGCGGGCCCGCGGCCTCCGAGGGTAATGCTTTCTCGTCAGTCAGCAACGCTTGAAGCGCGGGCCCGTATCGCCTTGAGACGTAAGGCAGGGCGGGGTAGTTACACCCCACCCGCATAAGTGCCGGAGCCCCGTAGGAACCCGACCCCGTGGCGCGCGCCTAGCGGTGGGACATGCGGTAGCGCACCCTCTCGCAGTCATCGGCCACCTCGTCGCCCCGGTCGGCGTGCACCCGGTCCAGGCCCCCGCCGCACCCAATGACGTCTTGGGCGGGCTTGTAGGTCATCGAGAAGATCCTGTCGTCGCCCCGTCCGCCGTCGATGGTGTCAACCGAGTTCTCGGGCGAGCCGTGGTCGCCCAGGCCGTCGCTGATAAAGTCCCCGCCTTCGCCCCCGGAGATGACGTCCGGGCCAAGCCCGCCCTGCAAGTGGTCGGTGTCGCCCCCGCCCGAGAGGGTGTCGGCGCCCTCATCGTCGTTGACCCATCCCTCCGCGAAACCGAAGCCGACGATGGTGTCCTCGCCCGCGCCGCCGCGCACGTTGTCGTCCCCGAAGCCGCCCACGAGGTAGTGGTCCTTGCCGCCGAGGCCCTCTATGGTGTCGTCGCCCGCCTTGCCGTCCAGGTGGTCGGCCCCGTCTGTGCCCACCAGCGTGTCGTCCCCGGAGCCGCCCCTCTTCTCGATCGCCAGCGCCGCCCCGCCGACCAGGAGCAGCATGGCTAGCGCCACAGAAGCCAACAACAGACCGTTCTTCCTCATACCCCACACCTTTCTTGTAGCGGGCCGGACGAAAGAAAGGTGTGCAGACCCCCGCCCCTGTGCGT
>CADCUT010000042.1 GCA_902805975.1 uncultured Rubrobacteraceae bacterium | reverse complement strand
TCTCGCGGGTCTACGGTAGGGCGCTCGGCCTCTTCGAGGGCGACCTCGGCATGGCCAGGCGGTGGCTCTCCACCCCCAAGGTCGCGCTGGGCGGCGAGACGCCCCTCGATTACTCGCGCGTGGATGTGGGGGCCCAGGAGGTAGTGGACCTCATAGGCCGCATCGAGCACGGCGTCCTGTCCTAGGTACCTTGGTCCTCGTCACGACGTGGCGCATCTGCGCACCGAGGTACGCGGACACGGCGTTCAGCGGCGAGGGCGCGCGCATCCACGGCGGCCGTTGGAATAGCAAGGGCAGGGCGGTTGTCTATGCCTCCGAGAGCGTCTCGCTCGCGGTGCTGGAGCAGCTCGTGCACGTGGAGGACCCGGCGGTGTTGGACGCCTTCGTGGTCGTTTCCGCGCCCCTGGACGAGGACGCCATCGAGGTCTTGCCCCCATCCTCCCTGCCGGACGACTGGCGATCCTACCCCGCCCCACTGTCCACCAAGAGGATCGGAGACGCCTGGCTCTCCGAGGCCCGCTCGCTGGCCCTCAAGGTTCCCAGCGTCACGGTGCGGGGCCAGCACAACTACCTGATCGACCCGGCGCACCCGGACTTTGCGGGCGTCCAGGTGTCAGATCCGGAACCCCTCGATCTGGATCCCAGGATAACCGGCCGCTAAAACATCGTCTTGCCGAAGCACGTGTCGCTCAAGACAGGCCACGCATGTCAGCAGAACGGGTTCAAAAAAAGAGAGCCGACGAGCGGACTCGAACCGCTGACCTGCTCATTACGAGTGACTTTCGACCCCCTATCGCCCAGTACCGCCGAGACGGGATGTCCCGCATCGTGCAGCCATCGTACCGTATCCGTCATCAAACCCTGCAAACGATCCACCTCTTCACGTAGCTCGAGTACCTGACGGAATTCATCGATCGCGTCCTTTCCGCACCACTCACGGATCAGGTCGAAGATTGGCTGCTCCTCGGCAAGCCGCTCCTCGGCCCTCGTACGAAGAATCTCGAAGCCGTCTTTGTCCCTCCAACTCCTGTACCTGCGGTCGGGGAAAGCGTAGTAGCCCGACACCACGGCGTCCTTTAGCGCGTCCTCCTCGGCCTGCACGTAGCGAAGCACGTCCTGCGTGAACGTACGGCAGCAATACTTGGCCACCTTCACGGCGACCTCGAACGGAGCTTTGTACTCGCCGAACCTGTCGACGTAGGAGTGCGGCTCGGCGAGCAGTTCCTGCGCCGACAGCCCGAGCCTTCTTTCGGCAGCGTCGAGGCCCTCTATGTTCAGAAGCTCGCTCTCGATCGCCTTGTGGCCGAAGAACACGTCGTCGCCTCCCTCACCGGGAGGCAGCGCGAAGAAGACCGTCCGGACCGCCTTGTAGGGCAACGTGTCGTAAACGTCTCCCGTGGCATCGAGGGCCTCGAACATCCGACGCTCGTCCTCGAGTAGTGCCTCGACCTCTTCCCACGGCGCGACTAGCCTGACCTTGGGCACCCACTCTTCAAGCCCCTCGTACTCGCCGTCGAGCCGACGAACCTTCACCTTGTTCAAGCGAGGCGGTCCCTCCTTGACGACCTCTACGGGTCGCACGGGCTCGCCCGGGGAGCGCGCCCGCTCCCTGTACGCGAATCGCCTGCTCACGTCGCTCATCCGTGCAGCCCTCCATCGAGGATCCGTCCAGCGAATGCGGCATCGGTGCGTGCTCCATGCTAACCGCCCGACCCGGGCACGAGCAACACGGCAGGTGTCGAGGAAGATCAAGGCAATGACCGAAATGGGCGACAGGACCACTGACACGAGCACATCAACATCCGTGCCAGAAGCGGAGATAGCAATGCAAGGACGTTCCGTTTCGCCGCCTCCTGACGTATACTCTGTCTACTAACGCAAACAGACGATGTGATGTAACGTTAGCATAAGGATGAAGCGATGGAGCTGACCGAGAAGGAGTTGCGGGACAGGGGCATCAGGAGGAGCGGGCAAGAGATCGAGGAGGATGCGCGGCGCTTCGCTTTTCGGGTGATCGCCTCCCTGCCCACGGGCCGGTGGGTGGCGGAACCGGCAGGGGAGCTCTCGTCCGGGGAGGCGGCGGTGCTTGAGGAAGGGGGGTTGGACCTTTCTCCGTCCGTAGCGGAAGAGCCAGACCCGCTGGCGCGCACGGCGGCCAAATACGCGGCCCTTCTCGCTACCGCCTTAACCACCAGGGAGGCCGCGGGGCTGCTCGGGACCGGCGAAAGCCGCGTCCGCCAGAGACTCAAGGAGAAGACGCTATACGCCGTGAAGGCGGGGCGGGAGAACCGGCTCCCGGCCTTCCAGTTCGAAGGCGGCAAGGAGGTGCCCGGCATCGGCGAAATCCTGAGGCACATGGACAGGTCGGTGCACCCCGTCGCGCTCTCAAACTGGTTCACGCTTCCCAATCCGGACCTCCATCTGGACGAAGAGGAGGAGAAAGCCGTCTCCCCCAGGGAATGGTTGCTCTCGGGCGGGGCGCCGGGGGTACTGGTGCCCCTCGCCGAAGATCTCTAGGGGACACGTGGTCAAGCTTCCCGATCCCCCGTCCGTCGCCGATATGCGGGACATCCGCCCGGACGTGGAGGTTCTGCCGGCGGGCGCGAGGCTCTACCGGATCTACTTCCGGGGCGGCGAGCACCCGGGCGGGTGGAACCGCTTCAGGGGCTTCGGGCCGCTCCCGAGCGCCCGCTTCGACCACCACTCCGAGCCCCCGAAGGTGCAAGAGCGGGCGATTCTGTACGCTGCGGTTTGGGAAGATCCAATCGTCACCTGCGTCGCGGAGACGTTTCAGGAGACGAGGCTGGTGGACACACGCCTGCGCGACCCCCAGCTAGCCGCCTTCTCTCTCACAGAAGACATGCCGTTGCTTGACCTGAGGGGCAGGTGGCCGACGAGGGCCGGGGCTTCTACTAACATCAACTCGGGCCCACGGCCCAGGTGTCGGCGGTGGTCGAGGGCCATTTACAAGGCATACCCGAACATCTCCGGTCTGCTGTACGCCTCCTCGATGAACGGGAACAGGCCGGCCGTGGCCCTCTACGAGCGCGCCGCCAGCGCGTTGCCGGTAGCCCCGGACTCCAATAGGTCGCTCTCCGACGCGGCCCTGCTCCTACCCCTCGATAGGATCGCTTCCTCCCTGGGATACGATCTCGTCTGACTCGTTCCCCGATCGGTTCAATCCCGCGGCACCAAGCCCCACGTTTCGGGATCGGTCCTGTTGTTCGCCCGGAAGGCGGAGTAGTTGGCCTGCGCGAGGTCGTAGGCCCGGTCCACGGCTTCTATTAGCGGACGCCGATGGCCCTTTCCCGTCTCAGGTTGCTCGGTGGCGTGCGCCATGAGGCGTCGGCCCCACTCCTCACTCTTATCGAAGCCTGCCGCTTGCTCCTTCAGTGCGTCGTACGCCCTGTCGAAGAACTGGCCGTTGTTCTCGGCACTCTCGACCGCACTCAGCAAGAGCGCCTTGTCGTCTTCTTGCAACGCGGGCCCATCGCCTTCCTCGCCCCTGCGCCCTTCTTCCTCCTCCCTTATCCACCTCCACAAGACCTCACCGAGCTCGGCTGGCTCAAAGTTCCCAATCTCGAAGTCCGGCTTTGAGACGAAGGCCTCGCCGAAGAGGTCGCCGTCCTCAATGGCGCCCCTCACGATCCGGCGCACCCCTGCGTCGTCTCCGTCGACGGACACCAGGCTGAAGACGCCTTCGTTTAGATCTTGGCGCAGTCGCTCGCGGAAACCGCTGGCGTCGATTCTCCCTTTTCTTTGCCCAAACTGGGCGCGCAGGTTCACCAGCGCCACCCGCCGATCGCCACGTTTCTCGAATACCTCGCTCAGCGCCCCCCGTTCCGTCTCCCCTTCCACATACCACCGCACCCGCGCCGCGGTGTCCAGACCTTGCATCCTGACGTAGTCGCGCATCGCCTCCTCGTCGTCGAGCAGGCGGTGCGTCCCGTAAGCCCTCCTCTTGGAATCGGAGCGCGCGTTTAGGGAGAGGGGTCGACCGACGCGCATTAGGTAGACGGAGGCCCCGGGCCTTCTGCGGCGCAACCCAGCTCCGGCCCCGAGGGCGTCGTCGGCGACCTCGTAGTCTCCGCTATCGACGTCTACGGCCACGAAACGCCCCTCATTGTCGCCAGCGGTCTCGACCCGTCCGCGAATGCGCCGCTCGTAAAGGTCCTTGGCCCGTCGGGCGAGTTGGTTCCTGTCGTGCGGTTCTGTGTCAACATCTCATATTCTACGCTACGGACGTTTCCATCGCGTACCGGGGGTCGTACCGTCGGGCAGCGTACCCCTCCGAATTACTTCGACTTTCTTGTGCCCGGAGAGACACGATTCTTCCTTTGGCCGCCCGATCCGGATCCTCGACGATTGGAGGCCGCTTCGTCTCCGAAACCAGCGTCTGCGAGACACGGCTAAACTGGATATCCATATGCTGTTTGGCAGGAGCATTTTTGTGTTTTTTCTCGTCTCACAATCATTGTCTCTATCTCGTTGATCGTGAATGGACCATGAGACACCAATGGCGAGGAGGGGTAATCCCTCTACATCCGAAAAGCGGTTCCAATTGATCTCAGAATCTGGCGCGAGACTACTCGTGGCTCCGTAGTTCGATAACGATGGCTGGCACCGCTACCTGCTGGAGACGATACGCTCGGCTGCGCCTCGTGCCGCTGCTGGTCGTCCGTCGGGACAGCGGCGCTGTGTCCACGGGTGTTGGCCCAAGCCCCGCCATGAGTTCTACGTACCGAGGTGGAGTCTGCTACGACCGCCTGCAACGCCCGCACCCGCCGCGCCTGCGGTAGTGGTAGGAGAGCGCGGCGGCGCCGAGCGCGACCCCCCACAGCGGCATGGCAAGCACCGGGCCGGTCTCCCAGTCGAGCCCGAGCGAGCCCGATGCCATCTCGCGGACGTACATCGTGCCCGCCGTGGTGAGCAGGAGGGACACCAGCGCGGCTGGCAAAATCGCGGTGCGGGGTCGCACCGTCTTGCCGGCCAGGAGCGGTATCCAGCGGGGGTAGACCTCGCCCCAGCGCCAGACCAGGCCCAGGGTTAGGACCGCACCCCCGGCGGCCATCGTGGCCAGGGCGGCGCCCGCCAGCCAGATGCCCGGACTCTCGGCCTCCTCGGCGCGGAGCCCGGGGCAGGCGCAGCCCAGGGGGATGGCCAGGAAGAACGCCCAGCGCGTCAGGGCGTAGAAAAGCGGGACGGCGATGGCGACACCGGCCGCCCATCGGCCCCAACGCAGCGCTACCGCCGGGGCGGTCCAACGCGAGGCGGCGTCGGTGCGCCCGCAGTAGCGGCACGCGCCGCGGATGCCGCGCCAGAACGCGACGGCGGTGGCGGCCCACAGTACCCCGCCAGCCATGAGCAGAACCTGGTTGGCCACCGGCCACGGCAGGTACAGGGGCAGGAAGTCCGAGAGTCCCACTTCTCGCGGCCAGCCGAAGGGCGCGCCGGCGAGGAGCATGGGGAGGCGGACGACGGCCAGCAGCGGCCGGTAATCCGGCACCACCACCGTGAGTCCCAGCGCGACCGCCCACCCGAAGCCGACCAGCGCCGCGCCGGGGAGCCACCGAGCCCGCCCACCGGCCATGACCAGGGCGATTGCGGCGCCCGCGAACCCCAGAGCGGCGATCGCCGGCCCCGCCGTCTCGGGCCGGGCGTGATCGAGGATCGACACCCCACGCCCCAGCGGGTCGTGCCCGGCGCCGAAGGGGAACCCGGCGCCACCCAGCGCCCACCACAGACCCAGCGCGCCGTAGACGAGCGAGAAGGCCGCCGCCGCGTACCCAACCCAACCCGGCCACTGTCCCCACAGACCGACAAACCCTTTCGGTCCGCCCGCGTCCCGCAGCGTCTCCGTCATTCTTCCTCCGTTCTAGCGCCTTCATCCGTTGTCGGGGTGTCGGCAGAGGCGGGAACGTTCCCCGCCGGATGGGGGCCAGCGACCGGAACGCGATGACGACGACGTCGTCGTCATCGCGTTCGCGACCAACGCCGCCTTCTCTCGTCGGTACTGCGAGCGTATCCCGGGGCGGGCAACCGAACACCGTAGGGAACGACGGTTTTTCTCGTTCCCCGTAGACCTGGCGGAAACGACAGGTGCCGCCAACCGGGATTCGGCGGGCGGCATCATTGCTGCAGCGGCAACGTTACCGGCTACGCCTATTAGGACTTCCATCCGTCGCCACCCCCTGGGCATCCCGGCGACGGCGGTCCGGACCGGCCGGCCCCGGTCGCGACAACCTACTCCGGCCGTGGCCCCAGGCCGCCGCGCCGTACAGGACCCCTCCCACAAGGAACCAAGGCTCGTAGACGAAGAGGCTCCACCACTCGAGCACTGGCAGTTCGGCGTCGCGGAGGCCGGTGACGACCAGCCCACCCTCGACAAGGGTAGGGGCGGAGTGGATGACCAACAGGGCGCATACCGCCCAGGCGCTGGCAAGCAGCAAGCGGTGGGGAAAGAGGCGCCCCCACGGCCGGACGAGAGACAGCGCGAGCAGGGCGCCGACCACGCTCAGGGGGACGGCCAGGACGTCGATGACGAACAATGCCGGGTTCATATCGACGCTCATGCCCTTCGGCAGGCCCGCGGTGCCGCCGAGCGCCCAGTAGAGGTGGACCGCGGCGAACACGAGCGCCCAGGCGCTCGCCGCGTACGCGGCCCATCCCGGCCACCGCCTCCGCGCGTCCGATGTCGCTGCGGTCGTGTCTCCTGATGCTTCGATCATGTCTCCCGCTCCTTTCCTGGAGTGCGGTTGGGTTCTTTGGCTTCCTGGTCGGTTTGTCGCGGGGCAGGAACGCTCCGGTTGGACTTCGGCACGCCTCCGACGCTCACCCGCCGTCCTGACCGAACAGCGTGAGTTGCATGCCGTCCGGCGCCCGCAGGCGCCGGTTGAAGTCCCCCCACGGCGTCGTCACCGGGTCGCCCACGGCCTCGGCTCCGTGCCGCCGCAGCGAACCGGCGACCTGTTCCACGTCGGCCACCCCGAGGGCCAGGCGCACCGGCCCCGAGACCCTCTCGCCGACCTCGACCTCGTCTATGTATTCGGCCTGCGGGCGATCTATCACCTCGATGGTCGCCTCACCGGCGGCGAAAATAGCACCCCTGCCGCGCGGCTCGTCCCACTCCTTGAGGACGCGCAGGCCCAGGGCGCCGCCGTAGAGGGCGACCGCCCCCTCAAAATCCTCCGCCGTGAGCGCCACGCGCAACTCCCGAACCGATCCTTCTCCGTCCATGGTCTCGTACCTCCTCGTTCGTCGGTCTGGAAAACCTCGCGACCCGGCTCCCGTCACAGACCCGTTCGGCGCAGCCTCCGGCTCTCGAGGTTTAGGACGTCCTCAGCCAACGCCGCCAGCATCCTCCAGGCGCGTTCGTGGTGCCTCGACTCCTCGATGTCGCCGTAGAAGGTGTCCAGCAGCACCTGCTCGGCTCCCAGGGACCCCAGGGTTTCCAGGTCCGAGCGGACCTGCTCGAGCGTTCCTTCTCCCGGGAGGCGTTGGCCCTCGTCGAGGGGCGACCCGGTGAGGCGCAGCCGCACCCTCGGGCAGAAACTCGGGGCCGG
Organism: uncultured Rubrobacteraceae bacterium; assembly: GCA_902805975.1. Taxonomy (GTDB): domain Bacteria; phylum Actinomycetota; class Rubrobacteria; order Rubrobacterales; family Rubrobacteraceae; genus Rubrobacter_D. The sequence continues at coordinate 7,144 of CADCUT010000042.1, read as the reverse complement.
CCTGCCCTCCTCGCGGGCGATCTCCCCGAGGCGCGGCAGGCCCTCGCGCTCGAGCCAACCCAGGCGCGCGTTGTTGGGGTGCCAGCCGTCGCCGAAGCGCACGGCCCGCCTGAGGGCGGCCTCGCTGGAGCCGCCGACCCACACGGGTGGACTACCGGACGGCCCAACCGGATCCGGTGCCGTGCGCACGTCCTCGAAGGAGACGAATGGTCCCTCGTGGGAGGCCACGTCCCCTTCCGCGTCCCAGAGCGCCCTTATCGCCGCCAGGTAGTCGTCCGTAATTGCCCCGCGCTTCCCGAAGGGCACGCCGAGGGCCGCGTACTCTTGCCTCGCCATGCCCACCCCGACGCCGAGGACGAACCCGCCGCCGCTTAAGCGGTGGATCCCCTCTGCCATGCTCGCGACCTGCAAAGGGTGGCGGTACGGGAGGACGGCGACGGTCGTGCCGAGCCCGAGCCTGCTGGTGCGTCCCGCGAGCCACGCCAGCGTGACGAAAGGGTCATAGAAGGGCGCGGGGTAGAGGGCCTGCACGTCCGGGGTTACGGCCACGTGGTCGGAGACCATCAGGAAGTGGTAGCCGAGGGCCTCCGCCACTTGGCCCCAGCGGGCCAGGGAGTCCGGCGCGGCGCCGGGGCCGAAGTTGGCCAGGTTCACCCCGAACCTCATCCGGTTGACCCCTGTTCGCGCCGGCTCGCGTTCTTCCCGCTCACGCGGGCCCCTCGAACAACCGCTCGGCCTCTTCTTCGAGCATGGGTCCCACGACCTCCGTCCGTCTCGTGCCGGCGTCCAGCACCGTCCTGCACGGCAACCGCATCACGGGGTTCTGCGCGTCCGGGGGGAACATCTCGTAGATCCTGTCGGCGCCGAGACCGTAGACCACCCTGCCGACGCCGGCCCAGAAGATCGCGCCAGCGCACATCGCGCACGGCTCGGCGCTCGCGTACAGCGTGGAGGAGGCCAGCGTCTCCGCATCGAGGGACCGGAAAGCGGCCCGGACGAGGTTGGCCTCCGCGTGCCCGGTCACCTCGCGCTCGGTCGTCACCGTGTTCCTGCCCTCCGCCAGAATCCTCCCGTCCCCGCCGACGAGGACGGCGCCGAAGGGCGCGTTTCCGCCCTCGCGTGCCTCGCGGGCGAGCCCCATCGCCCGCCAGAGGTGGTAGGCGTCCTGCTCGTTGGCAAGTGTCAAATCCCGCTTTCCTTTCTCTCAACCACGTCGTCCAGGCGGGGTCAACCTCTGGTTCTCACGTGAAAGCTCCAGAAAGCGTACTGGTCTATGTCGCAGCCCTCCCGGTCGCGCCAGTGCCCTTCGGTCAGAAGGTAGTAGTCCCGGGACGGCCGGTTCACGCGGAACCTCGCGTCCCACGCCACCCTCTCCCCTCCCCGCACCACGGGCTCGAGGGTCCTCCGTAGGGGTTGGGGATCACCGAGGGGGAAGCCGTCGTCGGCCACCCTCCGGTGCGCGCTGACCGTGAAGGAGTCGGGGCGCTGGGTCTTGAAGATCCGGACGCGCAGCTCGCTCCCCGCCGCCACCCGGTCCACCTTGGGGTATCGGAAGACGTAGTCCGTATAGGCGCCCTTGCATCCGCCCCCGGGGATGGAACGGCTCCAGAAGGACTCCGCCACCCTCAGACCGGTCTGCAGATCCCGCGTTCCCTTCTTGAGGACCGTTTCGGGGATCCTGTGGTCGTGGGCCTCGGCCGGCGGGGCCCAGGCGGTCGCCGCGAGGACCACCAGGAACGCCGCGGCGACCGCCGCGAAGAGCACGGCCGCCGTCTTTCTACCGCCGATTCTGCCGTTGATTGCCTCGATCATCGCTCGGTCCTTTCGGTCGTCGCGGCCAGTCCGATGAACATTGACGTCCACGCCGTCGTCCTCTTTCCGGGGCCGCGGCGTTCCCTCGCCCGCTCCCCGTTCCGCGACTTCGGGGGCCGGGCGCCTACGGAGATTGCCGCGGGGTCGGCAAGGGGCCGATGCGCCGGAGCGTCCCGGCCCCTTCTCCGCGAAGCCGGCCCGCGTCACCCGAAACCCTAGCGCTGCCCCCTTCCGGCGCCGGCACGCCCCGTCGGGTCGACTATCTCGTCGCCGTGGCCGAGGTGGTTCTCGAGGTCTCCCTCGGCCACGAGCAGCGTCTCGCCCCCGTGCTCGACCAGGACCTCGCCCGTGTGCCCGAAGAGACCCTCGGGCGGCCGCGCCGCGGAGAGGTCGGCCGCGTCGGCGGCCTCCGCGGCGGTCAGTTCGGCGCCTGCCCCGGCGCCCCTGCCGGCGTCCTCCCGGGACGACGCGCGGCGCTGGAGCGCGTCGATGCCCCTGTCGTAATAGACGAGGTCGCCCGCGCCGATCACTATCGTGTCCTTGCGGCCGTCGCGGGCGTTCACCTCGTCGGCGCCGGGGCCGCCGTCCAGGGCGTCGCTGCCGGGGCCACCCACCACGAGGTCGCCGCCGCTACCGCCGTAGACCCTGTCGTCGCCGCCCTGGCCGTAGAGCGCGTCGTCGCCGCCCTGGCCGAGCACCCGGTCGCCCGCGGCGCCGCCGAGGAGCTTGTCGCCCCAGCCGGCCTCGTTGCCCCCGTATAGGGTGTCTGCGCCGCCGTAGCCGTAGACGAGGTCGGCGCCCCCGTAGGCGTAGACGGTGTCCGGCTTCTGGGTGCCGTGGATGGCCTCTCCGGCGTTCGTGCCGTGCTTGACGGCCGCGAGGGCCGCCCCCGCGGATAGGACCACGGCCAGCACCATCACCGCGACCAGGGTGGTCAGTTTTCTCATCTCCGTTTGCTGCCTTTCTTTTCTCGTGAGGGGCCGCGCACGATCCGTGCTCCTCGCATTTCCTGGGTTGCCGCGCCCCCTCCCACCTGGCGGGCCCCGCCCGCCTACCTGCTCTCCGTCGCCCACCTCCTCGGCGTTCGCTGGCCTCGACGTCTTTGCCGTCCCGCTTCCTCGTCTCGCCGATTGCTCCATCGGTCGATGCGTGCACGGGCAACAGGACCTTTGTAGCGGAGGACCGGACGGGGGGTATCGTCCGCGGGGTGGAGCGGGGGGTGGAGACTTTCGCCGGGATGGTCGGGGGTGCGGGGTTCTTTGGGCGTATCTGCTTCTGCCGGATCGGGTTCGGCCGCCTCACGACCGGCGCGCGTCATCGACCCGCACGCCCCCGCCCCGCCAGCGCCAGCGCCACCCATGCCCTCGCCCGGTCGCGGCGCTCGCCCCACACCTCCCACGCGGACCTCGCCCATCCCTCGGCCCGCGCCGCATGCAGTCCAACGCTGAACTTCCCCTCCGTCACCGCTCGCGCAGTCACTGACCTGCTCGCTACGTGACCGATCCCGGCGTGGGATTGTCGCGGTGCCTGGCCTGGCGTGCGGCGGCGAGCAGCAGACCGGCCGCGAGCAAGAGGAGAAACAAGGGTGAGGGCCCCGAAAGAACGGCACCGACGATGGTCTAGGCCGCCAGCGTCCACGCGGTGAACGGAGGCGGCGTGACGTTGCGGCGGCCCAGCCACAGCACGGTCAGGCCAACCAGGATCAGCTGCACGCCGAAGCTGTACCACGAGTACCAGAATGCGCCGGTGATGTGACTCATTGCGTCGGGGTTGGCGTTCGACTCCTCCCACAGTGCCCAGCTGAGCCACCCCCCGGCGTACCGCGGTGCCGTCTCCACCAGGGAGCCTAGCGTGTGCCCGACTCCGCACAACGTGATGAGCCAACCAGCCCACTTGATCATCCAAGTTCTCCCTTCTCCGTGCCGAGGCGACCAACCCGCTCGCGCCACGCGCGCTTCTACCTTCATCCCGGGCCTCCTGACTCTATCGGACCGCCGGCACCCGCCCGCCACTCGCGCCCGACCATCCGCATCAGCGCCGGGTAGACGATCAGGTACCGGAACGGCTTGATCGCAACCATGTAGGCTTTCCCGAGCAGCCCGTTGGGCTTCACCAGAACGGCCATCTGCCCCCGGTGGCCGCCTCTCCCGTCCGGAACCCAGCCGAGATGCATGATCGAGTACACGGTTCGGTTCGACATCTCCGCGGCAAACTCGTTGTCGGCGCGATAGAGGGGCACGAAAGGTACAGAGCCAAAACGCACATCGGCCGCGGTGCCGCGCAGGTCGTCCGGCAGCCGGTCGGTCAGCGACGTTTCTTCCGTACCCGGAATCGGCATTTTGCCCGGGGCATCATCCCCACCTCCGTCGCCCGGGACCGAGATCCTGCCGAGGCCGAACCAACCGCCGAGGCGGTCGCGGAGACGCCACAGGACGCGGGCCGCGCCGGAAAAGTCCGGGTCACCCGAGGACTGCCGCACCAGGCGGGGGAAGTCGTCGGGGCCGCCCGGCGTCGGCAGCGCCCACACGTCCTCGAGCTCGAAGTCGGGGGCGATCTCGTGGATGCGCCAGGGGCGAGATTCGTGCGCAGCGTTCGGTAGTCGGCCGACGTCGAGCTCCCCTGTGTCGAGCCGCTCGATCCTGTCCCCATTGGTGGCGAGCTTTCGGATCGCCATCGCACCGATGGCGACCGCTCCTACCGCGGTCGCGCCCACGGCCAGCGCCCCGAAACCCATCCCTCCCAGCGCCGTTGTCGCCCTCGCGAACGTCACCTGGGCCTCGAACGGGGAACGCCTCGTTCGCGTTGCTCTGTCCGTCTTCATCTACGTCTCCTTCCCCGGGAACTTAGCCCGGGCCGCATGCTCAATCACTTTGCTCACTTTCCACTCCTTTCATCGAGTCGCCTTCGATGGTATGGCGGGATCGGGTGAAGGCATCGTCCGCGGGTGGAGCGGGGGGTGGAGTTTCGGACCTAGATCAGGCCGAGGTCTCTGGCGCGGGCCATGAAGAAACCCCGATCGGCGAGGGTCTCGCAGAAGTCGTCGGGCCAGATCAATCGAGACCGGGGCTGAGCGGCACGGTTTCGTCCCCGGGGACACCGAATGTCTCGCGAACTCATCTTCACGTCGTTGTCGCGCGCCTTGGCTACGGCCATGCGGTCCTCCGTTGCGTTCCGCTACCATCATGTCCCAGCTCCTTTCGAGAAAAATGCTCGGACTCTCGCTTCGCGCTCGGGCAGCTCGGTGGCGTCGCGGATGTTCGGGGTGAGTTCGTGCGGATCTTTATCCGGCTCGTCTATGCCGAAGCTGATAATCCTCTCCGGGTGGACGCGGATGATCGCTCCCTCAGACGTCTCTATCCCCTCGGCGTGTCCGCGTATTTCGAGACACCGTATCCGCCACGGGTTCGTCGAGCGGATGTCGTCCACCACGAACGCCACCCGACCGTTGTCCACGACGTTGCGGTATTTCCGGCTCTTCGACATGTCATTACCCCGGATGTCTATTGTCGCGGTACCGGGAATGTAACGGAACCCGACCGGGTTGTTCTGGAGCGTCCCGTTCGGTTGTACCGTGGCGAGTCTCCCAAGCGTCTGCGAGTCCAGGTAGTCGAGTTCGCCCTTTGTGAAGGGTGAAGATGGTTTGACCATGAGCAGAGTTCTTTCTTTAGCCTTGCGCGATTCCAGAGCTTCGTGCGCTTTGGTTGCCCGCTCCGGTGAGCGTCATGGCGGGCTCGGTCCGGGGTCGCCGCGCTTCGGATAACGGCCTCCGTACCCCAGCAACCCCAAAACCGGCGCGAGCAGTCCCAGAAGCACCTTCTGTACGGCGAAGGGAGGCCACGCGAGCCGCAACTCGTCCGAGTATTCCCGGGCCATGGCCGCCGCCCGCAGCGGGTTCTTGGGCACGCCCCTCCGGTCGGTCTTTCCGTCTCGGGCGAGGTTGAAGGTGGTCTCGAAGACCTCTTCCATCTTCAAGGCGGGCCGTATCTCCACCAGCATGCGTACCTCGTCCCCGCCGTCGTTGCGCCAGGTGTGGGGCGTGCCCGGAGAGACGGTCAGGCTTTCGCCCTTGCCGCAGCTTTGCTCGTCTTTTCCCATGCGGGCACGCAGCTTGCCCGAAAGGATCTCGACGAAGCGCTCCTCCTGGCAGGTATGGACGTGGAGGGGCGGACCGGCGGTGCGGGCTGGGACCAGATACTCGAACCGCAGCACTTCGCCGCCCGTGTCCGGGGCGGTTTTCAAGAGAGTGATTTGCTCTCCGGTTATGGGGTTCTCAATGATGTCACCTGCACGGGCCATACGGCTCTCCTTTGTCGTTGCCGGCAACTCTCAGCGACCCGTTTCCGTGGGCGCGATTCATTGCGTTGCTCTTCTTCGTCGGTTGTTCTCTTGCACTTCGTGGCTCTCATCCCCGACCTCACGCATCGGGAGGCCGATCTTTGCCTCGACGGCGTTGCCCGCACTTGCTGCGCCTGCCAGCGCAATGGGGCCGATCCACCTCCTTCGCCAGGAAGTCCGAGGGGCGAGCGGATACGGTCCCCGGTTTCTCGCCGCTCCTCACCGGCTACCCGCCCACCGCTCCGTTCGCGTCGGTTTCCCGGCTTCCACCGTCGCCTCTCGCCGCGCCACCACGAGCATCATCACGGCCTGCGCCAAGACCAACCAGAAGCCGGAGACCGGCACCAGGACCGCGCCTAACAGGCCCAGCGCGAGCAACGACCAGCCGAGGAAGGCCGGGAGGGTTCCGGTTCGGGACTGCGTCCAGTGGACGAGGCCACCGAGGATGGCGACCATCGCGCCGAAGGTGAGGTGCCAGAAGGCTACCTCCCGGTCGAGTTGGGAAGGATCGAGCTCTACCGCGCCGACGAAGCCGGCGCCCGCGATGGCTGCGAGTTGCCGGAAGTGGAACACAAGGACGTACAGGAGGTCCAGGACGCCCGTCGCCATCAACAGCGGGCCGGCCAGTCTACGCATGACGATTCTCCTTAACTTTGTGTTTGTCGTTCGGGTACAGTTCCTTTCTCTGGCATTCCGGGGACCGCTCGACGGCCGCCACCGCGCTGCTCGCCAGCAGCACGGACGCCACCGGCGCCCAGATGGCGCGCTCTCCCTCGCTGGGCGTGATCAGGTTGAGCACCAGGCTCACGGCCGCGAACGCGACGACGACCCACACGAGCCGGCGAGAGGCGCGAGACCATCTGGTGAGGACGAGTCCGGCCCGCGACAGCACGACCGCGGCCATCCCGGCGAGGAGCGCGGCCTGGACGAGCGCGGCGATTCGCAGCGTCGGTGGGAACTGTCCCGGGAACGCGCCGCCCATCGCGTACGCGCCCCA
>CADCUT010000041.1 GCA_902805975.1 uncultured Rubrobacteraceae bacterium | reverse complement strand
GTGGTGGTGGGGAGCGAGACGTTGGCGTAGGGGCCGCCGTTGGTGCTCTGCTGCAGCTCGTAGCGCGAGACGCCGCTGTCGGCGTCGGTCGCCGACCAGGCAAGTTTGGCCGGTATGTTGACGGTGCCCAGCGTCGCACTCAGAGGGAAGCTTTGGGCCGGCGGCTGCACGCTCGGAGCGGTGGTGTCCACCTTGCCAAGATTGGTTCGATTGTGCGCATAGTAGCCGCTGCTCCTGTCGGAAGCTTGCACCAGCATACCCGTGACGCTGTTCAGATTTTGCTTCGTCGATGTAGCGTCGTCGAGAGCCAAGTCGGTCGCGGTCTGGACAAACGGAACGCCGCGACCCTCCGGAAAAGCGATATTGTCGAGGCTCGTCTGCTTGTAGTAAATCTGGCCCCCGTTGCAGCAAGGGGCAGTTGCGTACATGTAAAGGCTGCGGTGTTCCTCGTCGAGTAGCACTATGGGACGCGTTTGGTTGTCGCCCGCCCGGCTGAATACGTGGCTGCTCCAGCCGCCATCCCGAGCACGAACAAGCAACATGTTTAGCGGTGAGCCTGGATCCGGGCTTGGCGCATGGGTGTCCAAAGAAGTCTTGATCGCGGCGTACACCCGGCCGCCAGAGTCGGCCTTCAGGTTGATGTGGTCGTCGGCTATACCCTGTCCCTGCAGAGCGGTGCTCGGCTGCCAGACGCCGTCCGGGTCGCCGTCCTTGTGGGTGGCAAAGTAGAAGGCGTCATCTATCTGGTTGCTCCACATGACCCCGACCTGGCCGTCAAAGGCGATCACAGACGAGAGGTCGTCGGGGTCCACGTTAGTGCCTCCAGTGGGCAGGATGGATGGTGCATCCCAATTCAGATCATCACCAAGCGAATGGTTGATGTAGACCTTGCTATTCTGGGTGTAGGTCACCCACAACTTGCCTGTGGTGTCTTTGGCGATAACGATCGCTTCTACGCCGACGTTGCTCACGGCCACCGGGAAGCCCGAGTTGCGTGTGTACTTCTTTGTCGACGGGCTGTAGGAGTAGCGTAAGAGGCGGGCGCTACTTCCACTGCTCGTGGGGGTTGGTCCTGCGGTCGCCACATAGAGGCGACCGCCATCCCACAAAACATCGGCCTTCGAGTTGTTGCGGTCGTCTACTACCGTGCCAGTATCGCTCCAGGTATGGCTTGCCCAATCGTAGCGGTAGATCTGATGCTTCTCGGTGGAACGATTGAACAAGACGCCCCACCATATGCCGTCGTTGAACCACAGTTTGCTCTGCGGCTTCTCACCGGTAGGGCGGACCACGCCAGATGCGGCGAAGGAGAGATCCCGGTACCCGGTGTCTGCGGCCAGCGCCGCGGAGGTTCCTGCTGGGGAGAAGTAGGTGATCGCTAGCAGGACCAGGGCCACGCCCACCCAAGCCTTGCGCTGCCGAAGCCTTTGACGAGGGCCCCTCAGTCGAGCGGAGAAGGCTACGTAGCATATCCCAACAGCCCTGAAAACAAACAGTCGCATGCCCAAACTCCCTGGTTCTTTGCACGGTACATTCATCGGGATAATCCTATCTAGGAAAAGTCTTGAGCACGTCCGCCAGATGACCGATCTTTGTTCGTGGCGCATACGCCGGATGGAGTATGCGCCACGAACAGCCTCGCACATTCGAGATCAACGCCTAGGTTACATCCGTGGATTAGCTGGCACAGCATCCGCAGGTAAGGTTACCCCACGGCTCAAACTGGCCGGTCGCACGGCCAAGTACAACGTAACATCCGCGCCAGGGCATGGCCCTCGATGGGCGCGACGACCGATCAGACGTCGGAGATCAGATGTCTCCGGTGCACCAGCCTTCGACCGTTCGGCTCCTAATCACTCAAGACGATGATGGCGTCGAGGTCCACAAGCGTCCCCGTCGAGGAGGCGTTCCTCGTACCGAGCACCCTCACCTCCACGGTGTGCTCCCCGGCGTCGGCCCAGTGCTGGCTGAACACCGTCTTGCGCGGATCCTGGGTGGAGGCGTAGAGGTCCACGCTCTTGGCCTTGACGCCGTCCACCCACACCTCGGCCTTGCCGCGGTCCGGTCCCTTGGTGGCCACCCACGCCACGTCGCGCCCCGTGAACGTGAACGTGGCCTTGGCACCCTTAGCTTGCGTGTACGATACGCCACCACCGTAGGCGGTGCTCGAGGACTCCTGGGCCCAGGGGCCGGCGTAGGAGATCGCCCCGCTGCCCTCCTGGTGGGCTGTCGCCAAGAACTGCGGCCCCGCCTCCCAGCCGCTCCAGTTGCCGGCGCCGTCCTGCGCGCGCACCCTGAACTGGTAGGAGCTGCCCGGCGCCAGGAACCGGGTGTTGCTGGTGGCGGTGGTGGTGGGGAGCGAGACGTTGGCGTAGGGGCCGCCGTTGGTGCTCTGCTGCAGCTCGTAGCGCGAGACGCCGCTGTCGGCGTCGGTCGCCGACCAGGCAAGTTTGGCCGGTATGTTGACGGTGC
>CADCUT010000040.1:340-2503 GCA_902805975.1 uncultured Rubrobacteraceae bacterium | reverse complement strand
CGATCTGCTGCTCGGCGCGTATGGCGGTGTGGTGCAGTTCTTCCCGCTGATAGTGGCCGTGTTCTTCTGGAAGCGGGCCACCACCGCCGGGGCCTGGGCCGGTCTGATCGCCGGCAGCCTGGTCACCTTGCTGTTCACTTTCTTCGTGACCACGCCCTTAGAGATCCACGCGGGGATCTGGGGCTTTATCGCCAACGTCATCCTGCTGGTCGGCGTGAGCCTCGCCACGAAGCCGATGCCTGAAGAGCATGTGAAGAGGTTCGTGGAGGGCTCCAAAGCCTCGCTGGAGGAGATCGGCGAGCCGCAGACCTCGCAACCGAGCACCTAGGAGGCCTAGAGAGGTGCACGCTGATTACGTCTTTATCAACGGAGAAGTCATAACGGTCAGGCCCGACGACCATGTCTTTCAGGCGGCCGCCGTCAGGGACAACGAGATCTGCGCCGTCGGTACTACCGAGGAGGTGCTGGGGCTTAGCGGCCCAAAGACGCAAGTCGTAGACCTGCGAGGCAACTCGTTGCTTCCCGGCTTCATCGACTCCCACCTGCACATGCTCCTCTACGGCACCAACCAACTCGGGGTGGACTGCAAGAACGATGTCGGAGATATCGAGGGCATAAAGGTCCGGCTTGCCGAGCGTGCTCGGACGACCCCCGCGGGCGAATGGGTCCGCGGCTGGGGCTACAACCACCAGAGGCTGGCCGAAGGCAGACACCCGACTAGAGACGATCTGGACGAAGTCTCCGAGGACCATCCCGTCATCGCCGTCCGGACCTGCAACCACATCTCGGTCGTGAATTCCAAGGCGCTGGAGCTGCTCGGGATCACCCGAGACACGGCCGACCCCGAAGGCGGCCAGATCGAGCGCGGCGAGGACGGTGAGCCCACGGGCGTGTTGAAGGAGACGGCGCATATGCTGGCCTTCGAGACTTCGCGCTACTCGCCCGAGGAGATGATGGAGGCCCTCGCGATAGCCGACCGGGACTTCGTACGTCTGGGTATCACCAGCATCCACGAAGCCGGAGGGTACGGGCCAGACCAGATGCGGGCCATGTACCGGGCTGTCGCCGAAGGGCGCGTGAAGGTCAGGATCTACGCGATAATCTGCTCGCTCAATCGGTCTGAAGAGTTCGTGAGCAAGATGGTCGCGGCGGGCCTCGTTACGGGCGTAGGAGACGAGCGGTTCAGGGTCGGGCCGGCCAAGATCTTCACGGACGGCTCGAGCAGCGGGCCCACCTGCGCGACGCGCGAGCCCTACACCAGCGATCCGAACGACTCCGGCATTCTCTACTACTCGCAGGAGGAGATCGACGATATCCTCGGGGTCGCCCATCGGGAAGGGTTCCAGATCACCGCCCACGCCATAGGCGATAAGGCCGTGGAGATGGTCATGAACTGTATCGAGAAGGCTTTAGGAGAGCGCCCTCGCGAGAATCATCGCCACCGCATCGAGCACGCGGGAATGGTGCCGCCCGACCTGATGGAGAGGATGAAGAGGCTGGGAATAGTGCCGATACCGAACCCCGCCTTCTTCTACGAGTTCGGAGAGGGGTACGTCAAGAACTACGGCGGGCGGATCGAGCACATGTTCCCTCTGGCCGATTACTCGAGGGAGGGTGTCGTGGCGGCCAGCGGCTCGGACGCCCCCGTCACGGTCCCGAACCCCATGCGAGGCATCTACTGCGCGCTGACGCGCCGGTCCGAGTCGGGAACGCCCGTGGCAGAGTCTCAGAGGATCACCCTGATGCACGCGATCCGCTCCTTCACGGTCAACGGCGCCTACGCGAGCTTTGAGGAAGACAGAAAAGGGAGCATAGAGGTCGGCAAGCTCGCAGACCTGGTCGCACTCGACGGCTCTATCCTCTCCGCCTCGCCTGAGGGGATACTCTCGATGAAGCCGACGCTGACCATGATAAACGGCGAGATCGTGTACGGAGGTGAAGACGAAAGTGGTCCCGAAGGAAGAAGCCGTCACTCTGCTGCAACGAGTCCTGCGCGCTAACACGGTAAACCCCCCGGGCAACGAGCTGGAGACGGCGCTGATCCTACGCGACTTCTTCGACGCGCACGGTGTCGAGGCTGAGGTGGACGAGTTCCTGCCCGGGCGGGCCAACCTTATCGCGAGGCTGCCCGGGAACGGCGCACACAGGAGATCACTGATGCTT
>CADCUT010000040.1:0-328 GCA_902805975.1 uncultured Rubrobacteraceae bacterium | reverse complement strand
GGCGGGTCGTCGTGGGACATGGAACCGTTCGCGGCCGAACTGCACGACGGCAGAATCTACGGGCGCGGGGCTTCGGACATGAAGTCGGGGCTCGTAGCAACGGCCGTGGCGGTAGCCAATCTCAAGCAGAGTGGCGCCACGGCCACGGGGGACATCATGTTCGTCGCCACCGCAGGAGAGGAGGTAGATTGCTGCGGTGCCCGCAGGCTGGTAGAGCGCGGCATGCTCGAGGACGTCGAAGCCGCGGTGATCGCCGAGCCCACCCGTGGGGACGTGGTCCTGGCCCACAAGGGTGCGTTGTGGGTCGAGATCGCCACCCGTGGCAAGA
>CADCUT010000039.1 GCA_902805975.1 uncultured Rubrobacteraceae bacterium | reverse complement strand
CGCCAGTGATGGGGTTGGATGTGTGGGAGCACGCCTACTACCTGAAGTACCAGAACCGCAGGCCCGAGTACATAGGAGCGTTCTGGGATGTGGTCAACTGGGATGAGGTCGCCCGTCGCTACGACGCAGCCAGGTAGCCGTCAGACTTTGAGGTATTAGGTCTCGAGGAGAGGGCTTTACGGAGATCCCGTAGCCCTCTCCCCAAGCTTGCGCCCGCTCCTCCGCATCCGGGCATCCGCAACCCGCGGCGCAACCTAGTACCTAGTACCTAAAACCTCGTACCTATCATCTACAGGCGACGACGGCCTCGCCCGGTCGCCACCCCGGCGGGTCGGTGCAGAGCCAGCCGGCGGCCTCGCGCTCCGTACGATTCTCTTGCGTCTTCATGTCCATCGTCCAGGTAAAGATGCGAAGGTTGTCGCAGTTGAGGGAGCCCTCTCCGTAGGCTATGCGGGCCGGGCCTCCGAGGTCCACAGGCAGGTCCGGCGCATCGCGGGTCACGACGAAGATAAATCCGACGTTGCTCTCGTTATCGAGAAGACCCGTCTGCGTGAGGCTGACCTTCAGGAGGTGCATGCTCTCTCCCTGCCGGTGGCGCCTGGCGAAGTAGCGGAGCAACTCGCCCTGGTCCGAGGTCGTGAAGTGGCGCCTCACCCTGCCGTCGTCCCCGATCTCACTCGATGAGTACCACGACCACGGGCGGTAGTCCACGGACGAGAAGTCCGGCGGGCTCGGCCCCTCCGAGACGAAGAACGCGTTCGACAGCTCCTCCTGGCGGCCCTGGTTGAAGGCGTCGAGGAACCGTATCAGGAGGTCGGCCACCCGACGCGGACGGCAGCCCTCGGGCAGGGCGTCGTCGTCGCTGGTGACGATCACCTCCCTCGTGTGGGCCGGAACCGGCTCCCCCGCCACGACGGCCCCGTCGGGCCCGGACCCATCGCCGCCGCACCCTACCAGAAGCACCGCGAGAACCCCCAGAACCAAAAAACTTGCGATCTTCTCGGGGAGTTCCCGCATCCCTGCCACCATTCGGCGCTACCAGCCGAATTCTAGCCCCTCCCTCCGGTCGTCGCAGCACGCTTCGCCCTGACAGGCTCCGCTTTCAGTTTTTTGCCGCACAGAGTCTGATCAGGCCGCACACGGCGCGGCGGTTCTCGAATGTTGGGAGACGTAATACATACAGACGACTTGGCTGGAAGCCTCCCGCAGAGAGGCGTGCTGAAAGCTGCCTCTGGCAGCTTGCTAAAGCGAGATCAGGCCGTGGCGGGCGCCCTGGCTGACGGCTTCGGCGCGGTTGCCCACGCCGAGTTTGGCGTAGAGGGACGAGATGTGGAACTTGACGGTGTGCTCGCTGATGCGGAGCTCGCGCGCGATCTGCTTGTTGGAGAGCCCCCGGGCGAGCAGGCCGAGCACCTCGCCCTCCCGCGCGGTCGGCGGCTCGGAGAGTTCCTCGACGGCCGGCGCCTCGGCCAGCGCCCCGTCGGCCAGGGCTCTTGGCATCACCACGAGTCCTTGCGCCACCGCCGCGACCGCGGCCCCCAGTTCTTCGGGCGGCGCGTCGAGCGGCACCACGCCCCAGCCCCTGAGCGGCAGCGCCCGCAGCAACCTCGCCGCTCCTTCCTCCTCAGAGAGCAGCACCAGGCCCTGGGTGCCGTCCTCGGAGACGGCGAGCGCCGTCTCGTCCAGAAGCTCCTCGTCCGCCACGAGCACGACCTCGGCGGTCGAGAAGGCGGGCTCCGGCGCCGAGTCGGCGGGGGGGCCGGACTCTCCCACCACCTCCACGCCGACGCCCTCGACGGCCGCGAGCATGGAGCGCAGCCCCGCCCGCGCCATCGGCGTCGGGGCCACAACGAACACCCGGGTCGGCGTCACGCGGCGCGCCCCGAAGCTCTTGGGGGCACCTCCACGATAAGGGTCTCTCCCCCGCGCATCACCCGCAGGGACACGGCGTCGCCCCGCGAGAGGGCATCCTGGAAAACTCCAATGCTCGGGGGCTCTCCGGCCACGCCGAGCAGCACGTCGCCCACCAGGATGCCCGCGACGGCGGCGGGGCCACCCTCCTCGATGGAGTGGATCACGAGCCCCGAGGTATCGCCCTCCTTCGGACGCCCGGAGGCCGGAAGCCGGACCATCGACGCCCCGACGCCCAGTCGAGGACGCCCGTCGCCGGAGTCGGCGGGTTCGGCGGCCCAGGCGGCGGCGGCGTTGCCCGGGATCGAGAGGGCTGTGCGTCCGAAGATCATGGCGTTGATCCCGACGACCTCGCCCCCGGAGTTCAGGAGCGGCCCCCCGGAGTTGCCTGGCGCGAGGGCCACGTCGGAGCGGACGTACCTCGTGGACGAGCCCCGGCGAGACCTTCCCCCCGGTACCCCGAGGCCGCTAATGACGCCGGCCGTGACCGTCCCTGGGTTACCCCACGGATGCCCGATGGCGTAGACCAGCTCGCCCACCCGCAGGGCGCCGGAGTCCCCGACGGTTGCCGCGGCAAGCCCGCCGGTCTCTCCGCGCAGCCGGAGCAGCGCGAGGTCGAGGGTCCGGGACCGCTTGACGACCTCGGCGTCGAGCACGCGGCCGTCGTGCAGGACCACGCGCGTGCCGCCGCCCCGCCGTCGGCGGCCCCCGGCGACCACGTGGTCGTTGGTAAGGACGAGGCCTTCGCCGGTCCAGATCACACCAGCCCCAGAGCCCCGGCCGCCGCTCTGGACCTCGACGACGCTCCCGCGCGCCTCCTCAACCATGTCCGCGCCCGCCGACGAGGCCGCCCGCGCCACGGATTCTTTCTCTAACCTGTCCGCTGACCTGTCCATCCCGGACCCCCTACCCGCGCTCGCCGACGGTGACGTTCAGGTCCCGGGGCTCCCCGCCCCGGACCACCCCGACCGGCACGGGGCTTCCCACCCTCTCCCCGGAGAGCAGGGCCAGCAGGTCATCGGTGTCCTCGACCGGCCGTCCGTCGAGGGTCGCGACGATGTCCCCGACCATCAGGCCGCCGCGGTCCGCCGGGCTCCCGTCCTCGACACCTACCACCAGCAGCCCGCCCTTCTTGTCGGTGTCTCCACCGCCGGGCAGTCGCACCGGCTGGCTCAGGATGCCGAGATAGCCCCGCTTGACGGTGCCCCGCTCCTGCAACGTTCCGGCGACGCGCCAGGCGAGGTCCGCCGGCACCGCGAAGGCCGCCCCGCGTCCCCAGCCTGCCACCATGATCCCGACGACGTTCCCGTCCACGTCAACCAGCGGACCGCCCGAGAGCCCCGGGTAGGGCGAGGCGTCGGTCTGGATGTACCGCTCCAGCCTCGGCCCCCGCCGCGTCCGTATCGGCCCGCCGACCGAGCTCACGATACCCATCGTGGCCCGCGGCCCCTCACCGCGACCAGGGCTCGCGACGGCGAGCGAGATCTGCCCGACCCGCGCCTCCCCGCCCGCTGGCGTGGCCGGCTCGACACCAAGCCCATCGACCCGCAAGACCGCGAGGTCCGTCGAGTGGTCCCTGCCCAAGAACCTGGCCGCCAGGTTCCGCCCGTCCGCCGTGTCGACGGAGAGATCCTCCTCGCGCTCGAGCACATGTCCGGCCGTCAGCACCAGGTCTGCGGCGTAGACCACGCCGCTCCCGGGGTGGCGCCTCCTGCCGTGTACCCGCACTATCGAGCTTCCGACCCTTGCGACCGCGTCCGCCATGGCCTCGGACAACGCGGTTAGAGTCTCTCTACTATCCATGCTTTTCTCCTGATCCGATCTATCCATGAAGATACTCTATCCCCATGCCCCGAAACGCACATCACCCGTACGGCTAGTTCTGGCCCGGAAGAACGGCCCGTCTCTGCCTCGGAACTCCGATGCCCGAAGACCACGCAGAGCGGCGTGCCGGCGAATGAGTTAACCGTTCTTCACGGCATCGTTACCGGCCGGCAAGCTCCTCGGTGGTTCGGGCGTCCATCCTTAACAACGTTTGGCCGGGTCGCAACGGCTGTTAACCCGGATCAGGCACCGCGTTGATACGCTAGAAGTAATGGTCAAGACACCGATCAAGAGCAGCAGGACCTCCTCCGTGTCCGCCCCGCGCCGCTCGTACCGGCGTCCGTTCGGGCGCCGGCGTCACAAGATGACCCGGCCCGGCCTGAGGAACCTGGCACGGGACCGCTCCGAGGCGCTGGCGGGGCTTGTCAGCCGGCGCGAGGCCTGCAGGCCCCGGAACGACGCCATCATCAAGGACCACGAATACCCCCACCGGCGCGTCACCCTCCACGACCTGGAGACCCGGCAGATCTACCTCGCGAATTTTCAGGCGGAGGTCTCGGACCTGCGCGAGCAGTTCGCCGCGCGCGGCATCCGTAGCCAACCGCTCGACCGCTACCTCGCCTCACCGGAGAACGGGGCAGACCTGAAGACCCTCTCGACCGCCTTGCTGGAGATGGCCTCCAGGCTCGAGAGGTAGGAACCTAGAAACCCGGGCGGGTCCGGGCCCTGAACTACTCTCGCCGATCCGCCGCCGGTTGCTGTAGCATCGTCCAGGACAGACCACCCACGGACGGGGAACAGCGCTGGAGGGGACCTGAACACACGCGGAGCACCATGTCTCGGGAGGTTGACGGCGCTCGCGGCCTCCGCTTTCTGGGTCTTCGGGCTCTGGGCCGGCGGTTCGGCCGTGCTGCTGGCGGACCTTGCCCGGTCGGTGGGCCTCTCGCCGGGTCCGCTCGGGGTCTCGCTCCTCGCGGGGGCCGCGGCGTCGATGGTCGCGATGTGGTCGCTGGGGTGGACGGCGGACAAGGTCGGCCGCAAGGCGTACCTTGTCGCCGTCTCTTGCGTCTTCGGGCTCGGGACCGTGGGCCTCACCCTCGCCGGGAACTTCGCGGCCCTCGTCGCCGCTTTCGTAGTCCTGTACTCGGGCACGGGACTCTACGACGTGGGCATCAACGCCGTGGCCGTGGACCTCGAGCGGCTATCGGGACGGCGCCTGATGTCGTTTCTGCACGCCCTCTACGCGGCCGGGGCGGTCTTCGGCTCTCTGGGCGCCGGGGCGTTGCTCTCGGCCGGTGTCGGCTTCCGGCTCATTTACCTCGTGCTCCTGGTTCCCCTGGCGGCCGTGGCCGTCGGCGTCACCGCCACCCGTTTCCCTGACCTGGACGGCGTTCGCGCCGCATCCTCCCCCGAGGCCGTGGAAGACGGCGCGGGCCGGTGGGGACTCTACTGGAGCGCGCCGCTCTTGCTGGTGGCCGCCATCGCGGGTCTGGGGTTCGTCTCTGAGGTGGTCATGGAGACGTGGTCGGGCATCTACCTGCGCGACACCTTGGGGCTCGGGGCGTTGCTCGGGGGTTCGGGGGTGGCGGTCTTTTTCGGGGCGATGGCCCTTGGGAGGTTCGGAACCGGATGGGCCGTGACGCGCCTGGGCAACCGCCGGGTTCTGCTCGGCGCCGGAGTCCTGACCGCCTGCGGCATGGCCCTGGCACTCGCCACGACGCTGCCGGCGCTCGTCATCGGCGGGTTCCTGCTGGTCGGGCTGGCGATCTCGGGCATGGCGCCGCTGGCGCAGTCGGCGGCCGGCGACCTCTTCCCACAGAGGGCCGGGGCCGCCACCTCGGTAGTCATTACGTTCGGCTCGGGAGGGGGCCTGCTCGCGACGCCGCTGGTGGGGGGTGTGGCCGAGCTGACCGGCCTGAGGGCCGCGCTCGGGCTCGTGGTCGTGGCCGGCCTCGCCGTCTTTATCCTCTCCCTGCGCTTAGGCGACAAGAAATCCGGACCGCCCGTTTGAAGGTCGTCGTGACGGCGGCGGGCTCCAGGGGCGACGTCCAGCCCTGCGTGGCCCTCGGCCTGGGCTTGAAGAAGGCGGGCCACGAGGTCATCCTCGCGAGCTGGGAGCCGTACAGGTACCTGGCCGAGAGCCGGGGCCTGGTTTTCTACCCGGTTGCCGGCCCCACGCCGGAGGAGCTCATGGCGGCGCTCGTTGGGGCCGGCCGCAACCCGCTAAAGTACGCGAGACGCTTCCGTCCGCTCCTGCGCCCCCACGTCGAGCGGGGCCTCAAGGACTGCCTCGCGGCCTGCGCGGGCGCCGACGCCGTGCTCTACACCCCGCTCGGGTTCGCCGGTTTCATGGCGGCGGAGCATCTGGGGCTTCCCTCCGTGGGGGGCGTGGTGGAGCCGCTCTTCGTCCGGAGCGGGGCCTACCCGAGCGCCGTACTCGGCAGTCCCGTCAAGACCCGCGTTCTGGGCGGCATGTACAACCGCCTCAGCCACCCGGCCGTCGAGCAGCTCTACTGGAGGATCATCGAGCCTCTGGTCTCCGATGCTCGCAAGAACCTGGGCCTCCCCCCTATGCCCATTCTGAAGAGCCCCCTCGCGGAGATCCACCGGACACGCCGGCCGCTCCTGCTCGGCTGGAGCCGGTACGTCCTGCCCGCCGACCCGCGCACCGAGGACCGGATGCCCACCACCGGCTACTGGTTCCTAGACCACGAAAAGGACTGGGAGCCGCCCGAGAAGCTGCGGAGGTTCCTGGAAGACGGTGCGCCGCCGGTCGCGCTCGGCCTCGGCAGCATGACCGGCGTCGAGGCCGCACAGACCGAGCGCATCATCTCCGGGACAGCGGAGGCGTTGGGCCGGACGGGGCTGAGGGGCGTCCTGCTCTCGGGGGACGCCGGGGTCGACGGCGTCCTGCCAGAGAACGTCATCAGGGTCTCGGGCGAGGTGCCGTACGACTGGCTCTTCCCGCGCGTCGCGGCGGCCGTGCATCACGGCGGCGCGGGGACCGTGGCCGCCGCGCTCCGGGCGGCGATACCGTCCGTTGTGGTCCCGGTCCTGCCGGATCAAGCCTTCTGGGCCCACCGCGTATCTTCTCTAGGCGCCGGACCGCCCCCTATTCCGCAGAGAAAACTAACCGCCAGGGAACTCTCCGGGGCCATCCTACAGGCTACCAACGACCCCGAGACGCGCCGCCGCTGCGAGGTCCTCGGCGCCCGAATAGCATCCGAGGACGGCGTGACGCGGGCCGTCGAAGCGTTCGAGCGCCACGTCGGCCGCACTCCCTGAGAGCCGCAAAGGACGTCTTCACGCATCAACGCGGTTACGCTTCGCCGCCTCGCCCCGTCGGGGCACACCCGCCCCGACCCCGCCACCCCTGGAACCTGAAGCCTGATACCCGAAACCTACCAGGCGACGTGCCGCCGGTCCCTGAAGAAGCCGCCGGTCGGGCCGCTGTTGGGCAGCGTGGCCGCCCAGACGACGCCGTCGGCACCCTCCTCTACCGTGCGGTTGGCGTTAGCACCCCCCATGTCGGTCGCGACCCAGCCGGGGTTGACGGCGTTGACGAGGATCCCGCTGCCGCGCAGCTCGGAGGCCAGGATGCGGGTGAGGGCGTTGAGGGAGGTCTTGGAGATCCGGTACCCCGGCGAGCCGCCGCCCATGTCCTCGAGCGCCGCGAGGCCCGTCGAGACGTTGACGATCCTGCCGTATCCCTCGCGCTTCATGTGCGGTATCGCCGCCTCGCAGAGCCTCCACGCCCCGAACAGGTTCGCCTCCAGCGCCTCCTTCACGCGGTCGAGGTCGGCCCCGGCCCCGCTCTGGCCGTCGTCGTTAGAGATGCCGGCGTTGTTCACGAGCACGTCCACCCGGCCGAAGTCGCCCTCCACGGAGGCCGCGAGCTTCTCCACGCTGCCGGCGTCGGCCACGTCGAGCTGGCGGACGACCACGTTGCCGGGGAGCTCCTCCGCCGCCTCGCGTCCCCTCCCCTCGTCACGGGAGCCGAGGATCACGGTCAGCCCCTCCTCCGCGAGCCGGCGGCAGACCTCGAGGCCTATCCCCCTGTTTCCCCCGCTCACCAGCGCCACGCGCCCGTTATCAGCCATTATGACCTCCGATCTCTACGATTGGCCCCCGCAGATACTACACACCAAGCAACCCGAACGCCGCCCCGACCGCCTCCCGCGGCGTGGCCGCCACCGTGACTTGGTCCCCGACGTCCCAACTCCCCAGCGATACAACCGGCCGCCCCACCTTGAGCGCCAGCCCCACCTCTGAGAGCGTGCCGTACTCCCCACCGACGGCGACGACCACGTCCCCCGAGCACACGACCGCCAGGTTCCTCGCCTGCCCCATTCCCGTGGCGACGGAAAAGGACAGGTACCCGTTTGCCCGGTCCCGGTCTTCGTCGGGCAGGATGCCGATGGCCGTGCCGCCACCTTCCGTCGCCCCGCGGGCGGCGGCCTCCATCACGCCGCCCAGCCCGCCGCAGACGACGATGCCGTCCCACTCGGCCACGACCCGGCCGACCGTGCGTGCCCGCTCGTAGAGCTCCCCGGTCGCCGTGCCGGAGCCGACCACGGCGACGTAGGGGTGGGAGGGCGCCACGCGCCCTACTCCACGGGGTACTTGCTCGTCTGGCCGAGCAGGTAGCGGAGGAGGTCCACGGCGCCGGTCTTGCTCAGGGGCTCGTTCCAGTTGCCGCACTTGGGGGACTGGATGCAGGCCGGGCAGCCCCGCTCGCACGGGCAGCGGGTGATGACGCCCACCGTGTCGCGGGCCAGGGAGGAGAAGGCGTCGAAGCCGCGCCGGGAGATGCCCACACCGCCGGGGTAGCCGTCGTAGACGAAGATCGTGGGCAGGCGGTTCTGGTGGTGGGCGGCGGTGGAGAGCCCCCCGATGTCGGCCCGGTCGCACATCGCGAAGAGGGGAAGGAGCCCGATCATGCCGTGCTCCCCGGCGTGGAGGGCCCCGCCGAAGCTCTCGAAGCTAGGACGCGCCCCCCTCGGTATAGGTGGCAGCGTCACCCAGAAGGCCTGCGTCTCGAGCGTCACGTCCGGCAAGTCGAGCGGAT
Organism: uncultured Rubrobacteraceae bacterium; assembly: GCA_902805975.1. GTDB lineage: Bacteria > Actinomycetota > Rubrobacteria > Rubrobacterales > Rubrobacteraceae > Rubrobacter_D. Next base: position 6,147 of record CADCUT010000039.1, on the reverse strand, counting down.
AGACCCCTAGCTCCTTCTCATCCGCCACCCTGACCTTCTTGTAGAACGTCACGGAATCGGTAGTTTTGACACGTCCCCAGTGGAGGGTCGCCCCATTCGGCAGGCCCCTGGTCTCGACCTCTTCCACGATCTCCACGTCCGTCTCGACCTTGGGCTTGGTGTAGAAGTTGTTCGGTACGCGCCGGGCGACCGCGCGGTGCAGGCGCAGGTCGAGGTCCTCGATCTCGTAGGCTTTGCCGCGGTGCAGGTACGTGGCGCCGGGGTGCAGCTCGCTCGGGGCGCGCGTCGCCTCGGCCGTCCCGATAAGCTCACCGTCAACGTCAGCTATAAGTACGGTGTCGGAGGAGGCTGAGCGCAGGGAGACGTTGCGGGCGGGGCTGTCGGAGCGGGCGTAGATCAGGCGCTCCCCGCTCGCGGCTAGCATCCTGTCCTCCATCATCCTCTTCGCCACGCCCCGATACGCCGGCCCGAAGTACTGCTCGTCATCGGCGTCCAGCGGGGCCTCGTGCGCGGCGGCGAGTAGGTGCGGGCCGAGGATGTACGGGTTCTCCATCGTTACCCTCGCGGCCTCGACGCGGCGGCCGAGAACGCGGGGCGGGTTCTCGAAGAGGAACTGATCCAGGGAGTCGCGGCCGGCGATGTAGACGGCCAGGGATGGGTCCTTGCCGCGTCCGGCGCGGCCCCACTGCTGCCAGATCGAGGCCACGCTCCCCGGGTAGCCGCAGCAGACCACGGCGTCCAGGGCGCCCACGTCCACCCCGAGCTCTAGAGCGTTCGTCGAGACGACGCCGAGAAGATCGCCGCTGAAGAGGCGCTCCTCTATGTTTCGCCGCTCGCGAACAGTGTAGCCGGCCCTGTAAGGGGAGATCCTGCGCGAGCCCTCGATACCTAGCCGCTCGGCGGCGTAGCGGTAGATAAGCTCCGCCGCCTTCCGGCTCCTCGCGAAGGCTATGGTCCTGATACCCCTGGAGACGAGGTCGGCGAAGACGAGCGCCCCCTCGGTGAGCAGGCTCCGCCGCTCGCCCTTCTCCTTGTCCAGAAGCGGGGGATTGCGGAACACCACCCGCCGCGGCCCGGAGGAGGCCCCGTCGTCGTCCACGAGCGAGAACGGCAGGCCGGTCAGGCTCTCGGCGAGCTCCTGCGGGTTGGCGATGGTAGCACTCGTCAGCACGAAGCGCGGGTCGCCGCCGTGCAGCTCCGCGACGCGCCTGAGCCTCCGCAAGACCGCGGCGACGTGGGAGCCGAAGACGCCGCGCAGGACGTGGGCCTCGTCGACGGCCACGATCTCCAGGTTCCGCAAGAAGTCGCCCCAGGCCTCGTGGTTGGGCAGGAGGCCTATGTTGAGCATGTCCGGGTTCGTGAGGACGACGTTCGAGCGGCGCCGGATGTCCGCGCGCAGGGCTTGCGGGGTGTCGCCGTCGTAGGTGGCGGGGTGGACGCCGCGCAGGTTGAAGTTCTTGATCTTGCCGAGCTGGTCCTGTGCGAGCGCCTTTGTCGGGTACAGAAAAATGGACCGGCTCTTCGTGCGGTGGAGGGCGTTCTGGAAGGCCGGGATCTTGTAGCACAGCGACTTCCCGCTCGCCGTCGCCGTCGCCACCACCACGTTCTCCCCGGCCCGGACCCGCTCGTAAGCCTCCAGCTGGTGGGAATAGAGCCGTGACGCCCCCATCTTCCCCAGAGCCTCGACCAACTCGGGGTGCAGCTCCGGAATCTTGACGAGCGACGCCTCCCGCGACGGCAGGCTCGCGACCGTGTCCCCGAGCGACCGGAGCGTCTTGGTGCTCAACTCGGCGAGCGGGTTCTGTTCACGGGTCTGCGTCATGGTCCTTCTATCGGAAGGTGTGGGTGCGACATAAAGTCTATCCCTGTTTCTAAAGGTTCGACTGGTTCTGGAGCACGGCGGTGAGGACGACGACCACGGCAAAGCACGCGACGAACACGTTGCGGAGGACGAGGTTTCTAGTCCGGTGCGCGTAGAGGGCGCTCCCCCCGCTGACCATAAGGCCCAGGGGAGGGAACAGAAGCGTGCAGGCGAGCGCTGCGGGGATCAGGAGCCACAGCCTGTTCAAGCGCGCGGCGTCCTCACCGGCGGCCGATCAGAGTTCGCGTCTTCCGGCAAACGCGCGGCCGAGCGTTACCTCGTCGGCGTACTCGAGGTCCCCCCCGACGGGGAGGCCGCTGGCGAGCGCCGTGACGCGGACCGGCAGATCCTTCACCTCCGCGGCGATGAACAGGGCCGTCGCCTCGCCGGTGGTGTTCGGGTTGGTGGCGATAACGAGCTCCTTCGTGCCCTCGTTGCGCACGCGCTCGACGAGCTCCGCTATCCGGAGGTCTTCAGGCTCGACGCCGTCGAGCGGCGAGAGGGAGCCGCCGAGGACGTGGTAGAGGCCGCGGTACTCGGCCGTGCGTTCGATCGGGCCGATATCGTAGGGATCCTCGACCACGCAGATCGCCGAGGCGTCGCGGCGGGCGTCGCGGCAGATCTCGCACTCCTCCATCTCGGTGAGGTTGAAGCAGCGGCGGCACGGCTTGATCCGCTCCTTGACCTCTTTGAGCGCCTCGGCGAGGCCTATGGCGTCGTCCTTCTTGCCCCGGATGACGTGGAAGGCTATGCGCTGGGCGCTGCGGGGTCCTATGGAGGGGAGCTTTGAGAGCTCGGTTATCAGCCGCTCTACGGGCCTGGCGTAGGTCGCCAACGAACCCCTACATCCCCGGCAGGTTGAGGCCGAGGTCCCCGAGCCCCCCGGTGACGCCGCCGAGCTTCTTGTTGGCGAGCTCCTGGGAGGAGTTCATCGCCTCGTTCACGGCCGCCATCACCATGTCCTGGAGCATCTCGACGTCCTCGGGGTCGACGACCTCGGGGTCGATCTCGATGGAGACAAGCTCCATCCCGCCGGTCATCGTCGCCTTCACCGCGCCGCCGCCCGCGCTCGCGGAGACGGTCTCCTTGGCGAGGTCCTCCTGGGCCTGACGCATCTGCTCCTGCATCTGCTGGACCTGGGCCATCATCTTGTTTACGTTCTGTCTTTTGGCCACCAACCGCTCCTAAATCGAGGTTCACGAGTCCCGTTATTGTAAACGACTTGCCCCGACGGACCACGACGGAAAGGTCCGTGGCGAGCGCCACTCGGCCGCCTAGACGCGCTCCGCCCTGACGATGAGGCGCTTCTGGAAACCGGGGATGGGGGTGCAGGTCTGAAGCGTCAGCATGTCCCTTCCCCTTATCCGCCCCATCACCCAGGTGTCGTCGGGGCTCACCACGAACGATTCGGTCACCCTGTAGACGTACCTACCGCCGTCGCGGCCTTTAAGGGAGATCTCATCCCCCCTGGACAACTCGTCGAGCCGGTAGAAGACGAGGTGGCTGCCGGTCCCGGGCCAGCCGAGCCTGTGCCCCGCCAGGTACACGTTCCTCTCCGGCGTCCCCGACCAGGGCATGGAGGTGCCGCGGGCGTGGACGACGCCGTTGTCCAGGGCTCCCTGGGTGTTGGAGCGCAGAACCGGGACGTCGTAGAGCCCTATGGAGCCGATGGTGAGGCCGAGCGCGGCCCCGCTCGGTAGATCGTACCGGCGGGGTTCCTGCGTGCTTTCGATCTGCTCGTCGGTAGGCGTCGGCCAGTCGCCCTCCTCCTGCGCGGGCAAGGTTCGGGGCTCGGGCTCTGGCTCGGGTGCCTCGGCCGCCCGTTCGACCGGCTCCGGCTCCACCTGTGGCTTCGGCTCCGGCTCCACCTGTGGCTTCGGCTCCGGCTCCACCTGTGGCTTCGGCTCCGGCTCCACCTGTGGCTTCGGCTCCGGTTGGGGTTCCGGTTGTGGCTTCGGCTCCGGCCTAGGCTCCGGCTGGGGCTCGGACCGGTCGGACGCCACAGGCTCCGGCTGGGGCTCGGGTTGGGGCTCGGGTTGGGGCTCCGGCTCCATCCGAGGCGGGGGCACGTCCTCTTCCACCCACGGCTCGATGCCGGGATCGGACCGGACCAGGGGCTCCGAGGAAGTGGCGGAAGCCTTCACTGCTCCGTTCGCGGCTTTCGCGGGGTTCTCCCTCAACAGGGCGTAGGCGGCGACTGCGGCGGCGAAGACGATCGCGAGGGCGAGCACAGCCGCGCCGAACCGGAGCAGCGGGTCTCCGGAGGCGCCGCCCGGGAGTCTCACGCAGAGGCTAGCGCCTGAAGCGGATCAGGGACGCCCCGCCGACGACCAGCGCCAGCCCGGCGCCGAGGGCGAGGAGGGAGGGCCCGCCCGTGTTGGGCAGCGAGGCCACCTCCGGGATCGTGCCGGCCATCACGTCTTTCTTTGTGCTGGCGGCGACGTCCTCGTTCTCCTCGCTTGCATCCCCGCTTGCATCGCTGCGGTCGTCGTCGGTGTCGCCGCCGCCATCGTCGGTATTGCCGCCGTTTTCGTCTCCGTCGTCTCCCACGTTGACGAGGCAGGAATTCACCTGGGCCTGCGAGATATCCAGCTCTTGGGCAACCACCGCGACGGCGTCGCTGTCGTATTGCGCCGAGGCGTTGGCGTTCCCGTACTGGCCCTGGACGAAGGCGTTCTGGACCTGGGAGCAGTCCACGATCGTGATGTTGGCGTTGTCATTGTCGCGGTCCTCCCCGGCAGTGGCCTGACCGTCTCCGGCTGTGGCCTGATCTCCGCCAGCGGTCGCCTGACCGTCTTTGGCGGTCGCCTGGGCGAGGGCCAGAGGAGCGGCCATCGCGAGGATCAACATCGAGACCAGCAAAACTGTAAGAAGACGCGCTTTCATACCCCACCATCCCCAGAATAGGACCGACCGGGGCATTCTACACGCGCCGCGTAAGGCGTGCTACTTGCGTTGCACCCGAGTCCCAAGACGCTTTGCCGCAGTTCTAGCTCTCTTCTCTCCGGCCGAACGGGCCGAAGCCGCGCATGATCTCGAACACCTCGGCCTCGCTCCGAATGGCCCCGTTGCCGCCCTCGCCGCCGGCCTCCGGCCCCCCGAACTGCATCCCGGGAACGTCGGCCCGCGCCACGGTCTCATCGAACCCTTCGTCGTCCCGCGCCGGCGGAGGCTCCTCACGAACCGGGGCCGGTTCGGGTACGACGGGAGCCCGCGCGACGGGCTCCTCCCTCGGCACGTCCGGCGGAGGTCCTCCGGTGGATGTCGGAGCGGCATCGGGCGCCTCTCCAGCGGACCGGACCTCCAGGCGCGGCCTCGAACCGATGCGCTCCTCCAGGACCTCGCCGAGAACCTCGGCGTGCTTGCGGTCCTTGGCCATCCCCACGTAGAAGTCCTGGTCCTCCGGGAACGCCAACGTCAGCACCCTGCCGTCAAAGTCCTCGACCCGCGCCTCGCCGTAGACCGCCGCGCTCAGCGCCTGCTTGCGCCGCTTCAGCTCGGTGATGATTTCGGCCCACTGCCCCGCGACGTCCGCGTCCCCCCGGCCGGGCTCCGGTCCTACCGGCGCGGCCTCTACCGGTCCCGGCTCGTCGGACGCGGCCTCGCCTCCACCGTCTTCGGCCTCCGCAGGTGGCGCCCCGGCAACCTCCTGGCCCCCCGCCGTATCCTCGGCGGGTGACGTCCCGGTCGCGGGCCCGGCTTCTTCGGTCCGGGGTTCGCTTCGGGTGTGCCCGGGGACGGCGGAGGGAGGGGGGTTGGTCGCGGCGAACCCCGCGTTCCCGTTCGCGGCGGCCTGTTCGAGCCGTTCGAGGCGGGCCATGAGGTTCTCGACGGAAGGCTCGGTGTAGTCGCGGGAGAGCTTGAGGAAGGTGAGCTCCAGCTCGAGCTTCGGGTCGCCGCCGCGCCGGATGCGTCCCAGGGAGTCGCCGAGGGCCTCGACCAGGCGCACGACCTCGGCGGTGGGGACGGCGTTCGCCTGCTCCTCCAGCGGGGCGCGCTCCTCGGCGCCGACGCCCGCGAGGGCCACCTCGGGGGCGTGGGGCAGGAGCATCAGGTTCCTGAGGTGGGAGAGGAGTTCGCCGACGAACTGCCCGAGGTCACGGCCCTCGTTCGAGAGCCGGTCCACGATGCGCAGGGCGCCGGCGGCCCTGCGCTCGTAGAGGGCGTGCGTCGTCTCCAGGAGGGCTTCGGGGCCGACGCTGCCGAGCAGCTCGCGGACCATAACGGTCGTGATCTCGCCCTCGGAGAAAGAGGAGAGCTGGTCAAGGAGGCCCTCCGCGTCCCGG
>CADCUT010000038.1 GCA_902805975.1 uncultured Rubrobacteraceae bacterium | reverse complement strand
ACGACGTAGCGTTCCACGAACCTGCCTGAGTCCGGGTGGTCCGAGAGCATCTCCAGTGCCTCTTCGTCGGTGGAGGGTGCCCTAACGTCCTCCACCTTCCCCTCCTTGGGGTTGTACCAATGCATATGGGTCCTCCTTCCCAAAAGGACGTTGGCACCTATGTACCCAATGCTACAAGTCCGAAACGGCTGCAGGGGCTCCGGCGACTCTACTTCAACCCCTATTCACCGGAGTGCCTAGAAGGATCGTTCTCCGAACTTCGCTCTGAGGGGGTTCTCCGAAGTTCCTCTCATCCTGCGGGAAACGGGTTGCGGGAGTAGCACGGTTTCGGTCTGTTAGGGTGCGGGTGCTGTCATAGCCACTACGTGAGGATGCCCGAGGTGACGAGATGAAGCTACGCGACTTCAACACGCTGACGTTCGACGTCGTGGGCACGCTTATCGACTTCGAGACCGGGATCCTTGACTGGTTCCGGCCCATGCTGGGGCGCTACGGGGCGTCGAAAACCGACGATGATATCCTGACCACATTCGCCGCTGTAGAGGACAAGTATCAGACGGAGAGCCCGGAGAAGCCTTTTACCGAGATGCTCCTCCTCATCTACCGCGAAATGGCGTCCGGGTGGGGCATCGGGCCTCGCGACGAAGACGCGGAGAGCTTCAGGGACTCCATCCGGTCGTGGCCCCCTTTCCCCGATACGGTGGGGGCGCTCGAGGAGCTCGGGACACGGTATCGGCTCGTGGCCGTGACGAACGCCGACGCGTGGGCGCTTGAGCGCATGAGCGCGAACATGGGTGACCCATTCCAGGAGAGGGTCACCTGCGATGAGGTGGGTGTAAACAAGCCGAGCCCCAAGGTGTTCGAGTACGTCCTCGCCAAGCTCGCCCCGGCGGGCGTGCAGAAGAAAGACATCCTCCACACGGCCCAGAGCCAGTACCACGACATCGCTCCGGCGAGCGCTTTGGGCTTCGCCACGATGTGGATCGAGAGGCGCCACGGCAAAGGCGGCTTCGGGGCCACCCCGAGGCCCGAAAGACTCGCGACGCCGACCTTCCACACCGCCAGCATGGCCGACTTCGTTCGACAAGTGCGAGAGGAGCGGTGACCGTTCTCGGTCTTTGCCCTTATTCACCGAAGTGCTTAGAAGGGGCGTTCTCAGAACTTCGTCTTGAGGAGGTTCTCCGAAGTTCGGGCGTAGGGGGTTCTAAGACGTTCGCCTGGTCCCGGTCCGGCCTCCAGCTCCCCGCCGTAGGCGCGGTAGGTGATCGCGCCGCCTATTGGATGGGAGGCGCGGAGGCCTCTTCGATCCCCTCTTTCGCCAGTCGATCTAATGTTTCCTCGACCTTCTGCGTGTCGAGGTAGGCGTGTAGGCCGACCAACCGGCCCCACTTGAAGCGCAGCACGTGGCAACCCTCGTTCACGTAGGGTACCCCGTCGGCCGGACGCGCCCGGTCGACCCACTCGATCATCGCCTCCGTCCGCCACGGCCAGCCGCGCACCAGCACCCTCTTGACCTCGAAGTCAAGCCCCGGAAACAGCCTGAACAGGCGTTCGAACCAACGTTCGAGGCCCTCTTTGCTGTGGCGGGTGCCGCCGAGGGCGTGCTCCCCGGCAAAGGTGTGCTCCACGTCGGAAGCGCAGGCCATGAGCATGGTCCGGTAGTCACCAGCGCTCAGGCGACCGAAAGCGAAACGTACCACCCCCTCCACCGCGTACCGGTAGGCGGCCGGCGCCATCGCGCCCCCGAGCACCACCGCGAGGGCCTTTCGACCCGGAGTGTTGGCTTGCAGAACTTCCTCCTTTGCGTCGCCCGACAACGGAGCTCCCGCCGCGTGTCGAGTGTCTCAGGATGAAGCATACCGTGATCGTCCGCCCGGAGCCGCCGCTTCGCACCCCTCTATGCACTCAACGTCGGGGAAGGGGAGTTCCCCGAACTTCGCCCTTAGGGGGTTCTCAGAAGTTCGTCGAACGGAAAACAGGTCGGCTGGAGTCGAGCCCGGTACAGCCTCCACGGTATGCCGCGGTTAACTTTGGGTTACATTCGATGATTCTAATGCCACTCTAACGTGCCTCTAACGCGTGCTTCCCAGAATGCGTGAGTAAGCGGTGGGCAAGCCGGGGCCTCCGTTGGCCCGCAAGGCGGACCCACCTCCCCTAAAAGGAGAGCATATGCACGGAAGCGTAAACGGAAGATTCGTGACGGCTTCGCTGTCGGCGGGCATCTTCTTGGCGATGGCCGTGCTGGCCTTGGCGGTCTTTGCGCAGGCGGCGCAGGCCGAGGAGCGGGCGTGCCGGGGCACCATCGGCTCCGCGACGGTGGACAACCTCAGGGTGCCGCAGGGCGCCTCTTGCACGCTCAACGGGACGAAGGTCGAGGGGACGGTAAAGGTCGAGCGGAACGCGACGCTCGTCGCCAACACCATCAGGGTCAAGGGCAACGTCCAGAGCGAGGGCTTCAAGAACATCACCCTCAGGCAGAACTCCGTGGTCGTCGGCAGCGTGCAGCTCGAGAACGGGCTCGAAGGC
>CADCUT010000037.1 GCA_902805975.1 uncultured Rubrobacteraceae bacterium | reverse complement strand
CTTAGCGTGCCTCATCTAGACCCTCGCTATCCAGCGCGTAGCCGTACTCGAGGAGCTTCGAGCGGATCTCGTCCACGCTCTTCATCCCGAGGTTGCGGATGTTCATGAGCTCCTCTTCGGTCATCGTCGCGAGCTGGCCGATGGTGTCCACCCCCTCGCGCTTGAGGCAGTTGTAGGAGCGGACGGTGAGCTCGAGGTCCTCGACCGGGCGCTCGTCCTGAATAACGGCCCTGCCGCCGCGCTGGCGGCCGTCGGCCTGCCCCTGCACCTGGTAGCCGTCGGTGAACAGCCCCAGGTAGTCCATGAGCTGCTTGGACGCCTCCTGCACGGCCTCCTGCGGGTCTATGCGCCCGTCGGTGAAGACCTCCATGCGCAGGGAGTCGAGGTCGGCCCTCGCACCCGCGCGGGTCTCAGTGACGGTGTAGTTCACCCTCTGGACGGGCGAGAACAGGGAGTCGACGGCGATGACGCCTATGGGGTCGGCGTCGCTCTTGTTGCCCTCGGCGCGGCGGTAGCCCTGGCCGAGCTCGACGGTGAGGCGCATGTCGAGGTGCCCGCCCTCGGAGACGCTCGCCAGGTAGACGGAGGGGTCAACGACCTCGACGTCGGCCTTGAGCTCGATGTCCGCGGCGGTGACCTCGCCGGGGCCGTCCTTCTGGATCTGGAGCTCTATAGGCTCGTCCCGCTCCAGCTTGAACTTGAGCCCCTTGATGTTGAGGATGATGTCGACGACGTCCTCTTTGACCCCGGGGATCGTCGAGAACTCATGGCTGACGCCCTCTACCCTTATCTTCGTGACCGCAGCACCCGTGAGCCCGCTGAGCATCACGCGCCGCAATGAGTTGCCTATGGTATGCCCGAGGCCCCGCGGCAGCGGCTCGGCGACGAACGTCCCGCGCTGGCCCTCTTCTTCTTCCACCCTGAAACGGGGCGGTGCTATGTCCAACATCGTCAAAAAACCACCTGCTAGGAGAGAATTGCGTTAACGGCTGTAGAACTCGATGATGAGCTGCTCTTCGACGGGCGTGTCGATCTCGTCGCGCCCCGGCGTGTGGAGCAGCCTACCCGTGAAGTTGTCGTGGTCGGCCTCAAGCCACGCCGGGACCGCCACCACGTTCTCGACGGCGCCCACTATGGGCTCCAGGTTGCGGCTCTTCTCCTTGACCGTCACCACGTCCCCCGGCTTCAGAAGCGCCGACGGGATGTTGTGCTTGCGGCCGTTGAGGAGAAAGTGGCCGTGGACCACGAGCTGGCGCGACTGCGGGCGGCTGCTCGCGAAGCCCATCCGGTAGACCACGTTGTCCATCCGGAGCTCCATCTGCCTGAGCAGGTTCTCGCCCGACACACCCTGCATCCTGGTCGCCTTGTCGTAGGCCCGCCTGAACTGCTTCTCGGAGACCCCGTAGTACCAGCGCGCCTTCTGCTTCTCGAGCAGGCGCATCCCGTACTCCGTCTGCCTCTGGCGGCCCCGGCCGTGCTCGCCCGGGGGGTACGGCTTCTTCTCCAGCGGGTTCTTGCGCATGCTGGAGAGCATGACCCCCGCCCGCCGGTCGCGCCGGCCCCTCGGTCCCGTGTATCTAGCCATCTCTAACTACCCCCTGCGCCTCTTGGACGGCCGGCAACCGTTGTGCGGCTGGCCCGTCACGTCCCTGATGCCGAGGACCTCAACACCCATCGACTGGAAGGTCCTCGCGGCCATGTCCCGGCCCGAACCGTGGCCCTTGACCTCTATGTCCACGCGCCTCACACCCTGGTCCATCGCCTTGTTCGCGCAGGACTCCGCGGTCATCTGGGCCGCGTACGGCGTGCTCTTTCGGCTCCCCTTGAAGCCCAAGGACCCCGCAGACTCCCAGGCGATCACGTTGCCCTCCTGGTCGGAGACGCTCACGATGGTGTTGTTGAAGGAACTCTTGATGTGGACGATGCCGGTCGTTATGTTGCGACGGACCTTGCGCCGCTGCCGGCTCGCGCCGCGCTGGTTGCCCCTGCGCTGCTGCCTCTGCCTACCCATTTACCTAGCCCTCTTTCTTCCGCCGATGGACGGCTTCGGACCCTTGCGCTGGCGGGCGTTCGTCTTCGTCCGCTGCCCCCGGACCGGCAGGCCCCGGCGATGCCGGATGCCCCTGTAGGTACCGATCTCTATGAGCCGCCGGATGTTCTGGGTGTTCTCCCGCCTCAGGTCGCCCTCGACCTGCAGGTTCCCGTCGATGTAGGTCCGGATCTTGCCGACCTCACCCTCCGCGAGGTCCCTGACCTTCGTGTTCGGGTCGACCTCGGTTTCGCGGCAGATCTTCCTCGCCGTCGAGCGGCCGACGCCGAAGACGTAGGTAAGCCCGACCTCTACCCGCTTCTCGCGCGGCAGGTCTACGCCTGCTATCCGTGCCATGCTATCCCTGCCTCTGCTTGTGCCGGGGGTTCGGGCAGATTACCCTCACCACACCCCGGCGGCGTATGACCTTGCACCTCTCGCACATCGGCTTCACGCTCGCCCGTACCTTCACAACGGTCTCCTTCTGCCTCTTATCTCTCTTTAGGTCC
>CADCUT010000036.1 GCA_902805975.1 uncultured Rubrobacteraceae bacterium | reverse complement strand
TCTTATCCTCCCACGAGATCCCGGACTCGAACAGGCGGTACAGGTAGTAGGAGTAGCGGTTTATGGAGTGCAACCTCTCCAAAAGCGTCTGTTCCGCCAGAATTTTATAGGCGTTGAGGTCGTTCTCCGACGCAACCTCTCTGGCCTGCCGCCAGGCTTCCACGGCCTGCCGCGGTTCGCGCGCGACCCTCCACGGTAAGCCTCGGAGATCCCGAAGCTTCAACCTTCTAAGGTTTGCAACCATCCGTCTCCCCGATCCCCTGCGGGGGTTTCCCAACGCGCGCCCTGTGGTGGACACGCCGCGCTCGGTCTTTCCCGCGTCCCGGCAACTTATAGCTGTTACCCCTTAGCGCCGAGCGGCTAACTTCACCCGCCTTCTCCCCGTGAACTCATTCGGCAGGGTCGAGTACGTCTTCGGGGACCAAGAGCGCATCAACCGCGTCTATAAGATTGCGAATCTCATCGATCTCGCCTATGAGGGCGGTGGTTCGAAGATCAAGCAATGTTTCTCAGCGCTCCTACTTCTTGAAGTGAAAGGCCTCCACCTCCTGGTAGTTGCCGCACTCGGGGCAGGTGAAGGCCCGAACCTTCCTGGAGCCGTAGGCCGGGACGATGGTGGTCTTGTTCCAGTCGTGGACGAAGCCGCAGCTCTCGCACCTCTGGCGGAAGGTCACGACCGTGCCGCGCTCGTTTACGATCTTGCCGCCCGTCATCTCTATCGCCAAAGCCCGCTCCCGAAGGGTCGTGTGTTCCTACCCTGCTATTCTAAGCCTATCCTTCCCAATATCCCGGAGAGAAGCGGGCTATCGGCGTCGAGGAAGCCGTCTATGACGTCGTAGTGGTTCTTGCCGGGGAGGACGAGACGTTCTCCAGAGAGACCCTTCTCCCTCCACGCCGCGAGGTAATCCTCTGACTGGCGCTTGAACTCGTCCGTCTCGTCTTCGCCGTAGGCGATGAGGAGGGGAGGGGCGGCGTGGGGAATGTGGAGGATGGGGCTGTTCCTCCTGATCTGGCCCCACGTAAGCTGCACTTTCGGCTGGAGGAAGGTGTAGGGGAACGGCGCCAGGTCGAAGAGGCCGCTTATGGCGGTCGCTCCTTTGATGATGTCCGCCGGCAGGCCGTAGTCCCCGGGCCAGTCGGTCGCGAGCAGCATCGCGACGAGATGCCCGCCCGCGGAATGCCCGGCGACGTGGATGCGCTCGGGGTCTCCGCCGAAGCTGTGGGCGTTACGGTAGGTCCAGGCGACGGCGGCGCGGGTCTGGCGCACGATCTCGTCTATCGTGACCGCCGGGCACAGCGCGTAGTTCGTCACCACGGTGGAGACACCTCTGGACGCGGGGCCGCGCGCGACGAAGCCGAACTCCTCGCTCGTGCGCAGTGCCCAGAAGCCGCCGTGGACGTAGACGAGGACCGGCGCGCCTCTCCCCGCCGGGTAGAGGTCCACGCGCTCGGCGAGGGTGGGACCGAAGCGCACGTTCGGGTGGTGGTCGAGCTCCCCGCGCACCTTCTCGCTCTCCCGCGCGCAGAACTCCTCGTAGAGGGAGGCCGCCTCCGGAAACCGCGCCAGCAGGTTGTACTGGGCGTCGAGCTCTTCCTGCGTCGCGAAGTTTCTGTACAGCACCGCTACCTCCCCAACACCCTGCGCCACAACGGACGCCTGGCGGGTGCCTCGGGCGGCGGCCGCCGCCCGGTCTCCCCAAGATTGGGAAGCCCGTGCTCGCGGCGCGTGGCGTTGCGGCCCTTGAGGACCTCCTCGTCCGTCCTCCAGTTCTCGCCGACCTCGCTTTGCAGTTGCTCCTCGATGCGGGCCAGGGGGACGCCTTCCACGCCACCGATCACCGCGGCCTCGTACTTTATGCCGAGCAGGAGCGAGTTCTTGTCCGTGATGGTCTTCCCCTCCTACTGGCCGTAGGACTGTTCGATGCCGACGCGGCGCTCCTTTTTGAGCTCGAGCTTGGCCACCGATGCGCGGTGGACCTCGTCGGGGCCGTCGGCGAGGCGGAGGATGCGCGACTCGGCCCAGAAGGCGGCTAAAGGTGTGTCGCCGGAGACGCCCGCGCCGCCGAAGGCCTGGATGGCGCGGTCGAGGACCTTCAGCGTCGCGTTCGGGACGACGACCTTTATCTGGGCGATCTCCGAGCGGGCCTCCTTGTTGCCGACCGTGTCCATCATGTGGGCGGCCTTCAGGGTGAGGAGGCGGGCCTGCTCTATCTCCATCCTCGAGTCGGCGATCCACTCCATGATCACACCCTGCTCGGCGAGCGGTTTGCCGAACGCCTCGCGGCTCTTGACCCGCTCGCACATGAGCTCAAGCGCCCTCTCGGCCACACCTATCTGACGCATGCAGTGGTGGATGCGCCCGGGACCGAGGCGGCCTTGCGCGATCGCGAAGCCCTTGCCCTCGCCCCAGAGGATGTTCTCGGCCGGCACCCTCACGTCCTCAAAAGTGATCTCCGCGTGCCCGTGCGGGGCCTCGTCGTAGCCGAAGACGGAAAGGGTGCGTTCTATCTCGACGCCCGGAGCATCCAGGGGGACCAGGATCATGGACTGCTGCTCGTGGCGCTTGGCCTCGGGGTCGGTCTTGCCCATGAAGATGGAGATCCTGCACCGCCGGTTGCCGGCCCCCGTGGACCACCACTTGCGGCCGTTCACCACGTACTCGTCCCCACCGGAGGTACGCTCAATGCGGGCCTGGATGTTCGTCGCGTCCGAGGAGGCGACGTCTGGCTCGGTCATGCAGAAGGCTGACCGGATCTCCCCCTCCAAAAGCGGCTTGAGCCACCGCTCCTGCTGCTCGGGCGTCCCGTAGCGGGCGAGGACCTCCATGTTGCCCGTGTCGGGGGCGTTGCAGTTAAAGACCTCGGGCGCGATGAGGCTGCGGCCCATCACCTCGCACAGCGGCGCGTACTCCAGGTTCGAGAGGCCCGCGCCGTACTCGGAGTCCGGCAGGAAGAGGTTCCACAGGCCGGCGGAACGCGCCCTCTCCTTCAACTCCTCCATGATAGGCGGCGTGGTCCAGCGGTCTTCGGAGGTCTCTACCTGCTCGTGGTAGGTCTCCTCGTTAGGGTAGACGAACTCGTCCATGAACGCCTCTAGTTGCTCCCGAAGCTCCAGGACCTTCCGGGTGTGATCGAAGTTCATCCCTCTTCTCCTTCCGTCAGGCCCAGGTACTCGACGAGGTCTTCAAGCTCGCGCAGCGTCTCGGCGTCAAGAGGCGGGGCGGGGGAGCGGACGCGCGAGGAGCCGATGATGCGGCGCATCCTGAAGACCTCCTTGCGGATGCCCACACCCCCGACGCCGAGCTGGGCCTCGAACCGGATCAGGGGCAGGTAGCGGAAGAAGTGCTCCCGCGCCTCGGCCTCCCTCCCATCCGAGAAGAGCCTGTAGACCTGCACCAATACTTCCGGATAGGCGAAGCCCGTCATGACGCCGGCGGCGCCGCGCGCCAGCTCCTCGTAGAAGTACATCCCGCCGAGGCCGCCGAAGATGCCCGCGCGCTTGTCCGCGTCCTCGATCCCGTTTATGAGGGCCGAGATCTTGATGGTCGTCGGCGCCTCCTCCAACTTGATGTACCGGCAGTTCTCGACCTCGTTCATCACCCGCGAGATAAACGCCGCGGGCATCACCACCCCGGTGTTGACCGGCTCGTCCTGCACGACGACCGGCACGGAGACGGCTTCGGCGACCTCCCTGTAGTGCCCGAAGACGAGGTCGAGGTTTTTCAGGTTGTTTGGCGGCGCGACCATGACGGCCGCGGCCCCGAGCCCCTCCGCCTCCCTGGCCCTCTCTACCGCCACCCGGGTCGCGGGCGCCGAGCAGCCGACGATCAGGGGCGCCTCCCCCTCCGTGACCGCCTGGTAGCGGCTGGCGACCGCAGAACGTTCGGCGTCCGTGAGCTTGTGGGCCTCGCCCATGATGCCGAGCACCGTCAGGCCGTCCGCCCCGGAGGCGAGGTAGTGCTCCGCGAGGGCGTCGATGCCCCCGAAGTCCACGTCGCCCCCGTCCGTGAAGGGCGTAAGGGCGATGGGAAGGACGCCGTGGAGGGACATGCGGGCAGTATACAGGCACCCTTTTTGCGGCGCGGCCCCGATGGGCTACCATGACGGTCCTATGAAGCTGGCTTCCATAAGGATCGACGGCGACGAGGTGGCGGCCGTGGTGTGGACCGGCGGCGCCCTGCCGGTGGCCGAGATCCCTGATGCCGAGGGGTGGCCCACGGACCTCTTCTCCCTGATCGAGGCCGGCCGGCTGGAGAACCTGCGCCGGAGGTGGGACGGGTTCTCCGAGAGGGAGCTGGAAGACCTGGCGGGACGGGCCGTACCGGTCGAAGGTCTCTCCTACGCGCCGCTGTACCGTCGTCCGCGAAAGATCTGGGGCATAGGCCTCAACTACGCCGAGCACGCGGGAGACCTCGACGAGACGGCCCCCGCGGAAGAGCCCGCCAGCTTCATGCGCCCGGACACGACGATCATCGGCCCCGGGAACACGATACGCCTGCCTGAAGATATCGGGCGCGTGACGGCCGAGGCGGAGCTCGCGGTGGTCATCGGCCGGGAGGCGAAGGACGTCTCCGAGGACGAGGCGCCCTCCGTCGTCGCGGGCTTCACGACGGTGCTCGACATGACGGCGGAGGACATCCTGCGCAAGAACCCGCGCTACCTGACGCGGGCCAAATCTTTCGACACCTTCTTCTCCTTCGGCCCCCACCTCCTCACGCCGGACGAGGTGGGGGAGTTGCACGACCTCGAAGTCTCGACCGTTCTAAACGGCGGGGTGTGCCGCCACAACACCGTCTCCAACATGACCTTCTCGCCGTACCGGCTCGTCTCGTTCCACTCGAGGGTGATGACGCTCTTGCCGGGGGACGTAATATCCACGGGGACGCCGGGGGCCGTGGAGATAAACCCCGGCGACGTGGCGGAGTGCAGGATCGGCGGCTTCGGGCCGCTCGTGAACCCGGTCGGGAGGTAAGGATGGACCTTGGTCTAGGAGGCAAGGCGGCGCTGGTGACGGCGGCGAGCAAGGGGCTCGGGAGGGCCATAGCGACGGAGCTCGCCCGCGAGGGGGCCCGCGTGGTGATCTCCAGCCGCGACGAAGAGGCCCTCGCCGCCACGGCAGAGGAGATCCGGGAAGAGACGGGCGCCGAGGTGGAATACAGGGCGGCGGACCTGACGAGCGCGGGGGACATAGACGCCCTGGTGGCCCACGCCGTGGACCGCTTCGGCGGCATCGACGTGCTCGTCAACAACACCGGCGGCCCGCCGACGGGCAACTTCGCCGACCTCGACGACGAGGCGTGGGACCTCGCGTTCCGCCAGATCATATTGAGCCTGGTGCGCTGCGTGCGGGGCGTGATCCCCTCCATGCGCGAGCGCGGCGCGGGACGCATCGTCAACGTCGCCTCCTCCTCTGTCAGGCAGCCCATAGACAACCTGCTCCTCTCAAACACCTTCCGCGCGGGCCTCGCCGGCCTCGCCAAGAGCCTCGCCCTGGAGCTCGCGCCGGACAACATCCTGGTCAACACCCTCGGACCCGGCCGTATCCTTACCGGGCGCACCGAGTCCGTGGACGCCGGGCAGGCCGAGTCCCAGGGCATCTCCGTCGAGGAGGTCCGAGAGCAGTTCGCGACCCGGATACCGCTGGGGCGCTACGGCACGCCGGAGGAGTTCGCCCGCGTGGCGGCCTTCCTGGCCTCGCCGGCCAACGGCTACGTGACGGGCCAGGCAGTCCTGGTGGACGGGGGCATGGTCCGGGCGCTCTGAGGCGCGGACGGCCACGTTTCGCGCTCGGGAAGCGTCGAGCATCGGGCGAGCGTTGGGAAGAGAATTCCCTCCGTCGTCGGATGGGCCTTCTTGCCTGCGAGGGCAGGACCCGAGTCCCGAAGATGGTGTAAAGGGCACCGCGTACAACGAGATGCGAGGGCGTCGGGAGGGACCATCCCCAACGGCGGCGGGGTTTAGCGGGGGCGAGTTATGAACAGAATATAAGCATACGTTGGGAGCTGCGCCGGGTGATCTCCGCCGGCGGGGCTACAGGTGTAGGCGATTGGGGGGTTTGGTGTGGCAGGGTCTTCTGGAACCGGGAATGGTCAGGTAGAGTCCGGGCGCCGGCTCGGGGTGGTGTTCTACGTCACCATCGCCATCTCGGTCGTTTTCGTCCTCTGCGGCGTGCTGTTCACGGAGCCCTTCGGAGCGGCGCTCGGGGCGCTCGCGGGCGGCATCACGACGGGGCTCGGCTGGATGTACATGCTTATAACGGCCTTCTTTCTGGCGTTCGCCATCTACCTCGCCTTTAGCCGCTACGGGAAGATCCGGCTCGGCAAACCGGACGAGAAACCCGAGTTCGGCCGCTTCGCCTGGTTCGCGATGCTCTTTCAGGCCGGGATGGGTATCGGGCTGGTCTTCTGGGGCGTGGCCGAGCCACTCTCCCACTACGCGGAGCCGCCGCTGGGCCTGGAGGAGCCGCGGACGGCCGGGGCGGCGAGCCTCGCGCTCAGGACGGCGTTCTTCCACTGGTGTCTGCACCCGTGGGCGATGTACGCCGTCGTCGGGCTGGCCGTGGCGTACTTCAGCTTCCGGCGGGGGATGAACAGCCTGAAGATCAGCACGGTCCTCTACCCACTTCTGGGGGACAGGGTCAACGGTCCGATAGGCAAGGCCATAGACGTGCTGGCGATCTTCGCGACGCTGGTCGGTGTGGCCGGCTCTCTCGGCTCGGGGACGCTCCAGATCGACGCGGGCCTCAGCCAGGTCTTCGGTCTTCCTAGCGGGCTCGGGCTCCAGTTGGGCATCATCGCCGTTACCGGGGTGGCCTACATGCTCTCGGCCTCGACGCCGGTGGAGAAGGGGGTTAACTTCCTGAGCCAGGCGAGCATCTACCTGGCCTTCTTCCTGGTCGCCTACTTCCTCGTCGTGGGGCCGACGCTGCTCCAGCTCAACGCGTTCACGCAGGAGACGGGCAACTACTTGGCCAACATCGTCCCCCAGAGCTTCTACATGTCCGCCTACAGGCCCGGGGAGTCGGCGTGGCTCGGTAGCTGGACGATCTTCTTCTGGGCCACCTGGATCGCCTGGGCCCCCTACGTCGGCGCGTTTATAGCGAGGATCTCGCGGGGGCGCACGATACGGGAGTTCATCGTCGGGGTGCTCGTCGCCCCGAGCCTCTTCAGCATGGTGTGGTTCTCGGTCTTCGGGGGGGCGGCCTTCCAGGTGGACGACCGCTTGGGGGGGGACATAAGCGAGGGCGCCGCGGCCGACCCCGCGGGCGCGCTCTTCGAGTTTATCGCCCAGTACCCGTTCGCGCTGGCCGCGTCGCTGCTGGCGATCTTCCTGGTCTGGATCTTCTTCGTCGCGGGCGCCGACGCAGGGACCATCGTGCTCGGCTCCATGTCCACGGGCGGCTCCCTCAACCCGCAGACGTGGGTGAAGCTGACGTGGGGCGTCATAATGGCGGCCTTCGCGGCGATCATGCTCGCCGCCGGAGGGCTCGACGCGATCATCAGCTCCCAGATCATAGCGGCCACCCCGTTCGGGGTGCTCATGATCGCCATCGCCTACTCGCTGTTCAAGGCGCTCAGAACCGACTACCGCGAGGAGCGCAAGCAGCTGCAGGAGATCATGGCCTACGACAACAAGGTCGACAAAAGGCAGATGGAGGAGATCATGCGCCGCCGCGAGGCCGGCGAGCCTGTGGGACAATCCACCGCAAGCCGTGACGACTAGCGATGATGGGGGCGAGATGACCGAGCAGCATAGAAACCCGTTTCGGGGCTTCCTTGACATGGCGAGCGAGATGAACCGGATGCGCTCCGTCGGCGCCTACGGCAACGAGGGCGGCGGGGAGGAACGCGAGAGGACCCACGCCAACGCCTGGGTACCGACCGCCGACGTGTTCGCGCGGGGGCAGGACCTCCTGATCCGGCTGGAGCTCTCGGGCGTGGCCCCGGAGAACATCGACGTCTCACTCCACGAGAACACCCTCACCGTCTCCGGGGAACGCAGCAAGGACGTTGACGACGTGAGCTTCTACGTCCACGAGCGCTTCTACGGCGTCTTCCGCCGCAGCATGACCCTCCCCGCCGGCGTTGACGACGAGGATATTACCGCCGATTTCGACAACGGCCTCGTGGAGATCACCGTAAAGAACGGCGCCGCCGCCCCGGAGCCCCGCCGCATCCAGGTCCGCAACAGGGCGGGCTAGCGCCCGCCCGCTGCTCTCTGCCGGGCTCCGCTTGTCCCTCTACTCTACGCTGCGCGGCCCGGTCGGGCTCTTCGGGGCAAAGACCTTAAACCGGGATCTGCGAAGCAGGCCGGAGCCCGCTACTCGATGAAACCGTTGTTCTGGAGCCAGCGCTTCGCGACCGTCTCCGGCGATTCGCTTTTGACGTCCACGGCGTAGTTGAGCTCGCGCAACGTCTGGGTGTCGAGTTCCCTGGAGATGGGGGTGAAGACCTTCTCCAGCTGGGGGTACTGGTCGAGGGTGGATTTTCTTATGTTGAGGGACGGGTTGTAGACGGCGAAGAAGTCTCTGTCGTCTTCCAGGAGCT
This sequence comes from uncultured Rubrobacteraceae bacterium, assembly GCA_902805975.1. Lineage (GTDB taxonomy): Bacteria > Actinomycetota > Rubrobacteria > Rubrobacterales > Rubrobacteraceae > Rubrobacter_D. The sequence continues at coordinate 6,486 of CADCUT010000036.1, read as the reverse complement.
GGAGGTCTAGGTCTTCGATAAAGCCGCTGGTGGTGAAGGCGACGCCGAAGTTGCAGATCTCGGCCTCGTCCACGGCCCCGTAGACGGCCTCCGCGGAGACCTCGATAAGGTTCTGCTCGGGGAACTGGAAGCCGTAGGCCCGCTCCATGCCCGGCAGGCCGTCGAAGCGGGACCGGAAGTCGTCGTCGTTGTTGAAGCAGAGGGTCGCCTCTTCGGGGCGCTCCTCGGCCAGGCGGGCGAGGTCCGAGACGTTCTCGACGCCGAGGTCCTGCCGGGTCTGCTCGCTCGCGGCTATGGCGTAGGTGTCGTTGCCGGGGGCGGGTTCCAGCCACTCGATGTCGTTCTCCCGTAGGTCCTGCTCCCTTACGGCCTCGTACTGCTCTTGCGGGTCGGGGATAGAGCGGGTCTCAGAGAGGTGGACGAGCCAGCCGGTCGCCGTGTACTCCCAGTAGAGGTCGATCTCGTCCTCTTCCAGCGCCTGGCGGACCTCCTCGTTGCCGCCCATGCCCGTCCTGTCTATGACCGTTGCGTCGGCGGCCGAGAGCACCTCTATGGCGATCTGGCCGAGTACTTCCTGCTCCGTGAAGCCCTCCGAGCCTACGGCGAACTGGGCGTCCCGCTGGGTGCCGCTGAGGCGGAACTGGTCGCCGGCGATCCTGTCCCCGTCACCCGCTGCCCCGCCCCCGCAGCCCGCGGCGAACGCCGCCGCGAAAGCGAGGGCCGCGAGGCCGGCGAGGCCGGCGAGCGGGCGGGCGGCGCGGCGCGGGATCAACGCTCCTCCCGTCGAGCGTCGCCGGGGTTGGAGAGCCGGCCGTCTACCGGCGGCCTCTGTGCCGTGAAAGCCTGGCTGCCGGCGGGGGGAGCGCCCGTGCGGCGGTGGATCGTAAGATCGGAGTCCCCGCGGCCCTCCCCGGCCGTCTCGCGGGCCTCGGCGCGCAGGTGCAAGTAGATGGAGACACACATGGCGACCATGATGAACGCGAACGGCACCCCGAACAGCACAGAGGCCGACTGAAGCGCGCCCAGGCCACCGGCCACGAGCAGGATGCCCGCTATAGCCGCCATCGCGACGCCCCAGGCGAGCTTGATCCAGCGCTTCGGCTCCTTGGGGCCGCCGGTGGACATGCTGCCGAGGACCACGGTGCCGGCGTCGGCGCCGGCCACGAAGAAGATCCAGAGCACCGCGAGCGTAAGGATCGACATGGGCAGGGCCAGCGGGAACTGGTTGAGGAAGATGAACATGCCGGCGGCGGGGTCGGCGGTGACCCTCTCGGCTATCCCTCCGCCTTGGGTCTGGGCGAGGTTGAGGGCCGACCCGCCGAAGACGGCTATCCAGACGAAGGTGACCACGCTCGGGCCGAGTACGGTGCCGATCACGAACTGGCGGATGGTGCGCCCGCGGGAGATCCTCGCGATGAACAGCCCGACGTAGGGGCACCAGGCGATCCACCACGACCAGTAGAAGACGGTCCAGCTCCCGAGCCAGGCGTTGTCCTGATCAAAGGACTGTATCGTCAGGCTCATGGGGACGAGCCCGCCGAAGTAGTCGCCCACCCCCTGCGTGAGCGCCCCGAGCTGCAGGGCCGTGGGCCCCATCACCAGGAAGAAGATGAGCAGGACGGCGGCCACGTACATGCTGATCTGGCTGAGCCAGTTGATCCCCTTCTCGATGGCCGTTGAGGCCGAGATCATGAACGCTATGGTGGTGAGCCCGATGACGAGGAGCTGCACGGCCACACCGGTCGGGGTGCCGAAGGTCTGGCCGAGGCCGGCGGTGAGCTGCAGCCCGGCTGAACCCAACGAGACGGCAACCCCGAAAAGGACGGCCAGCACCGACATAACATCTATGGTCTTGCCTAGAGGTCCATCCACCCTGTCTCCGAGCAGGGGCCTGAAGACGGGGCTGATGAGGCCTGGTTCGTCGTTGCGGAAGCTGAAGTACCCCACCGCGAGCCCGACGACGGCGTACATGGCCCACGGGTGCAGCGTCCAGTGGAAGTAGGAGTACTGCATCGCGACCTGGGCGGCCTCCGTCGTGCCGGGCTGGGCCAGGCCGAAGGGCGGGGCGTTGTAGTGGGAGAGGGGCTCGGCCACGCCCCAGAAGAGGAGGGCGGGACCCATCCCCGCCTGGAAGAGCATCGCGAACCACGCGAACGTGCTGAACTCGGGCCTCTCGCCCTCCTTGCCGATCCTGAGTTTACCGTAGCGGCTCAGGGCCAGGAGGACGACAAAGACGAGAAAGAAGTTCCCGGCCAAAAGGTAGAACCAGCCCAGGTTCGAGACCACCCAGTCGAAGATTCCCTGCGTAACGGCGCCGAAGCTCGCCGGCGCGATGGCGCCCCAAAGGATAAATGCCAGGGCCACAGCGGCCGAGACCCAGAATACGACCCCTACCTGTGACCTCTCGCCCTCGACGCTCTGCTGCACCGCAAACCTCCCTCTCGGAATCCCGTCACGGGACCCGCCGACGTATCGGCGAAAGATCCCTCCAGACCTTCTTTTCTAAACCCCTGCGTGTAGACGTTCCTGTTGCGCCTGCGCGAAACGTAAGCTCGCGGGGGCGAAGCGGCGATCGTTTTCTAACTAGGTAATGGGGATGCGACAGAGCGTCGCGGCGAGAACGCTACGGGCTACGCCCGGGTCGAAGGCCCGAAGAAGGCGAAGCAGCCCAGAAACGTTTCGCGCTATGCTACACCAACGAAGCGCCTCATAACACCGAACCCGCGAGGTTCGTGCCCCCGGACACCGATCCGCCCCGGCCCCGCTGCCGTCCCGCGCCATATATACTGCCCTCCCGGGGCATTGGGAGGACGTCCGCGCCTTCGGGATTCGGAAGGACGCGCGGACCGTCGAGATCCGAGGGAGGGCCGGATGAGCCTGATACGCGCGCTGCCGAACCCGCTCGCAACCGCGCAACAGGACCTCGAGCCCGCGGGCCGGACCCCACTGGATTTTCACCGCCGCCTGCCGGAGTACGCCGTCACCCCCCTCGTAGACGCGCCTACCCTGGCCGGCTTTTTAGGCGTTGGCAAGGTGTGGGTCAAGGATGAGTCGTGGCGGCTGGGGTTGCCGGCGTTCAAGATCCTGGGCGCCTCCTGGGCCGTCTACAAGGCGCTCGAAGCGCACTCCGGGGGCATCATCGGGGCGTGGAACGACCTCGACGGGTTGAAGGAGCAGCTCTCGCCGCTCCTCCCGCTGACGCTCGCGGCGGCCACGGACGGCAACCACGGGCGCGCCGTGGCCAGGATGGCGAAGCTGCTGGGCCTAAAGGCCCGCATCTTCGTCCCAGCCGACATGGTGCCGGCGCGCATCGAGGCGATCCGGTCGGAGGGCGCGGAGTTGGTGGTGGTCCGGGGGACCTACGACGAGGCCGTCGCCCGCTCCGCCGAGGAGGAGGCGGACGGGCGATGCCTGGTCATCTCGGATACCTCCTGGCCCGGCTACGAGGACGTGCCGCGCTGGGTCATAGAAGGGTACTCGACGATCCTGTGGGAGGTGGAAGACGAGCTCGGGCGGCGCGGAGAAGGGGGGCCCACGCTCGTCGCCGTCCAGATCGGGGTCGGGGCATTCGCCGCCGCCGTCACGCGCCACTTCCGCTCCCCGGGCGTCTCCCCCCGCCCGAAGATCCTGGGCGTGGAGCCGGCCCGGGCCGCCTGCGCGCTCGCCTCGGCGGAGGCCGGGAGCATAGTCCATCTGCCCGGTCCCCACGACTCGATCATGGCAGGCCTCAACTGCGGCTCCCCCTCGGTCGTAGCGTGGCCCGTGGTCTCGAAGGGCGTGGATGTGTTCGTAGAGATCGAAGACCGGTGGGCCCGCGAGGCCATGCGGATGCTGGCCGGAGCCGGGATCGTCTCCGGCGAGACCGGCGCGGCGGGTCTTGCCGGGCTTCTCGCCCTGGCCCGGGAAGGGTACCGGGCCGAGCTCGGCCTGACGGAGGAGGCGCGGGTGCTCGTCTTCAACTGCGAGGGCGCCACCGACCCCGGGGCATACGGGCGCATACTGGCGGGAACGGCCGGCGACGCACCGGACGCGTCGCGCTGAACTACCGCTCCCGGGGCGATGCGGGCGATGTCCGCCACGACACGAGACCGCCACGATAACTATCATTGTCCTGGGCAAGGTGCCCGCGTAAGGAGACAGAGGAGGAGGGCAATGATCAAGAACTCCGTCGGCGTCTGGGCGTTCGGGCCGGCCGTCACGCGCTTCGTGCCGCCCGGCTACCACCACGAGGTCGCAAACGAGCCGATGGCGGACAAGACGGCCAGGGTGTGCGAGGGCCTCTCCGACATCCTGGACGGCCTCGAGTACCATTACCCCGGCGAGGTAAACGAGGAGAACCTCGCGGAGATCCGGGGCATCCTGAAGGAGCACGGGATGGACCTGCCGGTGGTCGCCGCGGGGCTCCACCCCGACCCCACGTACGGCAAGGGCGCCTTCGTCAACCCGGACGACGGTGTCCGCCGCCGGGGCATAGACACGCTCAAGCGCGGGGTGGACTTGTGCGGCGAGATCGGGGCCAACTTCATCATCTGGCCCGGCGCCGAGGGGTACAACTACACGTTCCAGAGGCCGTACGCGGAGGCCTGGCGCCGCTTCGTAGAGGGGGTCGCCGAGGTGGTCGACCACGCCAACGAGAGGGACGTGAAGGTCTTTCTGGAGCACAAGAACAGCGAGCCGGCCATGAAGATCCTGATGCAAAACATCGGGATGACGCTCTTCACGATCCAGAAGGTCAACGCGCTCGGGGTGGACACGACCAACCTGCTCGTCAACATGGACTGGCAGCACCTCATCATGAACGGGGAGAACCTGGCCGAGTACGCCGACCTCCTCGCGGGCGAGCGCAAGCTCGGCCACCAGCACGGCAACGACGGCTGGGGAACCTTCGACGACGACAACGTGGTGGGCACGAACTTCTTTATGCAGACCCTCGAGCTCGCCCAGACCCTCCAGGACGTCGGCTACGGCCAGGACGGCGAGATCGTCGGCTTCGACCTCTACCCGTACACCGAGGACCAGGTCGCGGCCGTCAGGCGCGCCATCCTGCAGTGGGAGTTTATCTGGGACCTCGCGAAGGGGATAGACCGCGGCGCCTTGCACGAGGCCAGGGCCAACGCCGACGCCCTCGCCGGGCAGCGGGCGGTCTACAGGGCCCTCGGAATGGACGAGGGATACGAGGCCGAGGTCGTGCGGCGCCGGGGCGAAGCCAGGGAGGCGCGCGGGGGGCGGACGGCGACGTGAGCGTCAACGTCGGCCTCGACGTCGGAACGGGCGGCGCCAGGGCCGTCGCGGTGGACGAGGCGGGGAACGTCGTCGCCGAGGCCTCCTCGGAGTACCCGCTCCACAGCCCCCGCCCGGGGTGGACGGAGCAGGACCCGGCGGACTGGTGGGAGGGGGCGAGGGCGGCGCTCGGGCGGGTGGCCTCCGAGGTCGGGGGGGAGGTCGGAGGTATCGGGCTCACCGGGCAGATGCACGGGTCGGTATTCCTGGATTCCTCGGATGACGTAATCCGCCCGGCCCTGCTGTGGAACGACCAGCGGACCGGCAGGCAGTGCGAGGAGATCACGGAGAGGGTCGGGGCGGAGCGCCTGATCGGGATCGCCGGAAACCCCGCCCTCACGGGCTTCCAGGCCCCGAAGGTCCTCTGGCTGCGCGAGGAGGAGCCTGAGAACTTTGCCCGCCTAGCCCGCGTCCTGCTGCCGAAGGACTACGTGAGGCTGCAGCTTACCGGCGAGTACGCCACCGACGTCTCTGACGCCTCCGGGACGCTCTTTCTCGACGTGGAGAACCGCGGGTGGTCGGGGGAGATCCTGTCCGCCCTCGAAATTCCCCCGGATTGGATGCCGGAGGTCTACGAGGGCCCGCAGAGCACGGGGAACCTGCGCCGGGAGGCGGCGGAGGAGCTGGGCCTGCCGCCCGGCATCCCGGTCGCCGCCGGGGGCGGGGACAACGCGGCGGCGGCGGTCGGGACCGGCATCGTGGCCCCCGGCCTCGTGAGCTCCTCCGTCGGCACCAGCGGCGTCCTCTTCGCCCCCACGAAAGGGTTCAACCCCGACCCCTCGGGGAGGCTGCACGCCTTCTGCCACGCCGTGCCCGGGGCCTACCACCTCATGGCCGTTACGCTCTCGGCTGGCGGGTCTCTCTCCTGGTGGCGCGACACCGCCGGCGGAACCTTCGACGAGATGGTGGGGGCGGCATCTGAGGTGCCGCCCGGCTCGGAGGGGCTGGTCTTCTTGCCCTACCTATCGGGGGAGCGGACGCCGCACCTGGATTCGGGGGCGAGGGGAACCTTCTTCGGCCTCACGGCGCGCCACGGCGTCCCGCACATGACGCGGGCCGTGATGGAGGGCGTGGCCTTCTCGTTGCGGGAGGGGTTGGAGATCATGCGCGGCCTCGGCGTCCCCGTCGAAGAGGTGCGGGCGACGGGCGGCGGCGCCAGGAGCGCCCTGTGGCGCCAACTCCAGGCCGACGTGTACGGCGAGCCCA
>CADCUT010000035.1 GCA_902805975.1 uncultured Rubrobacteraceae bacterium | reverse complement strand
AAGAAGGTCGGGCGCCTTAGGAGGGGGGGTAATCGAGGCGCCCGACTAAGGGTATTGTAGTACCGAGGCGCCCCACCCGCATACCGCAATTGGAGGATCTTTTACCTAGGTTGAATAGACCATTCCGAACGCGAGGGGCCTGTGCTTTGATAGCGGGCACGGAGGGGGATCGGGGGGCTCCTCGTCCTATGGGCCCCCCAGTTTTTGCCGCACGGGCCGGGCCCCAGAGAGATGCGGAGGGGACCCGACCGAGGACACCCTACGGGAGGACACCCTACGGGCGGACGACCAGCCGCGCACCCCCCAAACGGGTGAAACCGGCCGCAGAAGAGGCCGGGCCCCCGAAGGAACCCGGTTTCGTAGTGGTCCCCACCTGCGGGGCTCGCCCTAGTAGTTGTTTATCTCCTCGCACTTGCCGGCCTGTAGGTTGTGGGAGGCGTGGTCCCCTCCAGAGAGGAACACGACGTCGTAGCCGTCGCCGCACTGGATCTCGTCGGATACCTTGTCGCCCCCGGCTTCCGTGCCGGTGTAGATGGTGTCGTCCCCGCGCGAGCCGATCAGCTCGTCCTCGCCCTCGCCGCCCACTATCATGTCGTCGCCGTCGCCGCCGTTTAGGAGGTCGGACCCGTCCTCGCCGTAGAGCCGATCCACGCCGTCATTGCCGAACAGGAAGTCGGCCCTGCCTTTCCCGTTGGCGGTGTCGTCGCCGGCCCTCATCACGGCCCGGTCGCCCTTGGGGGTTCCGACGAACGTGTCGTCCCCGCGCGTCCCGTCGTAGGTCGCCGCGTAGGCTGCGCCGGCGGCGAGGAGCAAGGCGAAGAACGCCGCAAGTGCGCCCGAAATCCGAAGGGCGGGTAGAATGTTCGTGTTCATGGGGCCTCCCAGTTCTGTGGACGCGGCCGGGGGCGTTAGCGGCGCCCTCCGGCCATTGCACCTTTTGTTTCTACCGATATCCTACCGGACGGTTAGGCTCGGCACCTGTGCAGAAACGCCCGTTTTTGGGTGTATGGTTTTGCACACCACGCGCGGTACTGTGTTCGATTGCTGACCGGCGTGCCCCCCATCTCCGAGGACAATTGCCCGGCAAGCGCCCCCATCAAGGGCAACCAGTCAGGCCTCTACCACGTACCGGAAGGGTCCTACTACGACGTCACCAACCCCGAGGAGTGCTTTGCTACCGCAGGAGACGCGGAGGCCGCCGGGTACGAGGCGTCCTCGCAATGACCGTGACAACTCTCCTCCGTCTTCGCCGCACCCTCTGCGAGCTCGGCGTCGGCCGGATTGCGTCAACGCAGGCGGGTCCCACCTGGCGGACCGAGTGGACTCCTTCCATCCACATTCGCGCATACCTATCCGCGGGCACAAGATCTTGTGGCGTCTTCCGTGGCTCCCGACGTCGGAAACGAGCCTCAGTCACTCCATCAGGCCGGAGCCATGCGAGATTCTGGATACGGACTTCGGAGCATGATCCTTCTAAGACGTACGGTGAATAAGGTCACGAGAGGGGCCGGAGCATAGCGCCCCGGCCCTGTCATTGACCTAACGTCCGTTGTTCAGCCCCTGGTTTGCGGCTGCGGGCCCGAAACGTTCTTGCACTTTCCGGTGGCGGTGAACGTGGTGCCCACCACTTGCCTCTGTACGTCCGTGCTTATCAGCTCCCTGCTAACCTCCGTAGTATCGACCAGCTTCCTGCCGACCTCCTCGGTGTTCTGCAGCGCTTCTTTCACCTGGGGTTGGCCGGTCACCGTGCTCAGAAGCTTTTTGGGGTCGGCCTCTCCGCCCCGGAAAACCTCCTTGGTGACCGTGGTGGTGGTGACCAGGATCTCGTCCTCGAGGGTGACCAAGAACTCGTCGCGCAGGACCACCTCGAACGTCTTGGTGGTGGTGACCAGGACCTCGTCGGTTGCGATCCCTTCGGCGGTGCCCACCCTATCAGAGTTGCCCACCTGGCATGGCCCCGTCGTGGGCCTCTCCACAAACTCGGTTGCCGTGGTGACCACGTCCTGCGTGACGGTCCGCTCCGCGAACTCGGTCACCGTTCTCTCGACGAACTTGGTCTCCTCGGTGACGGTCGTCGTCACGCACGTCAGCGTGCCCGGACCGTCAAGGTTCTTGGTGCACTGCATTGCCGAAGCGGCGAGCGCCGATCCCCCGCCCAGCACCACCATCGCCGCCGCAACAACTCCCGCCGTTAGGAGCAGAACGATGCGTCTCATCTGCGCTACCTCCCTTTCTTGCTTCCACTTCCTTGGGCATGCTTCCTTCTTGACGGTTCGCCTCTGGTTCCCTCCTGTCGTTCTGCCTTCCCCAGGCACAACCCGGCTCGCTTGCGTGTCAGGAGGTAGCCGGTTGCGCTACTGGCTCTGCTCGTCTCTAAGCGCCCAAATGATGAAGACGAGCGTCAAGGCCTCTACTTCGGAGCCTGGTTATCCTTCTCTAGGAACGATAGTAGCAACAATCGAGAACCCTGGTCAAGTTACCCGACGCATGCCGAAGTTCGCAGAACCCCGGTGCTTGGCTATGGGAAGACGTCCAACCCGGCCAGAGAGAATCTGCGGGGGACCGCGGTCACGCTCACGCAGCCCCCCGCAGATTCGGGCGTAGCCTAACAGCCCCGCCGGTCTTGCTCCTCTTGTCCCCGGCTCCGGGTGTTGGATA
>CADCUT010000034.1 GCA_902805975.1 uncultured Rubrobacteraceae bacterium | reverse complement strand
CTAGGTAGGGCAGGAAGACTCGCGGCTTGCCTGGGATGTTCGCCCCCATGTACCAGGTGGCGGTCTCGGGGAACAGCGTCGAGCGGGCCACCTTCTGCACGTGGTCGGTCCACTCCTGCTCGGCCTGAGCCGTCGGCTCAACGAGCTCGGTGCCGCGCTCGCGCACCTCGCCGATGATCTTCGAGACGAACTCCACGTGCTGCTCGATCGAGACCGGCATGTTGGAGAGCACCGACGGGCTGCCCGGACCGGTGATGAAGAACAGGTTCGGGAAGCCGGCGCTGGTCAGCCCGAGGTAGGTGCGCGGCCCCTCCGCCCACTTCTCGCGCAGTAGCTGCCCACCCCGCCCGCGGATGTTGATCCTGTTCAGCGGGCCGGTCATGGCGTCGAACCCGGTCGCGAAGATCAGCACGTCGAACTCGTACTCGGCTTCCTGCGTGCGCAGCCCGATCGGGGTGATCTCCCGGATCGGCGCAGCGCGGACGTCCACGAGCTCGACGTTGTCGCGGTTGAACGCCTCGTAGTAGTTCGATTCTAGGGGTACCCGCTTCGTGCCGAACGCGTGGTCGCGGGGCGTGAGCTTCTCAGCGGTCACGGGGTCGTCCACCCGCTCGGCGATCTTCTCGCGCAGCCACTCGGAGACGGTGTCGTTGGCTTCCCTGGTGACGAAGATGTCTTTGTAGTTGCCCAGCCACAGGCCGAACCCGCCCCGGTCCCACCGGGCCCGGTACTCGCGCTCGCGCTCCTCGGGGGAGTCCTCGAGGGCGCTGCGGTCGATGGCCCAGAGCTCGAAACCAGCGAAGGAGTTGCGGGTCCGCTCCCGGACGCCCTCGTAGTCGGCCCTGCGCTCCGCCTCCTGCTCGGGGTCCACCAGGCCGTTGCGTGACGGGATCGCGTAGTTGGGGGTCCTCTGGAACACGGTCAGATGTTCGGCCTGCTCGGCGATCAGCGGGATGGCCTGGATCGCCGTGGCTCCGGTGCCAATGACACCGACCCGCTTGTCGGTAAAGTCCACACCCTCGTGCGGCCAGTGCCCGGTGTGGTAGCTCTTCCCCGCGAAGGTGTCGCGTCCTGGGATGTCGGGCAAGCTCGCCACCGAGAGCGCCCCGGCGGCGGAGATGAAGAACTGTGCCGTGACGACGTCGCCCGAGTCCGTACGGACCTCCCAGACCTCCTCCTTCTCGTCGAAGCTGGCGTCGATCACCCGGGTGGAGAACAGGATGTCTCGGCGCAGGTCCAACCGGTCGGTGACGTGCTCGAGATAGGCCTGGATCTCGCTCCGCTCGGGATAGCGCTCGCTCCATTCCCACTCCTGGCGGAGCTCTTTGGAGAACGAGTAGGAGTATACGTAGCTGTCCGAATCGCTGCGCGCACCCGGATAGCGGTTCCAGTACCACGTGCCGCCCACGCCGTCGCCGCTCTCGTAGACCCGCGCCGAGAGGCCCATCTCGTTACGCAGCCTGTGGAGCATGTACAACCCCGAGAACCCGGCCCCGACGACAACCGCGTCGAAGTCGGTGGCCCGCCCCTCCGCGTCGGCCTCCCTGCGGCTTTGTTGCGCGCTAGGCATGCAGCTCCGAAGGCGACATGGCTACCCTCGATTGTGTCTCCTTCGACAGGCACATGATGCCACCCAGCCTTGCGTCGATGGTGGGTACCAGCTCTTTGCTAGCTCTTCTTCTCTCCCCCTCCCAAAAGGTTGCCCGTGGCCCCGCCCACCGTGTCCGTGACCCCTCCCAGCGGTCCCACCGAGGCCGCTTCGGTTGCGAAAACTTCTCCCTCCAGGACCTCTGGGGGGATCGGCGCCACCGAAGCCATGTTTTTTCTTATGTTGTCCGCGGCCATCTTGGTGGACGCTTCCGCGCCGGCCCGATCGTCGAAGACGCTCACCGAGGCGATCCTGCCGTCACCGGTGTCCAGCGAGTAATAGGCCTGGAAACCCGGTGCCTCTTTGATGATGGGCAGGAAGGTCTCGTTCACCAGCTGCTTGAACTCGTCTATCGAACCGGGGTCCACCTGGTAAATCCGTATGACCGCGTGCATCCTTTCCTCCTTCCCCATGCGCCCTACCGGAGCAACTGCGTCTATTGTAACAATGTTTGCAAGGGCAACGCTACCCCCGACAACGGTTCTTATATTTAGCCTCCTATTCACCGGAGTGCGTGGAAGGCTCGTTCTCCGAACTTCGGCTGTGGAGGGTTATCCAAAGTCCGCACGAGGCGCCGATGTTCCCCGAGGCGTAGAATGTGCGGAGTATGGCTTACGCGGTGGGACAAACTGTCGAGGTGTGCCTGGAGGTCGACCTGCCGCTCGCGCAGGGGGTGCGCTTCGTCGTTGCCACCTTCGAAAACGAACGCGGTGACGTCACGGAGTTGAACGATGTGCCGGCCGGGGTTTCAGAGTGCTTCTTGCAGAAGCCCACGCAGACCGCACTGCAGGGCCGAGCGGCCCACCCGGGTCTCTACGAGCTGAAGCGGTTACGGGTAGAGCACCTGCGGGGCGTGACCTACGTGGACCCGCCGGGGATCAGCTTCGAGGTAAGAAGTGCACCGGAAGTCGTGGGTTGGCGCGTTTCGTAATGACTATTCACCGAAGCACGTGGAGAAACCGTTTGGAGGTTCTCAGGCGGGTGCCAACCTCCTCGCCATCAGCCGGATCATCGCCGCGTACACGAACGCTTGCGCGCTGGCGCACGGCCTCTCGCGGTCCTTGCTCATCCTCCTG
>CADCUT010000033.1 GCA_902805975.1 uncultured Rubrobacteraceae bacterium | reverse complement strand
GCCGCCGCGCCCGCGAGGCGGGCTGGTCGGTCTTCTACCTGCCGGAGGTCGAGGTGCTCCACCAGACCGGCGGCAGCAGCCGCAGCAAGCCGCGCGCCATCTGGCTGCTCCACAAAAGCGCCTTCCTTTACCACCGCAAGCACGGCCCCCACGGCCCCCTGAACCTCTACAGCGCCGCGGTCCTCGCCGGTCTCACCGCCAGGGCCCTCGCCAAGCTCGCCACCTCGGTGGCGGAACGCGGCCTGGAGAAAACCTGAGAAGAACCGTCCGCAGCAGCCGTCCTGCCCTGGAGATCTCACGAGCCTCGTCCGAACGCCGCGGTCGCCGGTTCCCTTCCCTATCGCCTCCCCAATGGCCCCCGTTCCGGACCTCCCGTTGGCGGGTGAGGATCCCGAAGGCTATCAACGCTCCTTGCCTGGACATCCCGCTCCTTACTCGTCGCTTCCACGTTCTGGCGACCACGATAAGGTTGGGGTCGTCCCGGGCGTAAGGGAGCTGGGTTCCAATCCGGCCGGGCAATGTTCCGCCGCGTTCGCGGCACCTGGTGGCTACCGAAAGACGCCGTCTGGATCACTCAAAACCTACAGCTAATGAGGCATCGGGGGCGCGATGCGCGACTTGAAGCTCGAAAGAGCGGCGTCCTCGCTCTACAAGCGCCCGTAAACCTGCGAACGCCGGTAAGCCAGGAATCGAGAAAGCCACCGTAACGACGGGACCGGCAGAGAACCTGCCAACACTTCGTCTCCCCGGCGCGCTTCCGCGCGAACCGAACACCGGTCGTGGGAGCGGCTTCGGAACTCGCCCGGGCTCCGGGGTGGGCTCAGCGACCGCTATCTTCGCCGAAGAACTCCTGCACCTCCGCCAGCGTCTCCTCCGGCGCCTCTTCCGGGATGTAGTGGCCGGAGTCTATGGCCCGCCCGTCCACGTCGTCGGCCCAGCCGCGCCAGACCGCAAGCACGTCGTACCACCCATCGAGGTTGCCCTGGCTGCCCCAGAGGGCGCGCACGGGGCAGGTTATGCGCCGGCCCGCCTCGCGGTCTTCGGCGTCGTGGAGGAAGTCTATGGTGGCGGCGGCCCGGTAGTCCTCGCAGATCGCGTGGATGGTCTCGGGGTTGCGCAGGCAGCGCACGTACTCCTCCATCGCCTCCGGGTGGAAGGTCTCGCTGCCGCCCCTGAAGAGGGATTTCTTGGGGTCGGCGGCGAGCAGGCGCTCTGGCAGGTCGAACGGCTGGGCGAGGAAGAACCAGTGCCAGTAGCCCATCCCGAACGCCATGTCCGCCCGCGAGAAAGCCTCCCAGGTGGGGACGATGTCGAGCACGGCGAGCTTCGTTACTACCCCGGGGTGGTCGAGGGCCATGCGGTAGCCGACCCTCCCGCCGCGGTCGTGGCCGCACAGGGCAAAGCGCTCGAAGCCGAAGTGTTGCATCACGCCTATCTGGTCCCGGGCCATCGTTCGTTTGGAGTACGGGGTATGTTCCTCGTCCGAGACGGGCTTTGAGGAGTCGCCGTAGCCGCGAAGATCCGTAGCCACCACCGTGAAGTCGTCTGCCAGCGCGGGCGCCACGAGGTGCCACATCGTGTGCGTCTGGGGGTTGCCGTGCAGGAGGAGGAGCGGCGGGCCGCTCCCGGCTTTGCGGGCCAGGATCTCGACCCCTCCTACGTCGACCGTCTCCGTCTCGAAACCCTCGTACAAGGTCCTAGTCTCCTCTCTGGGCGGGCGGGCTGAGCTCCAGGAAGACGAGGTCGTCCGCGGAGCCGAGCAGCCTCTCCACGAGCTTGAAGGCGCGGTACTGCCAGCCGTACTTGCTCCCGAGCGCCCGGTCGGCGGCGCCGCCCTTCTGCTCCCCCGTCAGCCGGGCGACGGCGCGCAGGTCGCGGCCTTTCGGGCGGCCCCTGAAGTCGCTCGGGGCGAGCGCCACGCCGGGGTTGTTACGGATGCGCTTGGCCTTGCCGGTGTTGCGGCCGGTAACGACGTAGAGGTTCTCGCCGACCCGGGCGAACCAGACCGGCGTAGGAACAGCCTTGCCGCTCCTACGAAAGGTGCTCAGGCGGATGTAGCGGTGCCCCGCGAGGGCGTCGAAGGGGTTGGCCACGTCCTAGCCTTGCTCCTAGGCCTGCTCGTAGCGGGGAAGCGAACCTTCCGGCATCCCGGCCAGGGGCGGGGCCGAGGCGTCCTTGTTCGAGAGGGTCGGTGCCTCGACGGGCCACTCGATACCTATCTCCGGGTCGTTCCAGAGAAGGGAGCCGTCGTGCTCGGGGGCGTAGTATTCGGTGCACTTGTACGAGAAAAGCGCGTCCTCGCCCGTGACGACGAAGCCGTGGGCAAAGTCCGGGGGGACCCAGAACTGGCGCTTGTTCTCGGCGGAGAGCGTCACGCCCGTCCAGCGGCCGAAGGTCGGGGAGCCCGTGCGGATATCCACCGCGACGTCGAAGACCTCGCCCCGAAGGACGGAGACGAGCTTGCCCTGGGCCCGTGGGTTCTGGAAGTGGAGGCCGCGCAGGACGCCGTGGGCGGAGAAGGAGAGGTTGTCCTGAACGAAGCGAAGCTCCGCACCCGGGACGCCGAGCTCCTCGTAGCGGCGGCCGTTCCAGGTCTCCATGAAGAAGCCGCGGTCGTCGCCGAAGACCTTTGGCTCCAGGATCAGGACGCCGGGAAGATCCGTCTCTATCACGTTCACGTTACGGGGCCTCCGTCCTTCAGGAGCTCGAGCAGGTACCGGCCATAGTCGTTCTTCGTCATCGGGGCCGCAAGAGCCTCCAGTTGTCCGGCGTCGATGTAGCCCTTGCGGTAGGAGATCTCCTCGGGGGAGCCGATCTTGAGTCCCTGGCGCTGCTCGATGGTCTCTATAAAGTTGCCGGCCTGCTGCAAGGACTCGTGCGTGCCGGCATCCAGCCACGCCATGCCGCGGCCCATGATCTCCACCCTGAGCTCGTCGCGCTTGAGGTAGTCCACGTTGACGTCGGTTATCTCGATCTCCCCCCGCGCCGAAGGCTCCAGGTTCTCCGCCACCTCGACCACCCTGTTGTCGTAGAAGTAGAGCCCCGTCACGGCGTAGTGCGACCGCGGCGACGCGGGCTTCTCCTCGATGGAGAGGACCTTCCCGTCACCATCGAACTCGACGACGCCGTAGCGCTCGGGGTCTCTTACGTAGTACCCGAAGACGGTGGCGCCGACCCCGCCGCCCGCCGCCCGCTCCAGCTGGTCCACGAAGCCCTCGCCGTAGAAGATGTTGTCCCCTAGCACGAGAGAGACGTCGTCCCGGCCGACGAAGTCCTTGCCCACGACGAAGGCGTCAGCGAGGCCTCTGGGCTCGGGCTGGACGGCGTACTCGAAGCTCAGGCCCCAACCGGAGCCGTCGCCGAGCAGGTCCCTGAAACGGGGGAGGTCGTGGGGGGTGGAGATTACGAGGATCTCGCGGATGCCCGCGAGCATGAGGGTGGATAGCGGGTAGTAGATCATGGGCTTGTCGTAGACGGGCAGGAGCTGCTTGCTGACCGCGTGGGTCAGCGGGTACAGCCGCGTCCCCGACCCGCCGGCGAGCACTATCCCTTTCAAGACCGCCCACCACCGAGGCCCAGCCGCTCCTGGCGGTAGCCGCCGGAGAGGACGCCCTCGCACCACTCCCGGTTCTCCAGATACCAGCCCACGGTCTTCCTCATGCCGGACTCGAACGTCTCCCGGGGCGTCCAGCCGAGATCCCGTTCGATCTTCCCCGCGTCGATGGCGTAGCGCCTATCGTGCCCGGGCCTGTCCTCGACAAAGGTGATGAGCGACTCGTGCGGCGCGTGCGGTGAGCCCGGCGCGAGCTCGTCGAGCAGGGCGCAGATGGTCTTTACGACCTCGAGGTTCGTCCGCTCGTTGTGGCCGCCGACGTTGTACACCTCGCCCGGCACGCCCCTCTCGAGCACCCTCTCGATGGCGCGGCAGTGGTCCCCGACGTAGAGCCAGTCGCGGACCTGCTGGCCGTCGCCGTAGACCGGGAGCGGGCGACCGCGTAAGGCGTTCAGGATCATGAGCGGTATCAGCTTCTCGGGGAAGTGGTAGGGCCCGTAGTTGTTGGAGCAGTTCGTGGTGAGCACCGGCAGCCCGTACGTGTGGTGGTAGGCCCGCACGAAATGGTCCGATGCCGCCTTGGAGGCCGAGTACGGCGAGTTCGGTTTGTAGGGGCTCTCCTCCGTGAAGGAGCCCGTCGGCCCGAGCGTCCCGTAGACCTCGTCCGTGGAGACGTGCAGGAACCGGAAGGCGTCCCGCGTCTCCCCCTCAAGGCCCCTCCAGTAGTCAAGGACCGCGTCGAGGAGTCCTTGCGTCTCGACGACGTTGGTCTGGACGAAGACGGATGGCCCGTCTATGGAGCGGTCTACGTGCGTCTCGGCGGCGAAGTTGACGACCGCCGTGGGCCTGTGTTCGGCGAGCAGCCGCGCCACGAGGTCCCGGTCGCCGATCCTGCCCCGCACGAAGACGTGGTCGGGGTCGTCGGCCACGGGGGCGAGCGTGCGCGGGTTTCCGGCGTAGGTGAGGGCGTCCAGGTTCACCACCCCCATACGCCCGGCCGCGCCAAGCACGAAGTTGCCGCCGATAAACCCGGCGCCGCCGGTGACCAGAACGGTAGGTCTCTCCTCTGCCAAGATGCTCCTCTTTGTAGGTGTCAGGTCTCAGGCTACGGGTTTCAGGTTCTCCTGATGCCTGACACCTGATACCTGAAGCCTACTAAACGCGGCATACCGTCGCCACGCTTCTTGAAAGCCTGTGGGACGGCGTGATACTCCTGCGGACTACCCTCCGCGGCACTTGGTCGGTAGAGTACGGGGCGTTCTCTCAGGAAAGGCTGGTCTCTTATGGACGTTGGGACGCGGGTGTTCAGGCAGGGCGTTATACGGCGGTTCCGGGAGTGGTTGCCGCCGATACCCGAGGGGGCGGTCACCACTATCGGGGAGGGGGACACGCCCCTCATCGAGGCGCCTGCGCTCTCCGAACGTATAGGTGCCCGGCTGTTCCTGAAGTTCGAGGGGATGAACCCTACGGCGTCCTTTAAAGACAGGGGGATGACGGTCGCCATGAGCCGGGCCGTCGCCGCCGGGAGCCGGTTTGCCGTCTGCGCCTCGACCGGGAACACGGCGGCGTCGGCGGCGGCGTACGCGGCGAGAGCCGGCATCCGGTGCTTCGTGGTCGTACCGGCAGGGAAGATAGCCCTGGGCAAGGCGGTGCAGGTCCTGGCGCACGGGGCGGAGATCGTGCAGATAGAGGGCAACTTCGACGCGGCCTTGCGGATCTCGCAGGAGATAGCCAACGACCGCGAGGACGTAACGCTCGTCAACTCCGTGAACCCCGACCGGATCGAGGGCCAGAAGACCGGCGCCTTCGAGGTCTGCGAGGTGCTCGGCGCCCCCCCGGACGCGATGGCGCTGCCGGTCGGCAACGCGGGCAACATCACCTCCTACTGGAAGGGCTTCTCCGAGTGGCGCGAGGCCGGGTACACGGACACCGCGCCCCGGATGCTGGGCTTTCAGGCGGAGGGGGCCTCGCCGCTCGTGGCCGGCCACGACTTCGAGAGCCCGGAGACGGTGGCGAGCGCCATCAGGATCGGGGCCCCCGCGAGCCGCGAGGGCGCGCTCGCCGCCGCCCGCGAGTCCGGCGGCGCCATAGAGAGCGTGACGGACGACGAGATACTCGCGGCCCAGGAGCTGCTCGCCAGGGAGGAGGGCCTCTTCTGCGAGCCGGCGAGCGCGGCCGGACTCGCGGGGCTCCTGAAGCTCGTCGGGGAGGGACGCGGACCCGGGGGCACGGTGGTCAGCGTGTTGACGGGGCACGGGCTCAAGGACCCGGACGTCATCCTGAGCAGGGTCGAGCTTCCGGAGCCTGTGGGGGCGACCTTCGAGGCCGTGGCCGGACGAATGGAGAGGCGCGGGCCGTGATCTCCGTCCGCGTCCCGGCCACCTCGGCGAACCTGGGGCCCGGCTACGACGCGGTCGGGCTCGCGCTCTCCTTGAGCATGCGGATAGCCATGGACCGGGCGCAGCACCCCGAGATAGAGGTCTCCGGTACGGGCGATGAGCTCGTCCCGCGCGGCCCGGAGCATCCGGCCTACCGGGC
Organism: uncultured Rubrobacteraceae bacterium; assembly: GCA_902805975.1. Lineage (GTDB taxonomy): Bacteria > Actinomycetota > Rubrobacteria > Rubrobacterales > Rubrobacteraceae > Rubrobacter_D. The sequence continues at coordinate 43,866 of CADCUT010000033.1, read as the reverse complement.
GGCCCGGTTCGTGGCCGAGGTCGTCGGGGAGCCGGACGCGCACTTCAGGCTCGTGCAGGAGAACGACATACCGCCGACGCGGGGGCTCGGGGGGAGCGCCGCCGCGCTCGTGGGCGGGGCGGTCGCCGCGAACGAGCTCTTCGGCGGGCAGATCGCCGCCCCCGACCTCCTCAACATCGTCTGCGAGCTCGACGGCCACCCGGACAACGCCGCCCCGGCCCTCCTCGGCGGCCTCGTCATAGGCACCCTAACCCCCACCGGCATAAGCGCCGTGCGCCTCGAACCGAAGGACCTCGCCGTAGCCGTAGCCGTCCCGGACTTCGCCGTCTCGACCACCGCGGCGAGACGCGCCCTGCCCGAGAACGTCCCCCACCGGGACGCCGTCTTCAACGTCGGACGCTCCGGCCTCCTTCTCGGGGCGCTGGCCACGGGAGAGTACGACCTGCTGCGCGTCGCCATGCAGGACCGCCTCCACCAGCCCTACCGCGCCCACCTCGTCCCGGGCCTCGAAGGCGTCATAGAAGCCGCGCTGGAGGCGGGCGCCCACGGCGCATGCCTCTCGGGCTCGGGCCCGACGGTACTCGCCTTCACCCCGCGAGACCTGGCCCCCGCCGTCGCCGCCGCCATGAAAAAGACCTTCGAGGCGCGAGGGACGACGGCGCGTTCCTGGGCGCTGGACGTGGACCTCATGGGCGCGCGGGTCGAGCCGTAGGGCGGAGAGGCATCAAGTATCAGGTTTCAGGTATCAGTAGTAGAGATGGTGCCGCGGCGCGGATCGTACCGCTGGAGTACGGAAAATCATCCTATCGGCCGATCCGCCCCACCGGGCCTTCGGCTAGCCTTGTGTCGTGGCCGGGGCGGCCAGACCCCTCCAACCGTCCCGGTCTTTTAGGTTCTAGGTTTGAGGTTCTAGGGGTGGTTGGCGGGGCGGGGGCCCGACAACCCGCTCCTCGAGCCTACAAAGCCCGCGAAGCGGGCGACCTCGCACCTTCTTGACATCCCTCTACCGTTATGTAACCCTTCACGACACTTGTGCAGATATGTGAGCGAGGATCTTTGACGGAAGTCTCAAAAACGGCGCAGAAGAAGGTCTCGGGCCTGATGCTCAAGATCCTGCGCCTGCTCACGCCCCCCATCCACCCGCGAGTACCCTCGCTAGCCGTACCCTCCGCCCTACGACTAATTATCGGGGCGGGCCGGGGCGGCGCCCTCCGGTTCGCCTAGGGCCTAGCGGCGGTATTTCCCGCCCTCCGGCCTAGAGGCTTCTCTTTCAAGACCGATAAACGAGGATGGGATAACCATGGAGAACACCGCTTTCAACGTCGAATACAAGCCGCGCACGGGCAGTGAAGCCATGTGCGAGGCCCTGCTGGACGAGGGGGTCGAGTACCTCTTCGGGTACCCGGGCGGCGCGATCATGCCTTTCTACGACGCCCTCCCTGACTACCCGCTAAAGCACGTCCTGACCCGCCACGAGCAGGCCGCCGCCCACGCCGCCGACGGCTACGCCCGCGCGACGAACCGCGTCGGCGTGGTGGTCGCGACGAGCGGCCCCGGGGCTACGAACCTCGTCACCGGGCTCGCGACGGCGCAGATGGACTCCGTCCCGCTCGTGGCCATAACGGGGCAGGTCGGCCGTCCTGCCCTTGGCAAGGACTCCTTTCAGGAGACGAACGTGATGGGCATGACGCTGCCCTTCACGAAGCACTCCTTTCTCGTAGAGGACCCGGACGAGCTGTACCCGACGATGCGCCGGGCGTTCGAGATCGCGCGCAGCGGGAGGCCCGGCCCCGTCCTCGTGGACGTGCCGAAGGACGTCCAGTTCGCCGCCTGCAACGACAACGGGTACCGCCGGTTGCGCGAGGCGCAAGTCCCCGTCGAGTCGCCGGCGCTGGAGCGGGCCGCGATGCTCCTCAGGAACGCCAAGCGGCCCCTGATTCTGGCCGGCCACGGCGTCACGCTCGCGGGGGCTGAGAAGGAGCTGAGGCTGCTGGCCGAGCGGACCGGCATCCCGGTCGTCACCACCCTGCTCGGCATAAGCGCTTTCCCAGACGACCACCCGCTCTACCTCGGGTGGCCGGGGATGCACGGGCAGGCGAGCGTGAACAGGGCCATAGACCGGTCCGACCTCCTCTTCGCCGTCGGGATGCGCTTCGACGATAGGATCACGGGCGCCGTCGCCAAGTTCGCCCCGAACGCGAAGATCATCCACGTCGACGTCGACCCCTCCGAGCTCGGCAAGGTCGTCAAGCCGACCATCGGCATCGCCGAGGACGCGAGGGCGGCGATGCGCTCGGTGCTCGGCCACCTCGAGGATATCCCGGAGGGCGAGGGCTGCGCCTCCTGGCGCGAGGATCTCGCCCGGAGCCGGGAGCCCGAGAGGCGGCGCGAGGAGAAGGCGCGCGACGAGTACGGCCCGATCCAGGTGATGGAGGCCATAAAGAAGGTCGCAGGCCCCGACATGCGTCTGGTCACCGACGTCGGCCAGCACCAGATGTGGGCCGCCCAGTTCTTCGAGTTCACCAAGCACAACAGCCACATCACGAGCGGGGGCTTAGGCACCATGGGCTTCTCGCTCCCGGCGGCGATGGGCGTCGCGTTCGCCTACCCGGACGATCCGGTCTGGGTGGTCGCCGGAGACGGCGGCTTCCAGATGAACATCCAGGAGCTCGCCACGATCCGGGACTTCGGCCTGAACATAAAGGTCGCGGTACTCAACAACGGCTACCTCGGCATGGTCCGCCAGTGGCAGCAGTTCTTTCACAACCGCCGCTACTCCGAGACGCCTATCACGGGCCCGGACTACGAGCAGCTCACGGCCGCCTACGGGCTCGCCGGGCGCACGGTGCGCGAGGGAGACGACGTCGAGGGGGCGGTCCGGTGGGCCGAGGAGAGGGACGGGTGTGTGATCCTGGACTTCCACATCGACCCGGAGAAGAACGTCTACCCCATGATCCCGTCCGGCATGAGCGTCAACGAGATGATCGAGGAAGATGGCGCCTGAGGCTACGGGCACGGCGTCCAGCACCGTCAGCGTCCGCCTGGCCGCCGGCATCCTCGCCCTCAACCGCTTCATGATGACCCTTCAGAACAAGCGCATGCCCGTCGCCGACATAAAGGTGGACGCGAACGCCGGGGGCACGAACATCGAGCTCGGCTTCGACTGTCCCGAGGAGTCCGCCCGGCGCTACGCGGTGCTGCTCGAGAACATGGAGGACGTGGAGGAGCTCCAATTCTCTGTGACCACGCCTGGAGGCCCGGGCGAGTCTTCCGCAGACTACGACGGGCGACGGTTCCGTCCGGTCGAGAACTCGGAGACCGGCGAGGTCGGGCCGGGGACCGTGTTCGCATACAGGCAGGACGGCAACGTCGTCAGCGCGACCTACGAGGGCGGCGGCGTCCGGTACGGGGTCCTGATCGCCACCTCAGACGGCGAAGGCAACCTCGACGCCAGGTACGGGCACGTCAACGCGGAGGGCGACCTCATGACCGGCGAGTGCCGCACGACGCCCGAGGTGTTGCCGGATGGACGCCTGCGCTTGCACGAAGAGTGGCGGTGGACCTCGGGGGATGGATCTTCCGGCCGGTCCGTTGTCGAAGAGATAGGAGACTGATATGGCCCGCGTGTACCGCGAAGGCGACATAGGAAACGAGATCACGACCAGGAAGGTCGCGATCTTGGGCTACGGCAGCCAGGGCCACGCCCACGCCCTCAACCTGAGAGACTCCGGCTGCGACGTCACCGTCGGCCTCTACGACGGCTCGAAGAGCTGGCCGAAGGCGGAGGGCGACGGCCTCGCGGTCATGACCATCGCCGACGCTGTGCGGCACGCCGACGTGGTGATGATGCTCCTCCCCGACGAGCGCCAGCCGGCGGTCTTCGAAGCCGAGGTCAGGCCCAACCTCTCAGAGGGCGACCTGATGCTCTTCGCCCACGGCTTCAACATCCACTTCAACCAGATCGTCGTCCCCCCCGAGGTAGACCTCGGCCTTATCGCTCCTAAAGGACCGGGCCACGTCCTGCGGCGCCTGTACGTCGAGGGCAAGGGGATGCCCTCGCTCTTCGCCGTCCAGAACGACGCGAGCGGCGCGGCGCGGGACGTCGTCCTCTCCTACGCCCGCGGCATCGGGAGCGGGCGGGCCGGCATCATCGAGACGACGTTCGCCGAGGAGACCGAGACGGACCTCTTCGGGGAGCAGGCCGTGCTGTGCGGGGGCCTCTCGGCCCTTCTCACGGCCGGGTTCGAGACGCTCGTCGAGGCCGGGTACCAGCCGGAGCTCGCGTACTACGAGTGCGTAAACGAGCTGAAGCTGATCGTCGACCTCATCTACGAGGGCGGGTTGGCCGGGATGCGGTACTCGATCTCAAACACCGCCGAGTACGGCGACTACACGGCTGGGCCGAAGATCGTGGACGACGCCGTGAAGGAGAGAATGCGCGGCATCCTCACGGACATCCAGACGGGCAAGTGGGCCAAGGAGTGGGTGCTGGAGAACCAGGCCGGCGGCTCCAGCTTCCTCGCCATGCGCCGCCGCCAGGCCGAAATGCAGGTCGAGAAGGTCGGCCAGGAGCTCAGGGCGCTGGCGGCCGAGGGCGCGGAAGAGCCGGCCGCGAGCCGGGCGGGGGGTACGAACTGATGGGCAGCAAGGCTTTCGCCGCGAACGACGCGGAGTGGTGCTTCCACGGCGGGGAGCTACAGAAGCTGGGCGAGGTGCGCCTCTCCCCCGCCACCCACGCCCTGAACTACGGGACGGGCGTCTTCGAGGGCATCCGGGCGTACTGGAGCGATGAGCGCGGCACCCTTCAGGTCCTGAAATTGCGCGAGCACTACGAGCGGTTCGAGAAATCCTGCCGGATGCTCCGCATCGACCTGCCGCACACCATCGACGAGCTGTGCGACATTACTTTGGAGATCCTCAAGCGCAACGGCCCGCGCGAGGACACCTACATCCGGCCGCTCGCGTACAAGGGCGCGACCTCGGTCGGGGTGAACCTGCTGGGCGAGTCCCAACTCTCCATCTTCACCGTCCCGATGGGCAACTACGTGGAGCTTACGGGCCTCAAGTGCTGCGTCTCCTCGTGGCGGCGGACGCCTGACACGTCCATCCCGGCCCGCGGCAAGCTGACGGGCTCCTACATCAACACGGCACTCGCGGTGGACGAGGCGCACCGGGCCGGCTACGACGACGCGATCTTCCTAACCCAGGACGGCCACGTCTCCGAGGCGAGCGCCGCCAACATCTTCCTGGTCCGCAAGGGGCAGCTCATCACGCCCCCCGTCACGGCGGACATCCTGGAGGGCATCACCCGCGACGCGGTGATGGAGCTCGCGGAGAAGGAGATGGAGATACCCGTCATCGAGCGTGACGTTGACCGCACCGAGCTCTACGCCGCAGACGAGGTCTTTCTCTCGGGTACGGGCTTCCAGATAGCACCCGTCGTCGCGGTGGACGGCCGCGAGATAGGCACGGGAAGCATAGGCCCCGTCGCGGAGCGTTTGCAGGAGCTGTACTTCAAGGCGGCCCGCGGCGGGTGGGACGAGTACGCGGGCTGGACCGTCGCCGTCGAAGTTGCGGAGGGGGCGCGGCAGTGAGATACTGCCGCCCCACATGAAGGAGAGCTTCTAACATCTTGCGTTCCTCCCTCCTCATCCTACGACTAACCGGGGTGGCCGCCGGGCGAATTACTAGCCCCGGTCTCTAACCGGCTGCCCCCGGCCACCAATCCCCAGGCGCCAGAGTATTTCAACGTAGTTTTGTAGGAGGAACAGAGTTATGCGTCGAGTAGAGATCTTCGACACGACCCTTCGCGACGGCGAGCAATCCCCGGGCATCTCCCTCTCCGTCGAGGAGAAGGTGGAGATAGCCCGCCAGCTCGCCCGCCTGAAGGTCGATGTTATAGAGGCAGGCTTCCCGATTACCAGCGAGGGCGACTTCGAGTCGGTGTCTCGCATCGCCGCCGAGGTGAAGGGACCCCGCATCGCCGGCCTCGCCCGCATCCACGAGGAGGACATCCGCAGGGCCTGGGAGGCGGTCCAGTGGTCCGACAGGCCCCGCATCCACACCTTCGTCGGGACCTCGGACCTGCACATCGAGCACCAGATGCGCTCCAACCGCGAGGAAATACTGAAAAGGGCGGGCGAGGCGGTCCAATTCGCCAAGGGCCTTTGCTCTAACGTCGAGTTCTCCCCGATGGACGCGACGAGGACGGACATAGGCTTTCTCTCGGAGGTCGTCGCGGCGGCTGTCGAGGCGGGGGCGGACGTCGTCAACATCGCGGACACCGTCGGCTACACGACGCCGGTCGAGTTCGCCCGCTTCCTGAAGGAGCTCCAGGAGAGGGTCCCGAAGCTCGGGGAGCGGGTCCTCTCTGTTCACTGCCACGACGACCTCGGGATGGCGGTGGCGAACTCGCTGGCGGGCGTCGAGGTCGGGGCTGGGCAGATCGAGGTGGCCGTCAACGGCATCGGCGAGCGGGCCGGCAACGCGAGCCTCGAGGAGGTCGTGATGGCGCTCGCCACCCGCGGCGACTTCTACGGCGTCGAGGTCGGCGTCGAGACCAAGCAGCTCGCCAACACCTCGCGCCTGGTCTCGAACATGACCGGCTACGAGGTGCCGCCGAACAAGGCCGTCGTTGGCAGGAACGCCTTTCTGCACGAGTCTGGCATCCACCAGGACGGCGTCCTCAAGGACCGGCGAACCTTCGAGATCATGACGAAAGAGGACATCGGCCTTGAAGGCACGAACATCTTTCTCGGCAAGCACTCCGGCCGCCACGCCCTCAAGGACGCCCTCGAGGAGCTCGGCTACGTTGTCGAGGGCGAGGTCCTCAAGCGCGCCTTCGTCCGCTTCAAGGAGATAGCGGACCACAAGAAGACCGTCACGGCCGCCGACCTCGAGGCCATCGCCGCCGACGAGGTCGGCTCCTTCGAGGGCAAGTACGTCCTCGACTCCTTCAGGGTCGTCGCCGCGACCGGCCGCCAGAGCCGGGCCGCCGTGACGATAAGCCACGCCGAGCAGGGCACTTTTGAAGCGGAGGCCGAGGGCGAGGGCCCCGTGGACGCCGTCTTCCGGGCCGTGGACGCGGCAACGAACATCAAGGGCCGCCTGACGGACTTTCGCATAGACGCCGTTACGGGCGGCAAGGACGCCCTCGGCGAGGTGCGGGTCTCGGTCGAGTTCGAGGGCAACGAGTACGGAGGCCGGGGCCTAAGCCAGGACGTCGTTGAGGCGGCGGCCCGGGCCTACGTGCGGGCGGCGAACGTGTACTCCGCCGGGCGGGTGAAGTCGCCTTGGGAAGCCCCGGTAGCGCCGTAGCGAACCCGGTACGAAACACCCCGATCCCCGGCTACCTCTGCCTGGACGGCCCGGTTCCCGTCTTCCACGCCCCGCGTCTGTCGGAGCAGGCGCGGGAGGTGCGGGGGCACCTGGTCCGAGGCTCCGGGGCGATGTCCGGCATACTCGGGACCGGGGCGCCGGACCTCTCGGCCCTCCTGGTAGCTGAGGAGGACTGGAACGAGACGCCGCGCGAGAGCGAAAACCCCTACCCGGCAGGGCTCCCTTACTTCACCCGCTCCGTGGAGCCCCCCGCGCTGGTGCTTCCGGAGAGGCTGTCCCCGGTCTTCCACCCCAGGACGGGTTCGCTCCTGCCGCTCGCCGTCTGGCACGAGCTGGCGCACGCCTTCCTGCTGGACGGGCCCGTCGTGAGGACGCCGGTCTGGCTCGGCGAGCTCGTGCCGCAGGCGGCCTCGGCGGCTGTCGCCCGCAGGGTCGGGCTCCCGCTGGAGGAACACCTGGGGCGCGTGGACCCCGACCCCGGCTTTACGATACGGGAATTCACCGGTCCGGCGGGCGCGGAGGAGCAGATGAAGTTTCAGAACCTCCTGCTCCTCTTCGGTGCCGCGGCGCTGGAGGAGTTCGGGGAGGACTCCCTCGGGCGCCTCTTCCGCGCGCTGTGGGACGAGAGGGACGTCGTCGGGGAGGCGCGGGCGGAAGAGTTGTTGGCCCGCTCGCTGGGTCCGGGCGGACAGGAGTGGCTCCGGTCGAGGCCGGAGTTCTAGGAGGAATACCATGCGCGACTCTTTCGACATATTACTGCTACCGGGTGACGGCATAGGCCCGGAGGTGATCGGGGCCGCCCGGGCCGTGATGGACCTCGCGGCGGAGCACTTCGGCGTGGAGATCCGCTACGAAGAACGCAAGATAGGCGGCGTGGCCATCCGGGACGAGGGAGCCCCCGTCTCGGACGAGACGCTTGCGGCGGCGCGTGCCTCGGACTCCGTCCTGCTCGGGGCGGTCGGCCACCCGGACTTCGACGACGCCCCGGTAAGGCCCGAGGCCGGGCTGTTGAAGCTCCGCAAGCACCTCGGGGCGTTCGCCAACCTGCGGCCCGTCGCGGCGATTCCGGCGCTGCTCGACGCGTCGCCGCTGAAGAAGGAGATCGTAGAAGGGGTGGACGTCCTGATCGTGCGCGAGCTTACCGGCGGCGCGTACTTCGGGGAGAAGGAGGAGGGCGACGAGCGGGCGAGCGACCTCTCCGTCTACACCAGGGGGGAGATAGACCGGGTGGCCCGCGTCGCCTTCGACGCCGCCAAGCGTAGGAAGCGCCGCGTAACGAGCGTGGACAAGGCGAACGTTATGGCGACGGGCCGCCTGTGGCGGAAGGTCGTCACCGAGGTCGCAAGGAGTTATCCGGACGTCGAGCTCGACCACGTCCTCGTCGACGCGGCGGCGATGCACCTCGTGAGGGAGCCCGGGCGCTTCGACGTGATGCTCACCGAGAACCTTTTCGGGGACATACTCTCCGACGAGGCGGCGATGCTGCCGGGCTCGATGGGGATGCTCCCAAGCGCCTCCCTGGGAGATCCCGGCTCCCCCGGCATCTTCGAGCCCGTGCACGGCTCCGCCCCGGACATCGCGGGTCAAGGCAAGGCCAACCCGTACGCCGCGATCCTGTCCGCGGCGATGATGTTCCGCCACTCTTTAGGACGTCCGGACGTGGCGGAAGCCATCGAGCAGGGCGTCTCGGTGGCGCTTGAGGCCCACTATCTGACCGCCGACCTCGGCGGCAACAAGACGACGGAGCAGGTGGCAGAGGCCGTCGGCCGGTGGGTCGGGGCCGGGGAGGGCGTGGCATGAGCATAAAGCTTTTCGACACAACCTTGAGGGACGGCACGCAGCGCGAGGGCGTGAGTTTGACGACGGAGGACAAGATCCGGATAGCCACAGAGCTGGACACTTTGGGCCTCCACTACATCGAGGCGGGCTTCCCGGCCTCCAACCCCAAGGACCTGGAGTTCTTCGAAGGTTTCGACGCCTCGGAGCTTAAAAACGCGAAGCTCGTCGCCTTCACGCGCGCGCGGCGCCCCAACGGCCGGGCGGACGAGGACCCCGCGGTGACGCTCCTCCCCGCCCTCAACGCGCCCGTCGCCTGCATCGTCGCCAAGAGCTGGAAGCTGCACGTCGAGAAGGTATTGAGGACCACGCCACAGGAGAACGTAGCGTCCGTCAAGGACACGGTCTCGTACCTGGTTGACGCTGGCAAGGAGGTGCTCTTCGATGCCGAGCACTATTTCGACGGCTTCAGGGACGACCCAGACTACGCGCTCGCGGTCCTGCGGGCCGCGGCCGAGGCCCGCGCCACGACGCTCGTCCTCTGCGACACCAACGGCGGCACGCTCCCGACGGAGCTCAAGGCCATCGTGGCCAGGACGGTCCGGGAGTTCCCGGATGTCGAGGTCGGCATCCACACCCACAACGACGCCGGGTGCGGGGTGGCGAACGCGCTTGCGGCCGTCGAGGCCGGGGCGACCCACGTTCAGGGGACGGTCAACGGGGTCGGGGAGCGGACCGGCAACTGCGACCTCGTCACCACCATCGCCAACCTGCAGTTGAAGATGGGCCTGAAGGTCGTCGAAGACGAGGGGTTGAAGAAGCTCACGGGCGTCTCCAACTACGTCTCAGAGCTCATGAACCTCACGCCCGACACGCACAGGCCCTACGTCGGGAGGAGCGCCTTCGCCCACAAGGGCGGGCTGCACGTGGACGGCATAAGCAAGGACCCGGCCACCTACGAGCACATCGCACCCGAGGTCGTCGGCAACGTCCGCCGGACGCCGGTCGGGGAGCTCTCGGGGAAGAACTCCATAAAAGCCAAGGCCGCGGAGCTCGGCATCGAGGCGGGGGACGCGACGCAGATACTCGGCGCCATCAAGCGGCGCGAGTACGAGGGCTACCACTACGAGGCCGCCGACGCCTCGCTCGCCCTGCTCATCGGGCGCACCGCAGGCGAGGACACGCCCCTCTTCGAGCTAGAGACGTTCAGGATCATATCCGAGAAACGCGCCGACGGCCGCACGACCACGGAGGCGACCATAAAGCTCTTCGTAAAAGGCCAGAGGGTCATCTCCACCGCCGAGGGCAACGGCCCCGTCAACGCGCTGGACAAGGCGTTGCGGGAGGCGATCGGGCCACACTACCCGGAGCTTGCGGAGATCCACCTCTCCAACTACAAGGTCCGCATCCTCGACGAGCACCGCGCGACGGCGGCCACCACCCGCGTCCTTATAGACTCCACGGACGGCAAGCGCGTCTGGGGCGCCGTCGGCGTCGGCGAGAACATCATCGAGGCTAGCTGGCAGGCGTTGGTTGACGGCCTCGAGTACGGGGTGAACGGGAAGAAGGGTTAGGCCGCGGGCGCCGGCCCCTTCGGGCTAGCCCGTCCGCCGGGTCGCTGATGTGCCGGCGGGTGAGATCTCGAACGCTTCGGCGAGGAGCTCGTAGGAGCGGAGGCGTTCGGCGTGGCCGTAGACGTTGGTGGTCACCATGATCTCATCGGCCCCCGTGCGCCCGGCGAGCTCCTCGATGCGCGCCCTGACCCCGTCGGGATCTCCCGCTATCTGCATAGATCTGTAGGCCTCGGCGAGCCGGCGCTCCGCGGGGGTGTAGGGGTAGCCCATAGCCTCCTCAGGGCTTGGGAGCGGCCCCGGATTTCCGCTCCGCATCCGGACCCAGGCGAGTTCCATGGACGAGCCTAGCTCCCGCGCCCGCCCGTCGGTCTCGGCGCAGATGACGGCGACGGCGAGGATGGCCGAGGGCCGCTCGAACGCCGGGGAGGGCTCGAAGCTTTCGTTGTAGGCGCGCATGGCGGGGGCAGGGTCCGTGGGGCTGAAGTGCGCGGCGAAAGCGTACCCGAGGCCCATCTCCCCGGCCGCCCTGGCGGAGTAGCCGCTGGAGCCGAGGAGCCAGATCGGGGGCAGGTCCACATCATCCGGCATCGCCCCGACGGACTGGAACGGGTGTCCTTCGGGGAACCCCTCGCCGGCGTAGGCCAGGAGCTCTGCGAACTGCTGGGGAAACTCGTCCGCCCCGGCCGCGGCCTGCGGGCGACGCAGGGCTGAGGCCGTCACGGGGTCGGTGCCGGGCGCGCGTCCGATGCCGAGGTCGATGCGGCCGGGGTGGAGGGCCTCTAGGACCCGGAAGGTCTCGACGACCTTCAGCGGGGCGTGGTTGGGGAGCATGATCCCCCCGGCCCCCACCCTCACGTTCTCGGTGACGCTGGCGACGTGCCCGATCATGACCTCCGGCGCGGAGCTGGCTATCATACGTAGGTTGTGGTGCTCGGCGAGCCAGTACCTCTTGTAGCCGAGCCCGTCGACCAGCCGCGCCAGATCCAACGTATTGCGCAGCGCCCTGGAACTGTTCGAGCCCGCGCTCACCGGCGAGACGTCGAGGACGGAGAGCCCAAAGTTCATGCGGCCACCCTTCATAGGGAATAGTTCGGTGCCTGTACGCCATTGTATCCGCCCCGAACACGTGGCCGGATAGACGCCGCCACCTACCCCAGAAGCCGCAGGGATTCTTCCCAGAGCCGGTCGGCCGCCGCGGGGTCGAGGGCGTAGTCGCGTACCCCGTGGACGCCGCCCACGATCTCCGGCACGACCTTCGCCTCGTTGCAGTCCTCAAAGTACCGCCCGCCGATACCCTCCACCAGCGGCGAGGCCGCCAGCAGCACCGAGGTCGCCGCCCCCTGCTGCGGGGTCTTGTTTATCGACCGGTCGTCGCTATCTGCGATCATCTCCTTGATGCCCTCGAGCACCTCCGCATCCCAGTGGCGCTGGAGGTTCGTCCAGATCCCGCCCGGCATCAGCGAGTTGGCGAGGATGCCGCCCTCCGCCCACCGGCGCGTCACCCCGACGGCGAAGAGCGCGTTGGCGGTCTTGGACTGCCCGTATGCGAGCGACGGGGTGTACTCGCGCCGCTCGAAGTTGATGTCCTCGAAGACGACCGGGGAGGCCCCGTGCCCGCTGGAGCTGACCGAGACGATCCGGGCGCCGCCTTCGGCTCCGGCCGCAGCCAGCGCGTCGTAGAGACCCAGCGCAAGGGCGAAGTGTCCCATGTGGTTGGTGGCGAACTGCATCTCCCACCCTTCCGGGCTACGCGTGAGCCCGGGCACGTCCATGATGCCTGCGTTGTTGACGAGGATATGCAGCGGTCCTTCCCAGGAGGCGACGAAGGCCGCGACGGACCTCTGGTCGGCGAGATCCAGCGGCGAGACGTGGAGCCTCGGGTTGCCGGTCGTTTCGGCGATGTCTTCGGCGGTGCGCCCGCCGGCGTCGGTGTTCCTGACAGCGAGCGTCACCTCCGCCCCGGCGCCGGCGAGCGCCCTGGCGGTCTCTACGCCTATACCCGAGGAGGCGCCGGTGACGACCGCCCGCTTCCCCGACAGACCGATCCCCTCTAGCACCTCCCTTGCGGTGGACTCGGCACCGAAAGGCGTCGTGACGCGTTTCTTATCGGTGGTCATGCGCTTCTCCCATCCGGGGCCGCTGTTTGCTGCGGGCCGTCTTCGCTGTCGTTCTTTACCGCGCAGCTTGAGAGGGCTTCATCGGCCGACCTACTCGTCGAAAGAGATCTCCATGAGCGGGCTGCCGGCCACCCAGTCCTCCACGTGGGTCGGCTGGGCGATACGGCCCGGGTTGCCCGGCTGGTTGAGGTCATCGACGAAGTGGGCGAAGACCCGGCGCCGCTCCGCCTCGTCGGTGACGGGCACCGCCGTCGCCGGGAGGTCGGCGACGACCCCGTTTTTGAGGTGGAAGGTGAAGGCCGGGTTGGCCTTGAGGTTGGCGTACCAGCCGCGCTTCGCGGGCATGCTGCTCAGGTAGACCTTGCCGTCTGCCCGGTAGAACCAGATCTCGATCCTCCGCGGCCTCCCGGATCGGCGCCCGATCGTGGTGATGTCGACCGTCCGGTCCCTGGCTGGCGACGACTTGTCGATGGCGAGCGCCCGGCGTACCGCCTCATCCATTCTGGTTCCTCCTCTCGGATCGTCCGTCCCATCGGGGGGATTGCTCTTTCTACCACTCGGGCATCATGGCGGCCGGGTAACGGGCGCCCGCGGCGCCGTGGGGCAGGATCTCCTGGATACGCTCCAAGTCGGCCGGGTCGAGGGTCACGTCGGCGGCGGCGACGTTCTCGGCCAACCGCTCGGGGCTCCGCGTGCCGGGGATCGGCACGATGTCGTCTCCCTGCGCGAGCAGCCACGCCAGCGCGAGCTGGGTCACGGTGATGCCTTTAGATTCGGCCATCTCCCTCAACCGCCCGGTGGCCCGGATGTTCGCCTCGTAGTTGCCGGGCTGCCACCGCTCATCCCAGCTGCGCATGTCGTCTTTGGAATACTCGCTGGCCGGCTTGACGTCTGAGGTCAGGAAGCCGCGTCCCAGCGGCGAGTAGGGGACGAAGCCGATGCCGAGTTCCCGAACGGCCGGCAAGACGGCGTCCTCGACGGCACGCTCGAAGATCGAGTACTCCGTCTGCAACACCGACACGGGCTGCACGGCGTGGGCACGACGGATGGTCTCTGGACCGGCCTCGGAGAGCCCGAAGTACCTGACCTTTCCGGCGTCGATCAGCTCCCCTACCGTGCCCGCGACCTCCTCTATCGGCACGTCGGGGTCGGGACGGTGCTGGTAGAAAACGTCGATGTAGTCGGTCCCGAGGTAGCGCAGGCTGTTCTCGGCGACCTCGCGGATGCGCTCGGGCCGACTGTCTACGAGCTTGTCGGCGGGCCCAAGCTTTGTCAGGTCCATCCCAAACTTGGTGGCATCGAACCCGAACTTGGTGGCGATCACCACCTCGTCCCGAAAGCCCGCGACCGCCCGGCCGAGCAGCTTCTCGTTCGAACCCGTCCCCATCCCGTAGAGCTCGGCGGTGTCGAACATCGTCACGCCGAGCTCGTAGGCGCGCCGGATCGTATCGATGCCCCGCTCCTCGTCGGCGGCGGGACCGTAGGCCAACGTCATGCCCATAGTACCGAACCCGACGGCCCCAACCTCCAGCCCCTCCTGACCCAACTTCCTGCGCTCCATCAGAACCTCCTGAACCTGTCTCCTACACGACCAACTAACCAGTTGGTCTGCGTAGCATATACCCCCTTGTCCGCCATGTCAACCAACTAGTTTGTTTGTAATGATGGTTGGTTTATAATGCCTCCATGCGCGATGGTCAGAAGAGCAGACGCCGGGTACTGGACGCCGCGGCCGCGGAGTTCGCGGAGCGTGGGATCGCGGGCGCGCGCGTCGACCGCATCGCGGTTTCAGCGGGCGTCAACAAGTCGCAGATGTACTCGTACTTCGGCAGCAAGGACGGTCTCCTCGACGCCGTGATCCGCGACCAGCTCGCGAGTATTTTGGACGCCGTGCCCTTCACCGTGGACGACCTGCCGGGCTACGCCGCGCGGCTCTACGACTCTTATGTCGAGAGCCCGGAGCTACTGCGCCTGGCGACCTGGTACAGGTTGGAGCGGGTGCCGGCGGGGGACCTGCTCCAGTCCGTCGAGGATCACGGCGACGGCAAGATACGGGCCATCGCCGACGCGCAGCGCGAGGGACGTATAGACCCGGCGCTCGCTCCTTGCGAGGTATATCCCCTGATCACGGCGATCGCGATGACGTGGTCCCCCGTCAACGTCACCTACGCCGCCAGTAAGAACGACGGCGAGGCCGAGCACGCCCGTCGCCGCTCCATCATCGCCCAGACGGTGTCGCGCGCGCTGCTGACCACCAACTCCGGAAACGAAAGCGTCGGCGGCACCGGGGACGTCCAACGGCCGCGGGCGTGATCCCGCAGGGAACAAAACCCCGACCCGGAGACTAGGTTACGAACTTCTTTCCGACGTCACCGCCGACAACCACGCCGTCCACGGAGATCAGGCACCCCGTCGTCCTGAAGGGCGCGGTAAGCCCGATGTGGGCGTGGACTTCGTGCGGGCCATCGGCGGCCATCAGTTCGCCGCGAAGATCCTTGGACCTCCAGGGTTGGGGAGGGCTCATGTAGTCGGGCATGGGCCGCTCGACCCCTGGTGGCGGTTGCAAGCCCAGGTGCGCGAGGCGCCCGTCTATCTCCAGGTACTCGGTCGCTTCCGGCGGGTGTTCGCCCAGCGACAGAAGGCGACGGTTGCGGACCCGGATCACGTGTCCTTCCCAATCTACGCGCCACAGGTTCATCACGCCGACCTTCGGCCCGCCGCGAAAGGAGACCTCGGGCATCGTCAGCCGTCGCGGGAGGTTCGCCTCGAACGAACGCCGCTGTCGGACCTTCTCAAGGCCCGTGGCGGTGATCCGCACGGAGCCCACGCCGTCTCCTCCTGCCAAGAGCTCGACATACCCCTTCGCTTGCAGCCGCCTCAGGTACTCGCTGGCTCCTTCGATCAAGTCGTGCCCGTGGTAATAGCCGCCCAGGAGCACCTCCTCGATGGCGTCCGCGCCGGCAACCCGGACGCGGATCTCCGGCGGGTCTTCGTGGTACTCCAGCCGCGGCTCCTGGATGCCGAGGCCCCGCGCCTCATCGACCTGCCGGCACATCAACCCGAGCAGGTGCAGATCCCGGTCCATCTTCGGGTATTCCACCCTCACTCCTTTCGTGCCGCGGGACGCTACCCTTCGCCGTCGATGAGATCGCGGGCCGTCCGGCGGACGGCGTCCCCGGCGCCGTTTGAAGCGCCACCGTTGCGGGTCAGTTGCGGGAGCAGCTGGGCCAGGATCAGGGTAGATAGCGCGGACTGCTCTCCCCCCTCGCCGCGAACGAGCACCGGCCGCGGGGCGTGCTGCATGAGCCTCTCCCCGACCTCGATGCGCCGCCGGGCAAGCTCGTAGCGCACGACGGCCCGGTTGTCGCGGTGCGCCTGGCCGAGATGCCGGAGGGCGGTCGCCTCGTTCTCGGCCTCCGTGAGGGCGGCCCTGCCGCGGGTCTCTATCTCAAGACGGACGCGCTGGGCCTCGGTCTCCTTCTCCTCCAGCATTCTCGCCACGTCCTGGCGGGCGCGGTTGCGGGCCTCTTTTACCTCGATTAGACGTGCGTCGCGGTCCTTTTTGGATCGCTCTATCTCCATGAGAAGCGTGTCTATGCGCTGTTTGCGGGTAAGCTCCCACTCGCGCTCGTAGGCGGCGAGCTCCTTGGCGACGCGCTCGCGGGTGGCGAGGTGGGTCTGGTACTGGTCGGGGAGCTGGACGTCCGGGATGTTGGCCCCGAGGATGCGCACGCCGTAGCTTGCGAGCTGGCGGTTCAGGTACTCCTGCATGTCCCCCACGTCCGAGCCTCGCAGGTCGTAGGCCTTCTCCGTGCTCACCTGGCGGCTGCGCTGGCGGATCGCGTCCTGCACGGCGCTCGACAGGACGAGGTCGAAGTTGGAGGCGCCTATGGTGCGGACAAAGGCCAAAGGGTCGACGATGCGGAACTTGAGAAAGAACTCGATGGCCTTGAGCGGCACGTTCTCGCGGGTCGGGCAGACTGCGACGGGTGCGAGGTACGGGATCTCCGTGGCCGTATCCACGACGAACTCGACCTTGTCCCACGGCCGCCAGAGGTAGTGCCGCCCCGGCGGGAGCGTCCCCTCTATCCTGCCGTAGCGCGAGAGAACGCCGGTCGTCCCCTGCTCTATCTCGACGATGGCCCCGCGCCACAGCCAGAGGAGGGCGAGCGCGAGCAAGACGAGGGCGACCAGGCCCGCGAGGACCGCGACCCCGACGTTGCCGGAGAACAGGCCGAAGCCCATCACGTAGATCGCCACGCCCAGCAAGAAGAGCCAGCCGTAGCGCCGGCGGTCCTTGAGGATGACGACGGGCACGATCTGGCCCCCGTCCCCGCCCCGCAAGAACTGCCGCACCCCGGACCACCCGGAGACGACCTCCTTTATCCGGGAGAACTCCTGCGCGTTCGCCACCGACCGGGCGGTGGCCCCAACCGCCTGCTCCATCAGGCCTCCTCCCCGTTCGTGCCGGGCGCTTCGTCGTCGTGGCCGAGGCGCTCGACGCGCTCCTTGACGGCCTCATCGGTGACGGACTGCCGGATCTCCTCGACCCTATCTTCCGTGGCCGTCTCGGCAGCCGGGTGCTCCGGCGGTTCTTCCGGCGGGGCGGTCTGGCCGCCCGAGAGGCGCTCTATCTCGCGGGCGCGGTCGCGGATGCGGGCCTGAATCTCCTCCATCCGGTTACGAATGGCCTGCATGTCCTCGGGCGTGAAGAGCGGCTCGTCGCCGGTACCTATCATGCGCCGCGAGATCTCAAGGAAGTCAACCGCCTCTCCCCCACCGGCTCCACCGGCCCCGATCTGGACGACCTGCGGCAGGCTGTCCGCCACCCCGGAGAGCTTCTCCAGCACGTCCTGCTGGAAGCGGTACTCGAGGATCTCGGGTGCTGCTGCGCTGCTGACGGCCCGGATGTCCAGAGCCTGGGCTTCGAGCAGGGAGGCGTTGGCGTTTGCCGTGCTCTCGGCCTCGACCATCCGCTCGCGGGCGCGGGCGTTGGCCCGGTTCGTCTCGCGCTCGCGGGCCGTGTCGATCTGGGCCTGGTAGGTCGCGATCTCCGCGCTTATGGCCGACCGCGTCTCCCGCAGGGACGCCAGCTCCCCCCTCAACTCACCCTCGTCCTGCTCCTTGCGCAAGCGCAGCTCGTACTCGTAGGTGTAGGCCTCCTTCGCCACCCGGACCATCTCCGGGGCGGCGA
The DNA here is from genome assembly GCA_902805975.1 of uncultured Rubrobacteraceae bacterium. Lineage (GTDB taxonomy): Bacteria > Actinomycetota > Rubrobacteria > Rubrobacterales > Rubrobacteraceae > Rubrobacter_D. Next base: position 25,867 of record CADCUT010000033.1, on the reverse strand, counting down.
GGTCCATCCTGTACTCCTGGCTCGAGGGCTCGGCGTGGGTGATGTTGGCGTTGGTGAACCGGATCGCCGGCAGGAACTGCTCGTTGAGGGAGTCTATGAACTTCTGGGTGCTCTCGCCGACGAGGTCGTAGATGTCCTCGGCGCGCTGCTCGTAGATAAGCGCCCGCGTAACCTCGCTTATGGCGTTCTCCAGCTTGTCCGAAAAGCCCTTGACGCCGCCGACGGTAAAGATGAACTCCGCAGGCTCCTCGATCCTGAACTGCAAGAACAGATCGACGCTGGCGTTGACCCGGCTCGACGTCGGCGCCTGGCGGATGGGGGCGTTGTAGGGGTACTCCCTGGTCGTGTTGACGATGTAGCTGACCTGCTTCCACGGGTTGAAGAGGAGCTTGCGCCCGGCGCCGACGACCTCTTCGAGCTTCCCGAAGCGGGTGATGACCGCCCGGCACCCGTCCGGCACCATCACCACGCTCTGGCGCCACCAGGTAAAGGCGGCGAGCCCGATCAGGATCAGCCACAGGTGTGGCCCGAAGAGCGCGAGCCCAGCCGCGCCCACGCCCTGCACCTGGCTGAGCGCCACCGTCACCGCGACCCCGAGAAAGACGAACACCGCGAGCATCCCTATCGGCATCAACCGCCAGAAGAGGGACTGGCGGTTCGGGATCACCACGGGGGAGATCGCGTTTATGAACCTCCCGGACGGGTCAACGGTCGGGAAGCTCCGGTTGACGATCTCCGCCGCCTCGGAGAGTGCTGCGGTCTGCTGCTCGATGCGGGTGCCGGTCGTCCCCCCGCGCTCGCGCGCGGAGAGGAAGTCCCCGGCGTCGATCTTGAACTGCTCGGTCCCGCCGTCCCCACCAAGGTCCTCAACCGCGTCCCGCACCTTCTCGCCAAGCCTCGCCACAAGAACCCTCCCACCCCATCGGACGGCCAAGAAACCTTTCGCGGACCATGTTTGCACGGCCGCGCCCACCACACAACTCGGTCCGGGGCCCGCTTCCCTCTAGTCGAAGAGACCGGGCTGGACCCCACCATCTCTACGAAACGAGGCCGCAGATAGTTTCGGGAACCGGCCGCGTTCGATCCCGGCCCGCCGGCAAGACACCCCGAAGAGCCGCGACACGTGCTCCGCGTAAACGCCCCCGCCTTTCATACGAGACCCGAACTCCGGGTCGTTGAGCCTCCCGCCGCGCATGGAGCGGATGCGGTTCAAGACCTTCTCCTTGCGGTCCGGGAAGTGGCGTTCCAACCAGTCCTCGAAGAGCGGGGCGACGGCGCCGGGGAGACGCACCGGGACGTAGCCGGCGAAGGTCGCGCCGGCTTCGGCTGCGGCCGAGAGGAGGTTCGGGAGCTCGTGGTCGTTGAGGCCCGGTATCACGGGCGCCGTCATGACCCCGACCGGGATGCCGGCCTCCGCCAGCTTCCGGATCGCGGCGAGGCGCCGGACGGGCCTCGAAGTCCGCGGCTCCATGATGCGCCTGAGGTCATCATCCAGGGTCGTGAGGGAGACGGCGACGGCCGAGGCCCCGTGGCCGGCAAGCTCGGAGAGTAGATCCATATCCCTGGTGACGAGGTGGTTCTTCGTTACGACGACGACCGGGTTCCGGAACGCGGCGAGGACTTCGAGGCAGCCGCGCGTGATCCCGAGCCTCCGCTCCACCGGCTGGTAGGGATCTGTGACGCCGCTCATCGAGAGCACCTTCGGCTCCCACCGGGGCGAGGCCAACTGCCTGCGCAACAGCCCCGGCGCGTCCTCCTTGACGAGCACCTTGCTCTCGAAGTCGAGGCCCGCCGAGAGGCCGAGGTACTCGTGGGTTGGACGGGCGTAGCAGTTGTGGCTCACGACACCGTTGGCGATAAAGTCCCCGGTGCCCGTGGTGATATCGAAGAGCTTCCTGACGCCAAGAGGTTCGATGGACGCCACGCGCAGATCGGCGTTGCACTTGATCGCGGTTCCCTCGATGTCACGTTTACGCGTGATAACCGGGTCCATGAGATGGAAGAACCGGAGGTGCTCCCTCAGTCCCCCACGGACCCTTATCACGCTCATCGGGCGCCTTCGTGCCTTGCTTGCGATCTCTACGACGAACTCGAAGTCCAGGGCTTGCAGGGACTCGACGATCTGCGCGATTATCTCCGGGTCCGTGTTGTGGATGCGCAGCGTATTGCTTCCGTAGCTGCCTTCGGCGTCGAAGATGCCTGCCAGAAAACCCTTGCGCCAGTCCGTCGTTGGAATGACCGGCCAGACTACGGCATCCTTTACCACCTCCACAGCTTTTTGCGCGTGCGTCCGTATGGCCGTCATCTCTCTACCGCCCGCTACAGCCCTCTGAAAAACGAAACGGTGGGTAACCACCTTGAAGTCCAGCAAGTAAGATGCCGTTCGTTCCAGCGCCTCAGCATCGGCGAGGGCCAGACGAAACTGGTGCTGATCGCCGTTGGCCCCGCTCGCCCGCACATACCGATAAGAAGCAAGATGCCCGTCGCCGCGCACCACTCCGCATAGGTATCCACGTCTGTATTCGAGCGATTCCTGCGGCGCCTGCGAGAACGAACCCGTGCCCATCAACTTGTTGTTCGCGGTGAGATGCGGCCTGCACCCCTCTCCTCGACCATCGCCCACGACAAACTTCCAGCCCTTCTCTGTCAAGAAGCGATGATCCCCGCTGCAGACCAGCTCGGTTCCATCCTCCAGCGTCACCCGGTACGCGGCCTTCCTGGTTTGCCAGTGGTCCAGCACCCGTGACTTGACGTAGCGCCGGTACACCCCTCGTCTCTGTGTGCCGTATATCTCGTCCCCAACCTCGATATCCTCCAACCGCCTGGTGGTCCCGTCCGCCATCAGGATCGGCGTGTCGCCACCCATGCAATAACTGCAGCCATGAGAGCATCCCCTGTAAGGGTTGATGCTGGCATCGAAGCCAATGTCCGGGCTGTTGTTGGTGGCGATGATGGAGCGGGAGTGGTCGCGCAGGTAGACGGTCTCGGGACGGGGTTCGTCGCCCATCTCGGCCGGGTCGGGCTCTACCTCGATCTTCTCGAAGCGGTTCCTCGGGTTGGAAGCGGACCCGCGGCCGGTGATGCTGGGGCTGGCCCTATCCCCTTCGTTCACCGGCTAACGGGCACCTCGTAAAGCTTCCCTGTCGGACCTCTTGAGGCTCTCGAAGACGATGTCGTAGGAGGTGTCGATGAGCTCTATCGCCTCGTCATCGGGGACGGTTCCGTCGCAGGCGAGGGTGCTCCAGTAGCGTCTGTCGAAGTAGCGGGCCGGTTGGATGGACGGGTACTGGCCGCGCAGGAGGCCGGTGAGCTCGGGGTCGGCCTTGAGCGTGATCTTCACCGGCGACTCCTCGACGTGCAGGACGGCGAAGATCTTGCCGCAGACCTTGAAGACCCTGTGCTCCCCGCCGAAGGGAAAGCCCGACGTCGAGCCCGGCTTCCGCCCGCAGTGGTCTTTCAGGTGCTCTGGGGAAGGCCCTTCTTCCAAGTGGAGGCTCTCTTTCGTCGCTCGGATAGGCTCGGCGTAAGTCTAATCTCCCATCCCCCCTCTCCAACCGGTCGTTTTCCGGATGTGCGCCGCCGGAAAGCGGTAGGATACTGGGCTGGAGTTGGACCAGGAGATCTCGGCCAGAGGCTGCGGGGAGGCTCGGTGAGGATGGACCCCTACAGGGAGATGCGTGGCGCCGGCCTCCGGGCGCGCTTTGCCTCCCGTTTAGGGCGGGGCCGGGCTTGGTGAGGCGGGCGGTCAGGCCGGCGGTGTTCTCCGCGTTCGCGATGCTGTTCGCGTTCGTGAGCCTGCTGCCCGTTGCCTGGATGTTCAAGACCAACGCCGTTGGCAGGATCGTCGGCCCCGGCGAGCTGTTCGTCCCGCCGCCAGGGTTGTTTCCGGGCGAGTTCTCCCTGCTGCCCTACATCTCCGTCCTCTACGACCTGGACTTCTTGCGACCTCTAGCCAACGGCGTCATAACCGCGGCGACGACGGCGGTGGGGTGCTTCCTGATCGGCTCGTTGGCCGCCTACGCCATCGCCCGCCGCGGCTTCCGGCCCGGCTACACCTCCCTGACGCTGGTGCTGGCGATGGGCCTCTTGCCGCCGCTCGCCGCCGTGGCCCCGCCGCTCGTCCGCTCCGCGGTGCTGGAGGTCTCGGGGAGCCGCCTGGTGATGCTCATCCCGGACCTGCTCGTGGCACTCCCGCTCTCCATCTGGTTTCTCGTGGCGTACTTCAGGGCGCTCCCGGCGGAGCTCGGGGAGGCCGCGAGGGCTGACGGTAACGGGCCGGGGACGTTCTGGCGCGTCATGCTGCCCGTTGCGACCCCCGGGGTGCTCACCACCGCCGTCCTGACGTTCGTCTTCGCCTGGAACCAGTACCTCTTCGCCAGGAACCCGGCCTTCGAGGAGCGGTTGCGGCCCATCGCGGCCGTGCTGCCCGAGCTCCCGAACGACCTTCTGCCCGCCATCTCCGTCCTCGTCACCCTGCCGCTCGTCGCGCTCGTCCTCGGCTACCAGCGCCTCGTCGTCGTCGGTGATCAGGCGGTGGCGGGGAGAACGGAAGCCCCGACGGGCAAGGGACGAACGGCGGCGAGGACCCGGCGGGTGGCGCCCGGTGTGGCGACCGCCGTGCTGCTGCTGGCCCAGAGCTGGGCGCTCATGCTTTTCTTGCGCCACGGGTGGGACGCGCTCGCCTTCCCCTTCCCGCTCAACTACGGGGAGGGCCCGCTGCTCGACCAGGCGGTGAGGCTCGCGAACTTCGAGGGCATCTACTCGTCCGATCTCACCCGGGCCCCCTACACCATCTCCAACTACCCGCCCTTCTACCTGCTCGTCCAGGCGCCGTTCGTGTGGCTCTTCGGGCCGGAGTTGTGGTACGGGCGCCTGATCTCACTCGCAAGCGTCGCCGCGACCGCCCTCTTCGTCGCCCTCACCCTCTTCACGCTGACCCGCGACCGGATCGCCGCGATGGCCGCGGGCCTGACCTTCCCCGCCATCCCCTACGTCCTGCGCTGGTCCTCTTTAGGCCGGGTCGACCTCCTCGGCCTCGCCCTCTCCTGGGCCGGCCTCTTCGCCGTCGTCCGCTGGCCGGAGAGGCGCCGGGCGATGGCCGCCGCCGCCCTCCTGTTCGTCGCCGCCGTCCTGACCCGCCAGACGTACGTGCTCGCGGCCCCGCTCACGGCGTTCGTGTGGCTTCTCGTGCAGGGGCAGCGCCGCCGGGCGCTGGAGCTCGCGGGCTTGGGCTGCGGCCTCGGCCTCGCCTCGTTCGCGGCGCTGAACATCTCCACCGACGGCGGGTTCTTCCTGAACACCGTGACGGCCAACATCAACGACTTCCGGTGGGAGCGGGTCAGCTTCAACGCCCTCGGCGCGGGGCTCGCCTGCCCGCTGCTCCTGCTCGGCGGGCTCGCGTTCGCGTGGAGGTCACCGCGGGACAAGGCCTGGTGGCTCGTGGTGCCCTACCTGGCTTTAAGCGTCCCCTCGGCCCTGCTCGTCGGCAAGGTCGGCTCGGACGTCAACTACCTGCTGGAGCTCTCCGCAGCACTCTGCCTGGCCACCGGCGCCCTCATCGCCTGGCAGCGCGGGCGTCCGCGCCTGAGGGCCCTCCTGATCTCGCTGCTCGCCCTCCAGGTCTTCGCGCTCGCCCAGTCCTCCCTCGTCCCCTCGGGCCTGCAGGACTACGTCGTGGACCAAGAGCGGGAGGTGCGCCAGCTCTCGCGCATCGTCGCCGAGGCCGATGGCCCGGTCCTGACGGACGAACACATGGGCCTGTTGCCGCTGAACGGCAAGCGCATCCACCTCCAGCCCTTCGAGATGACCCAGCTCTCCCGCGACGGCTGGGATCAGGGCCGGGCGGTCGAGACGATCCGGGACGAGAAGTACGCCGTCATCATGATGTGGGAGCCCCCCTTCGCCAGGGACATAAAGCAGGACCGCTGGACGCCCGAGATGCTCGGGGCCGTCGAAGACCACTACGAGCCGACGGGCAGGCTCGCGGACATGGTGGTGTACAGGCCCGAGTGAGGTCTTGGGGTTCTAGGTTGTGAGGGGCGGTGGAGAGACCGCCGCAACCACGCCGTCCCCGGTCTATCCCGAGTCGCGATGTCCGATCCCTAGCTGCGCACCGCACACCTTGCGCCCCGAACCTAGAACCTTCAATCCTCACGAACACCGGAGGGCCTGCGCCGGTAGACTATCGGTGTCGTAGATCGAAGGAGGCATTGGGTCGTGCGGGTGGTGATCGTGGGCGTCGGGGAGGTCGGGTTCAACACGGCCCAGATGCTCTCCCGTGAGGGGCACAGGGTGGTCGCCGTCGAGCAGGACGAGGCGCTCGTGGAGCACGCCAGCCAGCAGCTCGACGCCCTGGTCATGCAGGGCAACGGTGCGAGCCCAAGGGTGCTCAGGGAGGCCGGCATCGAGAGCTCGGACCTCCTGGTCGCCGCGACGAGCACGGACGAGGTCAACATCGTCGCGTGCCTGGCCGCCAAGGCCCAGGGTGTGGCGCGCACCGTGGCCCGCGTCCACAGCTCCGACTACTACGACAAAAAGGAGCCGTTCGCCAGGGACCTGCTCGGCATAGACCTCGTCATCAGCACCGAGCAGATGGCGGCCAAGGAGATCCGGGAGTCCCTCCTGGTGCCGGGGGCTGTGAACGTGGAGAGCTTCGCCGGTGGGAGCATAGACGTGGTCGAGGTGATCCTGAAGAAAGGCTCCCCCGCCGTGGACCGTCCCGTCCGCGAGGTGGAGTTCCCCGAGCAGAGCCTGATCGTGGGCGTCGTAAGGGAAGGGGAGGCCCTCGTCCCGAAGGGCGACACCATTCTCCGCTCCAGGGACCACATCTTCCTCGTCTGCCGCCAACGCGACGTCAAGGAGGTGGTCGGCGCGGTCGCCACCGACACACAGCCGGTCGACGACGCCATGATCCTGGGGGCCGGGCGCATCGGCCTCCTGCTCGCGCTCGCCCTGGAGGAGATCGGCATCTCGGTAAAGGTGATCGAGAGGGACCCCGCGCGGGCGCGGCGGGCGGCCTCGAAGCTCAGGAAGGCGCTGGTCTTGCAGGATGAGGGCGTCTCCCGCGAGTTCCTGTTGCAGGAGAGGGTGGACAAGACGGACGCCTTCGTGGCCGTCACCGGGGACGACCGGACGAACCTGCTCGCCGCGATGAACGCCCGCAGGCTCGGGTCCCGCATGACCATCGCCGGGATCAGCCGCGGGGAGTTCGCCCCGCTCGCAGAGGCCCTCGGCGTCGACGTGACGGTCTCGCCGCGCCTCCTGGCCGCCGGCGCCATCCTCCGGTTCGTTCGGCGGGGGGAGGTCGCGGCGGTCTTCCTGCTGGAGAGCGGGGCCCAGATGATAGAGCTCGGCGTCCCTAAAGGGTGCCGCGTGGCCGGCAGGTCGCTGGCCCAGGTGGACTTCCCCGAGGGGGCCATCGTGGGGGCGGTGGCTCGGGAAGGGGAGGTCCTGATCCCGACGGGCGGGGACGTCTTGCGGGCCGGGGACAACGTCGTCGTCTTCACCGTCGAGTCCGCCGTGGACGAGGTCGAGAGGCTCTTTGCAACCTAGGGTCGTGGCGAACGCGGTCGGCGTCGTGGTAGGGGCCGGCGGTGCGGCGATGCTCCTGCCGATGCTCTTCTCTCTGCTGACGGGCGACGGCCAGGTGCTGGCCTTCGCCGTCCCGGCCCTCGCTGCCCTCCTCGCCGGGGGCCTCCTGTTCTTCCCCGCCCGATCCCGTCGCGGCTCACGGGGGAGCACTTACGTCTCGGGGCGGGACGTGTATTTGATCGTGGTCCTCGGATGGCTCGGCGTGGCCGCCTTCGGCTCGGCTCCCTTCGTCATCTCGGGGCTCATGGGGCCTACCGACGCCTTCTTCGAGTCGATGGCCGGCTTCACGACCACGGGGGCATCGACGGTCGGCCGGCCGGAAGGTGTGGCGCCCTCCCTGCTGCTGTGGCGCAGTATCTCGCAGTGGGCCGGGGGCATCGGCATCGTGCTGCTCTTCGTGGCCGTGGCCCCGCTCGTGGGCTTCGGGGCGACCCAACTCTTCTCCGCCGAGGCCGCCGACCCCGTCCCCGAGAGGCTCACCGCGCGCATCCGGGACACGGCCAAGATCCTGGCCGTCGTCTACCTCGGCCTGACGCTCGGCGGCGTGGTCGCACTCTCCCTGGCCGGGATGAACCTCTTCGATGCGGTCAACCACGCCCTCACGACGGTCTCGACCGGTGGCTTTTCGACCCGCGCGGATTCCATAGCCGCCTTTGACTCGGCCACCATCGAGCTCTTCGTGGCGGCCGGCATGATCCTCTCCGGCGCCAACTTCGCCCTGTACTTTCAGGCCGCCCGGGGCCGGCTGGGCCGCGCCCTGGGCAACGCGGAGCTCATCGTCTACCTCTCCCTCGTCCTATTCGGCACCCTGGTCACGACCGCGGTCCTCTACGCGGACGGGAGCCCGATGGGCCAGTCACTCCTCGACGGCTTCTTCCAGAGCGCGAGCCTCAGCACGGGCACGGGCTTCGTCACGGCGGACTGGAAGAGCTGGGGCTCTCTCTCCCAGGGCGTCCTGCTCCTCCTCATGGCCATCGGCGCGTGCGCGGGGTCGACGGGCGGCGGCATGAAGGTCGTGAGGGTGATGCTCCTCGCCCGCCACGCCTGGCAGGAGGTCTTCCGCATGCTCCACCCGCAGGCCGTGACCCTCCTCAAGTTCGGCGACCGGGTCATCCCCGAACGCCTCAGGCTGGCCTTTCTCGGCTTCTTTTTCATCTACATAGCCGCGCTCGCCGTCGGGACGCTCATCATGGCCCTCCACGGCCTTCCTTTAGGCGAGGCTTTCGGCTCGGTCTTCTCCTGCCTCAACATCACGGGCGTCGCCCTCGGCCCCGTCGGCGACGCTTCCTTCTTCGCCGAGCTCCCCGCCTCGGCCAAGTTCCTGCTTACCTTCTTCATGCTCCTCGGCCGCCTCGAGCTTTTCACGGTGCTCGTACTCCTCACGCCCGAGTTCTGGCGTAGTTAGCACGTTTCAGCCCGCTTCGCGGGCCTCCGCTTGTCAGCACGGCGCCCAAGAAACCGTTTGGCAAGTCCGCCGACTGCCAGCGGCGCGCCCCTTGACCATTTGATCTGACTAAGGTAGATTAACGATCGTGAGCGCGAAACGGGACACGGCGGGCGCCGCGAGGCGCGGGGAGCGGCGCAGCAGACCGGCGGGGAGGGACGACATCCTCCGCGCGGCCCGCGAGGTTGCCTTAGAGGGGGGCTGGAAAGCCGTGACGGTGCGCCGGATCGCCGAGCGCATCGGGTACACCAACCCCATCGTCTACGAGCACTTCGGCTCCAAAGACGACGTCCTCGTAGAACTCTTGCGCCAAGGCTTCGCCGAGTTGCTCGAGGGGATCGAGGCCGCGCGTGGGAAGGCCGCCGACCCGGAGGAGGCGCTCGTGGGCATGGCGCACGCGTACGTGGGCTTCGCCAGAACGGCCCCCGACCTCTACCAGGTGATGTACGGTCTCGGCGGGGTGCCCTTCGGCGTCTCGGAGACGTGGCGGGAGGGCTGGGAGGTAGGCCACGCGATAGGCGCTGCAGTCGAGGAGATCCTGCAGGGATACGGCCGGGACCCGGGGGACGCCCAGGATCCGGTGCTGATGCTGTGGGGCCAGGTGCACGGCCTCGTCGCGCTCGCGATGGCCGGCCGCCTGGAGGGCGGCTACGACCAGGCTGACCGCCTAACCGAGCGGTCCGTCCGCGACGCCCTCGTCGCCTGGCGGGAGGGTCAGGGGTGAGGGGCTTGCCTTTTTTTTGGCCTGAATCTGACTTAGTCAGACCGCGAGGGCCGCCCCGCGGGTGCCTTGGGCGCCGACGCGCGGCGCGTGCGCGAGGAGACGAGGAGACGCTAGAGATGGAGGAAGAGATGACGGAAGCTACAGACAACGGACGGCTGGCGTACATGTTCGCCGAGATGCTCAACACGAAGGATGTGGACCTGGTGGACGGGTTCGTGGCCGAGGGCTACGTCAATCACAACCCGTACGTGGAGGACGGGCCGGAGGCCAACAAACGGTTCTGGGCTTACTGGCTGTCGGCGTTCCCGGACACGGAAGTGACGGTGGAGGACGTCGTCGCCGCCGGCGACCGGGTGGTGGGGCGCTTCACCTACCGGGCGACCCATGCGGGCGAGTTCATAGGTGTTGCGCCCACCGGCGAGCGCATCGAGATGCGCAGCATCGACGTCTGGCGGGTGGAGGACGGCAAGTTCGTCGAACACTGGGACGAGTTGGGCGGCCTCGAGTTCTTGATGGGACGGGCAGGGGGTGGCCAGGGCGAGAGCTAAAGTCCCGGCGGTTGGTACCGGTGGGCGCCCAAGCGATGCGCCCACCGGGCGTAGAGAAGGAGGGCAAGATGACGGAGTCGAAGCGCAAAGAGGCGCTCGTGGACCCGAGGTTCGGGGAGAGGTACGAGTTTTTGAGGACGGCGGAGGAGACCGGCGGGGAGCTGGTGCGCGTCGAGGTAACGGCCGCTCCGGGCCCGAGCCGCCGGCCGGCTAGCGCCCACCCGGAGCAGGAAGAGCGCTTTACCGTTCTGTCGGGCACGCTGGGGGTCCGCGTCGGTAAGGAGGAGCGGGTGCTCGGGGCGGGCGAGGAGCTTGTGGTGCCGGCGGGCGTCGCGCACCTGCCCTACAACGCGGGCGAGGGCGAGGTGCGCTTCGTGGCCGAGGTGCGCCCGGCGGGGCGCTTCGAGGGGTTCCTCCGGGCGATGGTCGAGGCCGACAACACGGGGCGGGAGGGGATGGCGTATCTCCTCACGGCCGCGCAGGTGCTGAGCGCCTTCGGGGACGTGGAGCACCCCACCCCGCTGCCGCTTCCCTTGGAGCGCGCCGTCTTCCGGGCCCTGGCGTCCATGGGGAGGCTGTTAGGCTACCGGTTGCGAGGCTGAAAGCGAAGGCGAAGCCGGAGCGGGCTAACCGCGCTAGCCGTCGAGTAGCGCGAAAAAGGCGGCGCGTTGTTCGGCGGTGCCAACGACGCTCACCGTGTCGCCCGGCTCCAGCGTCAGCCCGGGGCCCGGGTTGGTAATGACCTCGTCGCCGCGGACGAGGGCCACGATGGAGGCGCCGGTCCTGGAGCGCACGTCGAGGTCGCCTATGGCGCGGCCCGCGAGGGCGCGGTTCTCCGGGACCTCGATCCAGTCGCTCTCTATCATCCTGGAGGCGCGCCGGAGCCCGGCGAGGCCGTCGTCGCCGCCGCCCCCGTCGGAGATCGGGGCGTACAGCTCGCGGCGCACGCCGTCCGAGAACCGCTGGACCTCGGCGGCCCCGAAGCCCCGGCTCATGAGGGCCTGCCGGCCGAGCTCGAGGCCCGCCTCGAACTCGGGCTGGACCGCCTCGTAGACGCCGAGCCGTCCGAGGTCTTCGAGTTGCTCCTCGCCGGAGGAGCGGGCCACGATGCGCGCGTGCGGGTTGAGGGCTTTCGCCCGCTCGACGATTAGATGCGCCCCGACGGCGTCTGAGGTGGCGAGCACCACCATCCTCGCCTTCCTTATCTTCGCCGCCTCGAGCACGGGCTCCGCGGTGGCGTCGCCGTAGACGAGCGGTATCCCCTCCTCCCTGGCGGCCTCGACCTTTCCGGGGTCCACGTCCACGACGACGAAGGGTTGGTCCAGGCGCGCGAGCATCCTGGCGACGAAGCCCCCGACCCTGCCGAAGCCGACGATAACAACGTGGTCCACAAGCTCCTCGCCCGGCAGGTCCACCGTCTTCGGCGCCGGCGCCGGGAACCGCTCTCGCCAGCGGGCGTAAAGCGGGGACGCCGCGCGGGCCGCGAAGGGTGTCAGGGCCATCGTGACGACGGCGGTCGTGAGGGCGATGGAGTAGGTGCTCGAAGAGATCACACCCTCGCTCCTCCCGGACCGGGCGAGCAGGAAGGAGAACTCCCCGACCTGGAAGAGGCCGAGGCCGACGGCGAACGGGACGATGTTCACGTACCCGAAGGCGCGGGCCACGCCGGCGAAGATCAGGCCCTTCCCGACGAACACGACGAGGACGACGGCGAGGACGACCGGGGCCGAGGCGAAGAGGAACGCCGGGTCTATGAGCATCCCGACAGAGACGAAGAAGAGCATGGCGAACACGTCGCGCAAGGGACTGATGTCCGCTAGCGCCTGGTGGCTGTAGTCGGACTGGGAGAGGACGATGCCGGCCACAAAGGCCCCGAAGGCGAAGGAGAGGCCGAAGATATAGGTCCCGTAGCCGACGCCGAGGCCCGTTGCGACCACGGAGATCAGGAACAGCTCCCGCGAGCCGAGCCTGGCGACCCGGCCCATGAGCCACGGGAAGACCCGCGTCCCGAAGAGCGCCATCGCTCCGACGAACAGGATGGCCTCGAGCGCCGCCACACCGAGTGCCGCGAGCCCCTCCGCCACGTTCCCGAGCTCCGGAAGCACGATGAGCAGCGGCACCACGGCGATGTCCTGGGCCACGAGCATCCCTATGATGACCCTGCTTGAGAGGGTTCCAAGCACCTCCTGCTCGGAGAGGGTCTTCAGCACCACAGCCGTGCTCGACACCGAGAGCAGGGCCCCGAACCACACCGCCTCGTACCACCCGAGGCCGAGCAACTGGGCGAGGCCGTAGCCGAGGGCTATGGTCAGGAACATCTGGATGGGGGTGCCGATGAGGGCTATCTTCTTGACCGGCGCGAGCGCGCTCAGGGGGAAGTCGAGCCCGATGGCGAAGAGGAGCAGGGCGACGCCTATCTCGGCGAGGAGCTCGATGTCGTGGGCGGAGCCGACCGTCGGGCCGCCGGTGTTCGGGCCAACGATCACGCCCGCGAGGATGTAGCCCAGGATGAGCGGCAGCCCGAGCCGGCGCGCGATGATGCCGCCCACGAAGGCGGCGACCATGATGAGCGCGATGTCCCCGGCTATGCCCACGCCTTCTCTATACCAGACGGGGGACGCCCCGGTCAGCCCGGCGGGGCGCTCCGCACGGGTCCGTCGCCGGGGTCCCCGGACTCGTCCACCGTCTCGCGGCCCTCCATCCTCTCGCCCCTGAGGTAGGCGGCGCGGGCCACGACGTGGGCCGAGACGGGGGTGGTCACGAGGAGGAAGGCCGAGATCAGGGCGACCCTGGATAAGACCGTAGGGTCGCCCGTGACCGTCGAGGCAAGGAGCAGGGAGATCACGCCCAGAGATACTATCTTGCTGGCGGCGTGCAGCCGGGCGTAGGTGTCGGGGAGCCGGATCAGGCCGTAGACCCCGACGGTCATGACGGCGACGCCGAGCACCACGAGGGCATCGGCCAGATAGGGTAGGACGGGACCCATTAGAAGATCTTCCTCTCCGCGTGATACAGCGCCGCCGCCACGGTCCCGACGAAGGCGAGAAGCGCGAGGATGAGCGCGGCGTCCAGGTAGTAGGGCGAGCGCACGGCGGCCCCGTAGAGCGCCAGCAGGGCCACGAGCACGAGCGTGAGCGTGTCGAGCGCGAGGATCCGGGAAGCCGTCGAGCGGACGTTTATCACGGTCGCGACCATGACCGCGGCAAGCACGGTCATCCAGAGCGCCGCCAGGTAGAAGACCGTCTCGTGCAAGGGGACCTCCTCAGGGAAAGACTTTTCGCTGGTAGCGCCGGTAGAAATCTTCGTGGCGGCGCCGGATCTCCTCCGGGTCGGCGGCGTCTATGACGTGGATAAGCATCACGCCCCGCCCCCGATCCACGTCCACGAGCACCTCCCCCGGCGACAGGGTCGCCACAAGGGCCGAGACCGCCAACCCCGTCTCGCTCCTCTCCCCGACGGGAATGGCGACGATGCCCGAACGCCCGATCGGCCTCAAATGCAACGTCACGAGCGTCACCCCCCATGTCCCGATTACCACGTCGCGCGCCACGGCCGCCGCGAAAGGGAAAAACGCAGCCATGCGCCCGAGGACGCCGCCCGGCGCCGACTCCCCAGGCAAGACGAAGGGACGCAGCACGAACAATAGGCCGCCGGAGAGGGCCGCCCCGAGGGCCAGGTCGGCCGGGGAGAAGCTCCCGAGTACCAGCGCATAGACCAGGGTAAGCAGGACGAGCGGGAAGACCAGACGGCCCATCACCGGCCCTCCAGCACGCCGGCCGCCGCCTCGCCGAGCACCAGCAGCGGCTCGGGCCAGAGCCCCGCCGCCAGGATCAGGACGGCCAGGAGCCCGACGAGGATTCGGGCGGGGAGCGGTCCGGCCTTCCTTTTGCCGTCCTCCGGCGTCCAGTAGATCCGCTGGTAGATCTGGAAGGCGTAGACGAAAGACAGGGCGCCGCCGAGGAAGATCAGGGCGGTCAGGGCGACGCTCCCCGCCTCCACGCTCGCCCGGAACATCGCCAGCTTGGCGACGAACCCGGCGGCCGGCGGCACCCCGACGACGCTGAACGCGCCCACCGCGAACGCCGCCCCTACGAGCCGCCCGCGCCCGCCCGCCGCCAGGAAGAGCAGGGCCTTGTTCAGGGAGTTGACGACCGCGTAGACGACCGCCGCGGCGTACGCGACGGGGCCCCCGATGCCTATGGCCACCAGGATGTAGCCAGCCTGGCCTATCGCCGAGTAGGCCAAGACCTCGGCCGTCTCCTGGCGCGAGATCGCCTGCAGCGCCCCGTAGATGATGCTCGCCGTGCCCAGGACGAGGACGGCCGCCGTGCCGAGTTCGAGCTCCCGCGGCAGGACGTCGGCCCCGAAGCGCAGCAGGCCGTAACCCCCGATGTTCGCCAGCGCCCCCGAGAGGATGGCGGCGACCGGCGGGTGGCTCCCGACGTAGACGGCCGGCAGCCAGAAGTGGAAAGGGAAGAGGCCGAGCTTCAGCGAGAAGGCCACCAGAACGGCGACGGCTATGGAGATGATCGAGCTCGGCTGAACCCCGGCGGCCCGGCGGGCCATGACCTCCATGTCCAGGGTGCCGGTGACGTGGTAGAGGGCGGCTACCGCTATCAGGAAGATGACGGACCCAAGCAGGTTTATGACGGCGAAGATAAAGGCCGCCCGCACCTGATAATCCTTCTCCCGGTAGCCGGTGAGCGCGTAGGCGGCGGTCATGGAGATCTCGAAAAAGACGTAGAAGTTGAAGGCGTCCCCCGTCAGGAAGAGGCCCGTGAGCCCGGCGGCCATGAACGCCACCAGCGCGGGGAAGGTCCTCGAGCGGACCCCGCCGAGCACCTCGTAGACGAGGGAGGCCAGGATCACCCCGACCGAGACGGCGGCGAACGTCACCCCGAGGGCATCGGCCCTGAGCGTTATGCCGACCCCCTCGGGCCACCCGCCGGCGACCATCTCCACGGGCCCGCCCCGGAGCACCGCGAAGGTGAGGCCCATCACGCAGGCGAAGCCCGCCCCGATGCCAACCACCGAGACCCAGGCGACCAGGGGACGGCGCCCGTCGGCGAGGGCCAGGGACGCGGCCAGGACCCACGGAACCAGGACGGACAGCGGGAGGAGCGCGGCGCCCGTCACCGCGTGTCCTCCCTTAGCTCCACGTCAGCCGGGCTCTCCCGCGGCTCTTCCTCCCTCTCCGGGTTCTCGCCGCGTTCCAGCGCCTCGGCCTCGCGCGCCTCGGCGGCGGAGACGTCCTCGATGTCGACGGAGTCGTGGGCGACGTAGAGCCGGTAGACCAGGCTCAGGAGCAGGGCGGCGACGCTGGAGCTGATCACGATGGCCGTCAACGCCATCGCCTGCACCAGCGGGTCCGCGACGGGGGCGCCCTCGGGGAGCGGGTAGATCGGGGGCTCCCCGCGCGTCAGGCCGGCCGAGATGATGAACAGGTTCGCGGCGTTGGAGATGAGCACTATCCCGACCACCACCCGGAAGAGGTCGCGCTGCAGGATCAGGAACGCCCCCGACCCGAAGATGACCGCGATGACGAGCGAGAGGATGAGTATCAAGGGGCTTCCTGTTCGTCCGCGTCCTCTATGGCGCGCGAGATCGCGCCAACCGTCCCGACGACGAACCCGAAGACGAGCACGAAGATGGCGCAGTCGAAGAGCACGGCCGTAATGAACTCGAGCGTCCCGAAGTGCAACACCTTGGCCCCCGGCGGCGGGTAGTGCGTCAGCACCGCGTCTCCTAAAAGCAGTGGCCAGACCGCGAGCCCGAGCGCGGCCAGCAGGCCCACGAACGCCAGCGTCCCGGCCTGGCGCACGCCCGGTATCTTCTCGGCCTCCTCGCGGCCGAAGACCATGAGCTGCAAGAGGACCCCGAGGGAGGCCACGACCCCGGCGGAGAACCCGTCGCCGGGCTGGGTGTAGCCCTTGACGAGGATGGCGACGGCCGTGATAAGCGTGGGCAGCAGGAGAAGCCTCGCCACCATCCGGGTCATGGCGCTCGTCACCGGAGCCTCCCGCCCCGGAGCAGGGTGAGGACGGCCAGCAGGACCAGGGCGACGACCGAGATCTCACCCAGGGTGTCAAGACCTCGGAAGTCCGCGAGTATCGCCGTTACAGCGTCCCCGGCGTGGGCTTCGGGGGTACGTTTCAGGTGCTCCTCGGCCACGCTCCTCTCGGGGGCGGGCCTGGAGAGCGTCGCCCAGACGACGGCGAAGGTGGAGGCGCCGGCCACGGCCGCGAAGAAGACCTTGCGTGGGCGCTTCTCCGTCGGGAGCCCGGCCTGGCGGTGGAGCACCTCGTACGGGATCAGCCGCAGGGTACCCAGAAAGAGCAGCGTTAGCACGGTCTCGACCAGCACGGCCACGAGCGCCACGTCCGGCGCCCCGAAGAACGCGTAGACGAGGGCGAGCACGAACCCCGCGCTGGAGAGCACCAGGGCCAGGGTGACGTGGCGCTTGGTGAACGTAGTCGTGAGCGCCGCGACCGCGACCGGCACGAGCGCCAGGAGTAGTGGAATATCCCCGGCCTCTACGGTCCCCACCCTGTAGGTCCCGCCCGTCGGGGTGACCAGGATGCCGGCCCCGGCGAGGATGCCCCCTGGCAGGAGTATCGCCGCGACCCTGCTGCGCAGATCCCGCGCCTCCGCCCTATGAGCCCGGTCCGAGAGCCCGTTCAGGCCCCGCAACCCCATCCCGTACAACCGCTCGGGCCCGGCCCGCTCCCCGAGCCGCGAGAGGGCACCGGCGGCCCCGGACCACAGCGGTCTGGAGAGGACGATCGCCACCCCGAGCCCGTAGGTCGCGAGGGCCATCAGGTTCTCCGGCCTGGCGTCTAGATGGTAGGCGGCGACCACGTCTGCCGGGGCTCTCAGGGAGTCGGAGCCGGCGGCCAGGGCGAGGCCCAGGTAAGGCCCGACGAAGATGCCGCCGAGAAGCGTGAGGCCTCCGAGCGCGACGACGGGCAGGACGAGGACGCCGGACGTGCGATCCGCCTCTGCGTCCGACGTTCCGAGGAAGATCCCACCCCAGAACCTCCACGTGTAGGCGAAGGTGAGCGCGGCGCCGAAGACCGCGAGGCCGGCGAAGACGGGCCCCCGCTCCAATGCCGCCGCGAAGAAGAGCTCGTCCTTGAAGAAACCCGCCGTGAGCGGCAGCGCGGCGAGGCCCGCGGCGGCGACCCCGCTCCCCACGGCGAGCAGCGGCATGGATCTGTAGAGGCCGCCCAGGCCGGAGAGCCGGTCGCTCCCCGTCGCCTCCGTCACCGTGCCGGCGGAGAGGAAGAGGGCGCTCTTGCAGAGGGCGTGGACCAGGACGTAGAACGAGGCGCCGACGGCCCCGTACTCGCCGCCGAGGCCGTACATCACCACCACGTAACCGTACTGGCTCACCGTGGAGTAGGCGAGCAGTTGCTTGAGCACGTCGCGCGTCAACGCCAGCACACCCCCCACCGCCATCGAGAGGGAGCCGACGACCAGGAGGACGTCCAGCAGAACGTCGCTCTTTTGCAGGAGCGGGTAGAGGCGTCCTAGCAACAGGACCCCGGCGGCCACCATCGCGGCCGAGTGGAGGTAGGCGGAGACGGGCGTGGGGGCGGCCATCGCGCGCGGCAGCCAGAAGTGGAAGGGCACCTGGGCGCTCTTGGCGAGGCCGGCGACAGCTATCAGGAGTCCCGCGGTCGTGAGGAGCGGCCCTGGCTCGACCCTGCCCGCAAGCTCCGGGATGGAGAACGTCCCGTGGGCGGCGTAGAGCATGACGGCCCCGATCAGGAGCAGCACGGCCGTCACCCCGGTGACGAGCAGGGCCATGAGCGCGGACGCCCGCGAGTCAGGGTCGTGGCTGTCGAAGCCAATCAGATAGTAGGACGCGATGGCGGTGAGGTCCCAGAAGACGAAGACGAGGATCAGGTCCTGCGCCATCGCGAGCCCCACCATGGAACCCATGAAGAGCAAAACGAAGAAGTAGAAGCTCGTGCCGTCGGAGAGGGGCCGGTCCTGGTGTTCGAGGTGCAGCGGCAGGTACCGCGAGGAGTAAACGAGGACGGCGAACCCGACGCCGGTGGCCAGCAGCGCGTAGAGGGCCGCGAGCCCGTCGAGCTCCAGGTGCAGCCTGAGGTCCCAACTCGGCGCCCACGCCACGTCCACCGCGCCGCCGCCCGAGGCGAAACCCCACAGCGTGGCCCCAAAGGCAAGCGCGCAAAACGCCGCGCCCACCGGCGCGGCGCCCGCCGGCCTCAGCATTCCGAATGCCGCCGCGGCCGGCGCTGAGAGGAGCGCCACGACCAGCGGCAACACGACGACGAGCGTGTTCAGCGCCGTCCCACCGGCGGGGTCGGGCGCCGACCTAAAGACACTTCTGCGCCGAAAATCCCCGTGATAAAGATAGACCCGCTCTCCAAGTCGCCGACGCCGTCCCAGAATATACCCCGCCGGAACGTCGCCCGCCTACAGGGTCAGGATCTCCGCCCGCACCTTCCCGCCCTCGACCCGCAGCAACGCGAACGTGTGGTTCGGCGCCCGCCGCCTCTGCGTCGGGCTGCCGGGGTTGAGGAGCATGAGCCCGCCCTCGTCCTCCAAGAGCGGCATGTGCGAGTGCCCGAACACGACGACCCTGGCCCCCGGAAACCACTTCTTCATCCTCTCCCGGCGTCCCTTCTTCGGCCCCGAGTCGTGGACCATGGCGATGGAGACGCCCCCCGCCTCGAACTCCAGCGTCTCCGGCAGGCGCACCTCCCACCCGTCCACGTTTCCCTTGACGGCCCGCACCGGCGCGTAGTGTTCCAGCTCGTAGAGCACGTCCTCGACGAGCAGGTCCCCGGCGTGCAGGATCAGGTCGGCCGATTCGAGATGCGGCGTGAGCCCCCCGGGCAACCCCTTCGCCCGGCGGCGAATATGCGTATCTGCGACAACGACGACGAGCAAAGAAACCCCTTACCTGATGCCTAAAACCTGATGCCTGAGACCTGATGCCTAAAACCTCATTGCGCCGTCCATCCGCCGTCCACCGTAAGGATCGTTCCGGTGACGAAGCTCGAGGCCCTGGAGGCGAGAAAGACCGTCGGGCCGACGATCTCCCACACCTCCCCGAACCGGCCTTGCGGCACGCGGCCCACGACATCCTCGTACCAGGCCTCATCCTCCATGATCTGGCGCACCAGCGGCGTCGTGAAGTAGGCGGGCGCCAGGGCGTTTACCCGGATGCCGTACCGGGCGAACTCGAGTGCCAGCACCTTCGTGAGTTGCACGACGGCCCCCTTGCTCGAGGCGTAGGCCGCCTGGCGCTCCATGGCCACGAGCCCGAAGATGGAGGCCATGTTGATGATCCTGCCGCGCCCGTTGGGCGCCATGAGCCCCCCGAAAGCCCTGGCGCAGTGGAACAACCCCCGGATGTTGACGTCGAGCACCTCGGAGAACTCCCCGGGCTCCAGCTCCAGCACCGGCTTCCTGCGGTTGATGCCGGGCACGTTTACGGCCACGTCTACCGCTCCTGACCGCGACCGGACCTCCTCCGCGGCGGCCCGCACGCTCTCCCACTCGCGCACGTCAACCCGCACGGCGTAGCCCTCGCGCCCGAGCGCCGAGACGTCGCCCGCGGTCTTCCCTGCCCCTTCGAGGTCGATGTCCAGGCAGGCGACGTCCGCTCCGAAGTGGGCGAACCCGAGCGCGATGGCCTTTCCGAGCCCGGACGCGGCTCCCGTCACGATGGTCTTCTGGCCATCGAGGCGGAAGATGCTCGCGATGTCCTCCGGCAGCCCGCCCGCCCGCGCGTCGTCCGTCATGTGTCCCCCGCCTCCGTAGCCGGCCCGTCACCGCAACCCTATTGCCCGCCGCGGCCCCGGTCAACCGCCATGGTGGGACCGGGTCTTACGGGGCTTCGGACTGGTTAACGAGGGCACGCTTCAAGAAATCGAGTACCCTGGGCCACGAGTCGGTGTTGGCGAACTCGTTGGCGTGCGGGGTTCCGCCCAGCTCGAGACGCCTCGTCCACGACGCCGCCGGCCTGTATCCCCGGGGTGCGATCATGTGCCCCGCCCCCTCGTAGCGAAGGTGCTCGCGCGGGAAGGGCCGGTCGTGGGCCTCCAGGCGTTCGATCGCCATCTCAGAGAAGCGCGTCGAGGGCCACAGCCGGTCGTCCGTGCCGGAGATCAACAAAACGGGCGCCTCGATCTCCTCCACCGGGATGCTCGCGGCGGCCACGGCCGCCCCGTCCCGGAGGGCCCGCTCGTAGAGGTCGCGGGTGCTTATGGGGCGGTCTTCGAGATAGGACTCCGTCATCCGGATCATCTCCTGGGCGCCGGGCCTCGCCAGCGGGACGAACGGCACGGCCCCGCCACGAAGCGCCCAGGGAGACCTCGGCCCCCCGTAGTACACCTCGCGATCGAAGGCAATCCCCTGCCAGACGACCGCGCTCGGCGCGTACCCCACGACCGCCCCGACGTCCCCGGGGTAGCTGGCCCCCAGCAGAAGCGCCAGCTCGCCACCCTTCGAGTTGCCCACCACGGCCACACGCCCCGCCTCCACCATCGGGTGATGCCTCAACCAGACGATGGCCCCCTCGAAGTACTCCAGCGGTATCTCGACCAGCTCGCGGGGCAGCCCCTCAAGGCCGAAGTACGCGAGCGCCAGCGCCGCGAAACCCTCTGAGGCTAACGTCTCGGCCGCCCCCTCGCTGAGGCCGCCCCCCGCCCCCCCGAGGGTCAGCACCGCCGCCCGCGGGGCAGAGGCGCTTGGGAGAAATAGCGTGCCGACCAGCCCCCCCTCCCGCACCGGTTGCCGGACCACCCTCGCCTCTCCCACGGGGTCATGCTACCGGAGAATAAGGTCTCGTGGGCGCGGGCCCGCGCAAGCCGCGGCAACGCCGGACCTGGTGTTTAGCGCGCCGATCGAGACCAACGGCGGGTCGGTGATGAAGGCCGTACTGTAGCCACGCTGAAGAGGATGGTACGCCAGACCTCCGGGAAGGCGGTAGAAGATCGGCGGCGCCCGCCCCGAGTGCGCGGCATCCGGCAGGGCGGATCTTTATGCGCACGGTCCAGATGTAGTGGCGGGGCCCAAGGCGAGGGCGACGCTCACGGGACGGGACCAGGTGGCGGAGGCCAGGAGGCACCTGGGGACGCCAGACGGCGAGACCCGCTGCGACGCGTTCAGGCTGGAGGGCCAGACATGTCTGAACAAGCTGGTCTACCCCAAGTTCGGGTGGAACCTGCCGCTGGACCCGCGAGAACAACTCCGCTACGGCCGGACCGTCGCGAGGGCGAACCTACGCCCCGGCGACCTCGCCTACTTCGACACCGGCGGGGCGAGAGCGCCGGATTATGTGGCGATCTACGGCGGGGACGGTCACGTGATCCTCACCGATTCCTACTGGACGCGGGTGACGGAGGGGGACATGAGCTACCTGTCGAACGTAGGCACCCTCCGCGTGGGAAAGAGGCTGGCCCCACGCTAGAGTGACGCTCAGCAACGGAAACCGGTCGAGTTACAGGAAGCTGGTACAGACGGATCGCCGAGAGCGACCCCTCCGCGCACCCGGGTGAATACGGATGCCGGGGCTGGTCCCCTCTATAGATCCGCGCTTATCTGTGAGGCGACCAGCGTAGTATGTTCACCCGCCGAATCGCAGGGCCGAGCGCGCCTTTGCCTTGGCCGCCTCCTCCTCCCGGTCCTTGGGCGGCGCGGCGGTCTCGAGCGAGGCGAGCAGCCTCTCCGAGATCCTCGCGATGTCTTCGACCGCGGAGTGGAAGGCCGCCTCGTTCGCCCCGGACGGCTTGTTGAAGCCGGTTATCTTTCTCACGTACTGCAGCGAAGCTGCCTTTACCTCCTCCTCGGCTGCCGGTGGCTCGAAGTTGAAGAGCGTCTTGATGTTCCTGCACATCTAGCTAGGCCTCCTGACCGGGCACCCGACCACGGGACCCGACCGCTATCGGTACGGGGTTCATGTAACAGGCGCTGGGCACGAGCTTAGGGGCGCTCCTCTCCTATCGGGCCACCAGTGCGAACCGCCCATAGGTCCTTCAGGTAATGATACGCAAGATGTACTTTGGTCAAAGAGCGGAATCGCCTTACTAGGTGCAGATGCCGCCAAGGACGCATCGCTACCGCCTTCTGGCCGGCCGCGCAAGTTGGGATAACGCCCGGCGTATCGTTCCGGGCACTGATGTGCCTGGACCAGATAGAGTCGGGCGTGGCGCTCTAGCTGCGCGGGGCCCCAGTCTGAACCAGACGGTTAACGTTCAGAGCCGGGTGCGTGCCGACCGCGATGGAGCCGAGCAGGCTACTCGAGTACGGGTCGCCCGGAGACCTCGCGCAGGACGCCCCCGCGCTCGGAGGCTCCCATCCGGCGGGCGGCGAGCTCCGCGTACCCCTCCTCCATCTCCGCGCCCACAAACGAGCGGTTCAATTCTCCTCGGCACCGGCGGGCAATACGCATGTTTCCAGGGTAGCGTCCTACGTCCTGCAACACTCGCATTGCTCGGGAGTTGTCTGGTGGAGCAGGCGCTAGAAGCGGCGGGCGTAGGATCTTCCGAGCCAGGGTAAGCAACCCTGGATGGCCTGGGAGCAGGACTACTACAACGTGTACGAGGCGGCGCGCGTTCTGGAGATTCCCCCGGCGCGGGTGCGCCAGATGCTGCGCGCCGGGCAGCTCCAGGGCGAGAGGGGCGCGCGGCTAGTGGAGGGAGCCCCGGGCCCATGGAGGCTGCCGGCCGGCGCCGTGCACGCGGCCCGGTCGGTCGCGGGTGCAACCGATGCGGAAGAAACCGTCGCCATCTCGTCGGAAGGGATCGCCACCGCCGGTGATCCCGCGGGCGACGCCAGCGACGCCAGCGACGCGCCGTCGGAGACCTCGGAGCGCCTGTCCGAAGGGGTGCAGGACCTCAGGGAGAAGGCCGAGGCCGTAATCGCGGGTCTGGATGCCCTGGAGGGTCGGCTGGAGGCGGCCGAAATGGAGCAGCTCGCCCTGAAGGAAGAGCTTCGGCGGGCGGAGGAGCGATCTGAGGGTCTGGGGGCGGAGCTCGAAGCGGAGAGGGCGCGGGCTAGGCCCGCCGAGCAAGGTGGGCAGGGAAGGCCGGCCTGGAGGAGGTGGCTGAGCGGCGGATAACCTCCTCCAGGCCGGCCACGGCAGCCGGTCCAGGATCGCAAGATACCCCGAGGACGGTCGGCCTTCGCCGGCGGCGGAGGCCCCGGAACATCCACGAGCCCGAATACCCGTCCAACCGTGTAGCAAGGTGACCGTTACTTCGACGCGCAAGCGCCCCGACGGGCCAAAGATCGGGATGCTGCATACGGACTTCGAAAAATGATCCTTCCACGCACTCCGGTGAATGAAGGCATGAGGAAGGGCCAGACGCCGCGAGGTTTACATTGGATATACGTGTGGTAGGAATATAGTAGCAAGCACTTACACAAGCACTTACAATTATGGAGGTACACGGTGGAAGCCACCGCGAACAACATTAACAAGACGGCCCGCACTGCCCGTGAGATGGCCGAGGCCCAGCGCGACTCCTTCGAGGCCCTCGCCGAGAACTTCGCCAGCGCCCAGCGCAGGAGCATGGGGCTCGCAGAAGGCGGTCTCAAGTTCATGAGGATGCAGGAGGATAACGCCAGGGCCGCCCAGGAGTTCTTCGCCACCGGCGTCAGGCTCCTTCAGTTGCAGGGCCGCAGCGCCGAGTTCGTCCAGAACTGGACTAATGACGCCGTGGGGGTTCTGCGCGAGCAGACCGAGCACAACGCCCGCACCGCCGAGGCGTTCGCGCGTGCCATAAACAAGCAGCAGGAGAGCTTCCGGACGCTCAGCCGGGGTTGGGTGGGAGCCTACACGCAGTTCTTCAGCCCCTTTACCTACGCCCGCCAGGCCACGAGGGCCTTCCAGGACGCCACCCGGCAGGGCCTTGAGGTCACCGAGCAGGTCGCGCGTCAGGGCCTGAAGGTAGCCGAGGAGACCACCAGGCAGGGACTACGGGTAGCCGAGGAGGCCACCGAGCAGACCGAGGATGTCCTGCGTCAGACCGAGCGGGCCACCCGCGAGGCCGAGCTGAGGACCGCCGTCTATAGCGCCCTCAAGACCACCGACTACGATGCGTTGACGGTTGAGGAGGTCACCAGGAGAATAGAGGGGCTCCCCGCCGAGCAGCTGCGGAAGGTGCGCGAGTTCGAGAAGAACAACAAGAATCGCGAGACCCTCATCGCGCAGATCGACCGCAAGATAAGGGCCAACTCCTAAGGCGCTAACCCTTTAGAACGAGACATCGAGGGCCGGGACCAACCCCCGGCCCTCTTCTCGTGCCGTAATGCTCTGTTCCTCGTACCGGCGAACTTCTTGGAACCCCTTACAGCCGAAGTTCGGAGGAAGGTTCTTCACCGCACCCGGTTGGATAGGTTTCGGGCGCAGTTCCGAGAACGAGCCCGCAACGGACGGGGTATATTAGTGCTAGGTAGCGATGGTAGATAATGGTCAGTTGTCGGGGATAGCCGTGGCGCTCATCTTGACGAGCGTGGCGGTGCTCGCGGGGTCTACCGGCTATGGTTTTGCTTGGCGGCCATCTGGCTGCTGGCGTGCGTGCTAGCCTACGACATCAACCCGACCACGTGGCCCTTCCAGACGGCCTAGCCTTCGGCACCCACGGCTGCCGAGCGAGGGCCGTACCTACCTCCTAGACACCGTGGGACGAAGTCAGCAGAACTCCGTTTCCATAACTCATCGCCCACGCGAGAGGGGCCGGGCCTTGGCCTATGGGAGGGCGGCCGGCCCAGCCAGAGAGAAGACACGGGGGCCACGGGCTCGCGCGTGGATCCCCCGGACTTCTCGGGCAGCCTAACCGAGCGGGCGGAGGCGGCGCATCGGCCGAACGGCACGTTTGCCACAACCCGGCAGCGGACAAATTGGGATAGACGGGCCCCCGGCCTCCGAGGGTAATGCTTCCACGTCAGTCAGCACAGCTCTCCCCAGCGCGCGGACCCGCATCTACAGCGTGGTGCCCCTCGTGGGCGGGCGTATCCCCCTCCCGGCCTACGTTCGCATGTTCCGGTGGGTACCCTCGATCAGCTGGAAAGGCCGCAGTCGCCCGTGGCCTTGTTCCATATGGGGTCGGGCGGCCAGTTTATTTCGTCATTCCCCCCCGGGGCGCCGTTGCGGTGCTGCTCCGAGAACGCGTTGACGATGCCTTTGCAGCCGCCCTCCGAGCCGTCCGTCGAGGCCTGGACCGGCACGGCCGAAAACGCCATCAGTGCCGCAACCGTAACCGTCAAGACCATGCGCCTCATAAGCGCAACCTCCCTTATCGGCGCTCCCGATGCAGCCGGCGCGCGCACGATAGCCGAACCGGGATGGAGGACGCATCCCCCGGACGGCCTGTGTTCCGCGAGGGGTGGTTTCTTATGTAGTGCGCCGCTCGCCGCGGCGACCCGCTCTGTACATAAGAAACGCCGGTACGAAGAAGGTCGGGCGCCTTAGGAGGGGGGGTAATCGAGGCGCCCGACTAAGGGTATTGTAGTACCGAGGCGCCCCACCCGCATACCGCAATTGGAGGATCTTTTACCTAGGTTGAATAGACCATTCCG
>CADCUT010000032.1 GCA_902805975.1 uncultured Rubrobacteraceae bacterium | reverse complement strand
CCGTGAGCACCGTACCGCGTCCCGAGTACCCGCGCCCGCAGTTCCGCCGCCGGGACTGGACCAACCTCAACGGCGAATGGCGCTTCGCCTTCGACGACGGGGACGTCGGTCTCGCGGAGCGCTGGCAAGACGTTGCCGCTGCCCTTGAGGGTCCTCCTTTCGACCGCGCGATAACCGTCCCCTTCTGCTACCAGTCGAAGCTCTCCGGTATAGGCGAGACAGCCTTCCACGACGTCGTCTGGTACGCGAGGACGTTCGAGCACCCGCCCGGGGGTGGCGACGGGCGAACGCTCCTCCACTTCGGGGCGGTCGACTACCGGGCGACGGTCTGGGTCAATGGCGCGTTCGTCGCCTCGCACGAAGGGGGGCACACGCCGTTCTGGGCGGATGTAACGTCCGCCTTGCGGGAGGGGGAGAACGTGCTGGTCGTCAGGGCCGAGGACCCTTCCCGGGACGCGACGATCCCGCGCGGCAAGCAGTACTGGAAAGAGGCGTCCGAGGGCATCTTCTACACCCGCACCACCGGCATCTGGCAGACGGTCTGGCTGGAGGTGGTGAGCCGCCGCCGCGTGGGCCAACTCCGCCTTACCCCGGACGTGGACCGGGCGAGCCTGGACGTCGAGGTCAGCGTCGAGGGCTTCGAGCCCGGCATGACCCTGCGGATGGTCGTCCTCTTTGACGGGGACGAGGTGCTTGACGACAGGGTGACGGTGACGGGCCCCGTGGTGCGGCGGAGCCTGCCCCTGATCCGGGCCGGGGAGGCCCCCGACACGCCACACCTCTCCCGGTGGCCGAGCGCGAACCTCTGGACCCCCGAGGAGCCGAACCTCTACGACCTCCGCTTAGAGCTGCTGGACGCCGGCGGTGGGGCGCTTGACTCCGTGGAGAGCTACTTCGGCGTGCGCAAGATAGAGGTCAGGGACGGCGAGGTCTTCCTGAACAACCGCCCGTACTACCAGCGTCTCATCCTCGACCAGGGCTACTTCCCAGACGGCATCCTCACCGCCCCCTCAGACGACGACCTGCGCCGGGACGTCGAGCTCGCCAAGGAGATGGGCTTCAACGGCGCGCGCAAGCACCAGAAGGTCGAGGACCCGCGCTGGCTGTACTGGGCCGACACTCTAGGATTTCTCGTCTGGGGCGAGATGGCGAACTCCTACCAGTTTTCCGACGACTCCGTCCGGCGCATAACCTCGGAGTGGCAGGAGGCCGTCCGGCGGGACTACAACCACCCCTCAGTCGTCGCGTGGGTCCCGATGAACGAGAGCTGGGGGGTCCCGAACCTTGGCACGGACCCGGCCCAGAGGGAGCACCTGCTCGCCCTCTACCACCTCACCCGCTCGCTGGACGGGACCCGCCCCGTCATCTCCAACGACGGCTGGGAGCACGCCCTGACAGACCTCTGCAACATCCACGACTACCGCGACGCCGCGGCGCTCGCGCGGACCTACGCCACACCCGAGTCCGCGGTCTCTGCCCTCCCGGCCGGGCGTCCGATCTACGCCCCCGGCTACGGCTACCGCGGGGAGCCCATCCTCCTCACGGAGTTCGGCGGCATCGCCTTTGCCGGGGAGGAGGGGGGCTGGGGTTATAGCACCGTCACTGACGCCAGAGAGTTCCTGAATCGCTACGAGGCCATGGTAGATGCCCTCCTCGCGAGCGACCCCGTGCGGGGGTTCTGCTACACGCAGCTCACGGATGTCGAGCAGGAGGTCAACGGACTGCTCACCTACGACCGCAAGCCCAAGGCAAGCCTCGAAAAGATCCGCGCCATCACCGCGAAGGAGAGGCCCTAGAGCCGCTCATCCATCGGCGCCGGCAGCCCCGATCACAAACAAAACCCGGCAGGCTCGCCGATCCCACCCCGGGCGCGGACCACGCCTGGATGGTTCTAGTCGGCGACGACCACGCGGACGCCGGCGAGCTCTATCTCGCGCAGCACCGCCGGGGGCGCCCCCGCGTCGGTGACGAGGACGTCCACCCTGTCGAGCGGGATGATCTTCGCGAGCGCCACCACGCCGAGCTTGGTGTGGTCGGCGACGATCACGACCCTCTGGGCCGCCTCGACGAGGCAGCGGTCCGTCTCGGCCTCGGCGGTGTTGGGCGTGGTCAGCCCCGCGTCCGGATGTACCCCATGAACCCCGAGGAAGAGCACGTCAGCGTTGAGCGTCCTTAGCGTTCTGTCGGCGAAGGGACCTACGAGGGCGTCCGATGGGGTGCGGAAGGAGCCGCCGGAGAGCAGGATCCTCTCCCACCCCGCCTCCTGGAGCGTGAGCGCGATGTTGGTCGAGTTGGTGACGAACGTTAGGTCCTTGTGCCCCCGCCCCAGCGCCTCGGCCACGTGCCAGGTCGTCGTGCCAGCGCTGAACGCCACGGTGTCGCCGTCTCCGGCCAGCCCCGCCGCCGCCCGCGCTATGGCCGCCTTCTCCGGGCGGTTGAGCGCCCGCTTCTGGACAAAGTGGGGCTCCGAGGCGGTCTTCGGGACGGGTACCGCGCCCCCGTGGACCTTCCGAAGCAGGTTTCGCGCGGACAACTCCTCGAGGTCGCGCCTGACCGTCATGTCCGAGACCCGTAGCCGCTCGGACAGGTCCGAGACGGAGACGCCGCCTGCCGTCTCAAGCTCGTCCAGTATCGCCCGTCGTCTCTGCTCCGCCAGCACCAGGGACCTCCCTCAGCGTGTCCGGCCCCACTATAACGGAGAAAAGATACGAACAGAATACCTGTTGGCGAACGTTG
>CADCUT010000031.1 GCA_902805975.1 uncultured Rubrobacteraceae bacterium | reverse complement strand
AGGACCCGACGAAGTCCCTCATCACCCGCTTGTCGAAGAGCTCCTTGAGGTTCAGCGTGAAGTGCGGCAGGCCCATCCTGTGCGCCGTGTCCCTGGCGAACAGCACGGTGTCGGGCGAGCAGCACGACCGGCTGCCCTTCTCCCCGTCGTGCAACCGGAACGTCACGGCCGCCACGTCGTACCCGGCCTCCTTGAGCAGCAGCGCCGTCACGGCGGAGTCCACCCCGCCGCTCATCGCCGACACGACGCCGTTCTCGTCACCATCCCCGCCACCGGCGTAGCCCTCCAGGAGCCCCGCTCCTGCCGTCCGGGTCCAGTGGTCCTCAAACGCCTTGTGCAGGGCGTCGAGCACGAGCGTCAGAGCGTGCCCCTTGCCCTCCGGCAACGGACCGCCAAGCGCCTCCGTAACGTCTGATTTAGAGACCCTGGCGGCGTCGAGCAGGGTCTTCCCATAGACGAGCTCCGCGAGGGCCGAGCCGGCCGCGATACACGCCGCGCACCCGAAGACCTCGTAGCGGATGTCCTCGACGGTGTTCTCCCGCACAACGACCGTGAACCCGGCGACGTCCCCGCACGCCGCGTCGCCGGACTCGCCCCTTCCAGAGGGGTCTTTCAGCCGTCCGGCGTGGCGGGGCCGGACGAGATGGTCGATGACGAGGGGGTTGTAGGCATCAGGCATCAGGCATCAGACCCCAGGGAGCCCGAATAGAACAGGCGCTGGTTGCCCGCGCCTCTCGCTAGGGTGGTGCGATTCCGGTTCACGGATAAAACATTCTCCTTCGTCCTCGCCGCCGATTCTTCCCTGCTGACGGCTGATACCTGAAACCCGAAGCCTGAAACCTAATTCGCGTACAGAGGCGAGACCTCGCGCAGGCGCTCGACGGCCTGCGCGAACGCTTCGACAAAGCCGTCCACCTCTTGCGTCGTATTGTCTTTGCCGACGGTGATCCTGGCCGCCGAGAGCGCGTCCTGCTCGTCCTTACCGAGCGCGAGCAGCAACCGGGACGGCCGGTCGCCGCCGCTGGAGCACGCCGAGCCGCTCCCTATGGCGAAGCCGAGAGCGTCGAGCACGAGCACGAGGCTCTCGGCGCCCACGCCCCGGACGGAGACGTGGACGTTGTTGGAGAGGCGGCGTTCGGGGTGCCCGTTCAGCCCGACGTCGGGCAGGGCGAGCAGGCCCTCTATCAGCCGGTCGCGCAGCTCGGCCTCGTGGTGGATCCTCCGGTCCAGCTCCTCGCGGGCTAGACCCGCCGCCCCCCCGAGGCCCGCTATGCCGGCGACGTTCTCCGTCCCGCTACGGAGACCCTCCTCCTGCCCGCCGCCGAAGAGGATCGGGGCGATGGGCGTGCCCTCGCGCACGTAGAGCGCGCCGACGCCCTGAGGGCCGTAGAGCTTGTGCCCCGAGATGGCGAGCGTCGAGACCTCCGTCTGGCCGGCGTCGATGTGTTCCCTGCCGGCAGCCTGGACCGCGTCTGAGTGGAACGGCACCCCCCGCCGCGCGCACTCGGCGGCGAGTTCCCGGACGGGCTGCACGGTGCCGACCTCGTTGTTGGCCCACATCACGGCCGCCAGCGCCGTGTCCGCGCGGAGGGCGGCGGCGAACTCGTCCACGTCCACGAGGCCCTGCCCGTCAACCCCGAGCCAGGTGATCTCGAAGCCCTCCGATTCAAGCCCGCGCGCGGACTCGCGCACGGCGGCGTGCTCGACGTCCGAGACGACCAGGTGTCGCCGGTCGGGGCCGGCGGCGCGGGCGAGGCCGAGGACGGCGAGGCAGTCGGCCTCCGTGCCGCCGCCGGTAAAGAAGATCTCGGCCGGCGAAGCGCCGAGGAGCGCGGCGACGGATGCGCGGGCCTCCTCGATGGACCCTCTCGCGGCCGTTCCCCTCGCGTGGATCGAGGAGGGGTTTCCACGGTTGGCGCCGAGGTGGGGAAGCATGGCTTCCAGCACCCGCGGGTCCAGGGGTGTCGTGGCGGCGTTGTCCAGGTAGACGGGGTCCTGCATGGCCCGGCTAGTGTATCTCACGGGGGCGAAATGTCAGCCGCAGAGCGGGTTTGCGGGCTAGATCGTCAGGGTCGAGGCGACCGCGCCGCCGGGGTCGAGGAGCGCCACCTGGTCCCCCGGTGCCAGGTCCAGGTTCGTGCCGCCCTCGAAGGTGCCCGAGACCTGCTCCCCGCCGGCGTCCACCATGTCAGGGACGCGTCCGACGGAGGCGCTCGCCTGGGGCGCGACCCTGACGTCGCTGTTTATGGTCACCTGGGGGGCGTCCGGGTCGACCTGGGCGTCCTCGGGGCTAAGGACCCGCAAGGTATAGCCCTGGAGGTTCACCGACCTCTCCGTGCGGTTCTGGACGCTAAAGAACTCTATACCGCCACCCTCGTCGGTCACGTCCACGGTCTCCAGGACCACGTCCACGTCGCTCGTATTGTCCTCGACCTCCACGGCGGCCAGGTCGAAGAGCGCCTGGCTGAGGACCGGCTGCGGGGTGTAGCCCTGGAAGAGGTTCGTGACCACGTACTCCCCCTCAGAGGTCGGCGCGAGCATCGCGACGAACGGCGTGATCCCAACCCCAAGCTGCGCCGCGAGCGTGCCGTACTCCCCCTCGCGCAACTCACCCTCGCCGGCCGCCGCCCCGGGGTTCGAGATGTCGTAGCTAAAGAACTCTATCGTCGGGTACTGAACCCTCAACTCCTCCATCCCGTCGCGCACCTGCCGGTCCACCGAGAGGCCCTGCGGGTAGTCGAGGGCGTCCTCGTCCAGCTTGTAGAACTGGACGGCGATCCTGGCCCGCCGCCCGTAAGCCTCGCTGAAGTTCGGCGGGACGGGCTGCG
>CADCUT010000030.1 GCA_902805975.1 uncultured Rubrobacteraceae bacterium | reverse complement strand
CAGACCTACCCCTACGTGGGAGGAGCGATGCCGGCCCGGGTGCAGCGGCGGGACGCCCTGATCCTCAAGAACGAGCTCAAGTGCAACGTCGTCCGTACCTCCCATTACCCGCAATCCAGACATTTTCTGGACTGCTGCGACGAGGTGGGGCTTCTGGTCTTCGAGGAGATCCCCGGCTGGCAGCACATCGGCAACGGGGGCTGGAAAGACCTCGCCTGCCGGGACGTGGAGGCCATGATCCGGCGCGACTGGAACCGCCCTTCGGTCGTCCTCTGGGGCGTGCGGATAAACGAGTCGCAGGACGACCACGACTTCTACGAGCGGACCAACCGGATCGCCCACGAGTTGGACGACTCGCGCCAGACGAGCGGCGTTCGCTACTTCTTCGATTCGGAGAAGCTCGAGGACGTCTTCGGCATGAACGACTTCGACCCGGACTTCATCGCACCGCCACGCCACCCGCTCTACCTGAACACGGAGTTCGCCGGGCACACGTTTCCGACCAAGCCCATCGACAACGGGGAGCGCACGCAGGAGCACGCGCTGCGCCACGCCCGCGTTCATGAGATGCTGGAGGCGGACGACCGGTTCGCGGGCGGCATCGGCTGGTGCGCCTTCGACTACAACACCCACGCCAACTTCGGCTCGGGCGACCGGGTCTGCTACCACGGGGTGTCGGATATCTTCCGGATTGGCAAGCCGGCCGCGGGATTCTACAGGTCGCAGTGCGACCCCCGAGAAGAGATCGTGTTGGAGCCGGGCTTTCACTGGTCCGTCGGCGACCAGTCGGATTACGGGGGCCACGGCGAGGGCGCCATCTTCTCGAACTGCGACCGGCTCGTGGTGTACGTCGCCGGCGAGAGGGCTGCGGAGCTCTTCCCGGACCGGGAGCGCTTCGGCAACCTGGCGCACCCGCCCTTCTTCTTCTCGGAGCTAAGCGGTACCGCCCCGTGGCGGCGGGGATGGGGCGACCTCCGGATCGAGGGGTACCTCGGAGACGAGATGGTCGTCTCGCGCACGCTCTCGTCGAAGGGTGTGGATGGGCGGTTTAGCGTCGAACCCGACGACGCGGAGTTGCTCGGCGACGGCATCGACGCGACGCGCGTGGTCCTGCGCGTAACGGACGAGTTCGGTGCTCCTCGCCCCTTCGCCACCGGCGCCGTCGCGTTGGAGATCGAGGGACCGGGGGAGATCGTGGGGGAGAACCCCTTCGCGCTCTTCGGCGGGGTCGGCGCGGTCTGGGTGCGAACGGAGGAGTCGGAGGGAACCATCGTCCTGCGGGCAAAGCACCCGGTCCTCGGCACGAGGGAGGTTCGCTTACAGGTCGCGCGCGCCCCAAACGATGCGGTGTACCTCTAGCCGGCGCGGCGAGGCATCGTCCGCGAAGCGCGGCCGGGCCTTGCGAGAAGTTCTCCGCAGGCGATCTCTCGTCCTGCCGATGTGCGCGATGTCGTACACGATGAGCACGAGGGCAAGGCGGCCGCCAGCCGCAACCTGGAGAACGTAGGGAAGGAACCGGGCGACCCCGTGACCAGCACCGACCCGGGTCCCTCCGGCTCTACCGCACACGGACGACCGGTACAGCATTGAGCGGGCCCCGGTGGGCACCGGAGCACTCCGCGAATTTCGCAACTCACTCGCCGGTGGGCTAGGGCCTGTCTGACGGATCGGGCTTTGCTAACCTACCTCCGACGGCGGGAGGGAATGATGGTCAGGCGCGGGAGATCACCGACGAGGCGTGGGAGCGGATCGCGTCGCTCATGCCCGAGGGCGGCCGTCGCGGTGGTCGCTGGAAGGACCACCGCCGGGTGGTGGAGCTCGCCGAGGACGTCGCATACGTTTGCCCTAGACGAGATGGGTAACGCGAATCGAGAACGCCAAATACCTCCCCCCGAGCGGCCGCCTTCCGGATGGCTGCGAGGCGTGAGAGTAAGTACAAAGTAGGGGAGGGACCTCCCACGACGTCAGGAAGACCTTCAAAAGCCTGGGTGAATCAGCATGACGAAGACCTTGGGTCCGCCTACACACTCGAGGCGCGTCCTTCGGCAGCCTCCCTGTCCTCTGTGGCTCGGGGCCGCACGCGTCCCTCGCTGCTGGCTATCGACGGTTCCGGACGCCGTGTTCGCAACCGGGGGCCAGCCTAGCGGTCGGTGCGCCCCTCGCCGAGAGAGAGCACCCCTCGGGATGCTCCCTCTCGGCGACGCGGGTGGCCAGCACGCGCACCGCGCAAGTTTATCGGTCTGTTTCTGTGAGGTCGGGCAGTTCGCAGAATAGGCTGCTAGCCTAGTCGAGATGGGGGCGGCAACGGAGGCGGCTCTCGTGGGCGACCGCCCCTCTCGCGGCGGTCGCGGCGGGCCGCCGCGGGAGGGTACGACGCGGGCATGCTTCGTCCGCTCACGGGGTGCCGTGGTAGCCCCCGAGGGACCCGCCACGTAGCCCACCACGGAGGGGCGCCAGCCCGCCGGTTCGCGCCTGGGTTGCAGTAAAGGGCCGCGAGGGCGGCTGCCTACGCCCTCAATGTGCCGGCAAAACATCGGCTTTTGCGGGGGTTTCCTCGGTGGGCCTGCCTGGACTCGAACCAGGGACCTCTTCCTTATCAGAGAAGCGCTCTAACCACCTGAGCTACAGGCCCGGAGTAATCGCCGCGACAGACGCGCGACGCCGGGATAATGTACAACACGCCCACGACGCTGACAACCCGATTGCAGGTGTCGGGGACGGGAAGTAGAATCGGCGAAACTCGGAACATTCGCCGCGAGCGATTCGCGGAGTGAGAGGAGCGTATAGCCAGTGAGCGCCGACGGCTTCACCAAGATGTCCATCTACGGCATGAACAT
>CADCUT010000029.1 GCA_902805975.1 uncultured Rubrobacteraceae bacterium | reverse complement strand
GTCAGCCGGGTCTGCCCGAAGCCGTCGGCGTTCATGCGGTAGACGTTCGATGTCCCGATGCCCTCTCTGTCGCTGGTGAAAGCTATGGCGCCGGGCGTGCC
The DNA here is from genome assembly GCA_902805975.1 of uncultured Rubrobacteraceae bacterium. Taxonomy (GTDB): domain Bacteria; phylum Actinomycetota; class Rubrobacteria; order Rubrobacterales; family Rubrobacteraceae; genus Rubrobacter_D. The sequence goes on along the minus strand of CADCUT010000029.1, from coordinate 15,860 downwards.
GGGGAAGGCGTTGGTCCCTACCTCTTCGGCCCCTGCCACCGGCGCCAGCAGGAGCGCGGCCAGGAGAACCGCCAGGAGCGTGGTGGTCGTGAGGTAATTGCGCTTGGTCATATCCCTGTGTCCTCTCTTCGCGGGGCGGGGCGTCGGTGCCCCGCCCCTCTTCTCGTCGCTACGGCAGTGGTTGCCAAGCGGGATGGAAATCTGTCGCCGGGTTTTTGGTTAGGTTCGTGGGGTTGGCGCCGTCGGTGGCCCTTATCCGGTAGACCTCCGAGTTGCCGTCCCGGTAGCTAGAGAAGGCGATCTTCTTGCCGTCCGGCGACCACGCGGGGTCGTGGTCGTAGTCCGGGTTGTTTGAGAGGTTGACGGGTTTGTTGAGCCGTCCTTCGGGGGACGCCTTCATCCTGTAGACCTCGAAGTCGCCACTCCGGTCGCTGCCGAACGCTATCTGCGTGCCGTCGGGCGACCAGTCGGGGTTCTGGTCGTGCATGAAGGGCGCCCCTTCGGAGTCGGGCCTGGTGTTCTTGGTGAGCTTGACAGGGACGTTTTTGGGTCCTTCGGGGGCGAGCTTCATGACGTAGATGTCGTAGTCGCCGTCGCGGTCGCTCGTGAAGGCGAGCCTCTTCCCGTCGGGGGAGATGGCGGGGGCCAAGTCGAGGGCGTCGCTCGTGGTGAGGCGCGTGAGGCCCGTGGCCTGCCCGTCCTGGCCCAGCGTCGTGAGGTAGATATCGTACTGGTTGCCGACGCGCTTGCTGACGAAGGCGAACTTGTTGCTCTGGGGCGAGTAGGCCGCCGAGCTGTCGTCGCTGGGGTCGTCGAGGAGGCCGGTCTCGCCTGAACCGTCGGCGTTTATCTGGTAGACGTCGTAGGGCAGTGCGAAGTCCGGGGAATGGCTGAAGGCCAGCTTCGAGCCGTCGGCGGACCAAGACGGGGCGAGGTCCAGGCCCGGCTTGTCGGTGAGTTTGGTCTGCCCGAAACCATCGGCGTTCATCCTGTAGATGTCAAAGTCGAGGCCGCCGTCCCGATCGCTGGCGAAGGCTATTGCTCCTCCCGTGCCCGGGAAGGCGGTGGTCCCCACCGTCTGCGCCGAGGCCACCGGCGCCAGCAGGAGTCCCGCCAGAAGCGCGGCCAGTAGCGTGGTCGTTAGCCTCTTCGTTCCCCCGAATCCTCTGTTCCTCATAACCCTCTCTCCTCTCCTGTTGGGACGGGGCGCCCCGTCCTGTTTTGCTGTCCCCTCGGGCCCTTACTCGCAGGACCTGGTCGAGGTCTCCCTGGGATCGGTGACGCGGCGGTCGTTGTCCGCGAGGCCGGGGAACTCATCGGCGCCCTTGCCACCACGCATAACACCCCGGTCCTGCCCAACCACCACATCTTCGAGAACGTCTCGTTCACAACCTCTTGCTCCTTTGGTCTGGTTCGTGTTGTGATCTCAGGCTGTTGCCAGGGACGGGCACGGACCATCCACACCGCCCCCACGCCACCCCCACGGCCGCCGTCGTGGGGCAACTGTGGTAGTCGGGGGGTGAGTCGGCCGCCGGGAAAGCGGCAGGCAGGGGCATGGGGGCCCCGCTCAGGAGGCGTCTAGAGATTCTCTTCGGATCGGCCGGGCCTTATCCGGCGCGGGCCTGGGGCTCTTACGGGATGGTCTTCCCTCCGCCTACGACGCCGGCGGGGTGGGCATCTCGGTGCCGTACTTGGCCGCGACGGCCGGGAGGTCCGGCGGTTCGATAACTACCGGCGGCGCGGTCCGGTCGGTCGCCTCCTCGCCGATCTCCTCGAAGAAGCGTTCGTGCAGGCCGCCGGGGGTCTGGCTCATGAGCAGCCGGCCCCTCTCCGCTCCCACGTTCTTGAAGGCGTGGAGGCTGCCCCTCGGCACGTAGATGAGGGAGCCCGCGCCGGCCTTTATGGTCTCGCCATCCCTGGAGAACTCGAACTCGCCCTCGACCACGTAGAAGCTCTCGTCCTCCCTGTGATGTATGTGGGGCGGCGTGCCGTGCTGCGGCGGCACCGTGTCCTCAAAGAGCGAGTACGCGCCGCCGGTCTGCTCCGCGGTGACCTTGAAGGTCAGGAGTTGTCCGCCCATCACCCACACGGCCCGGCCCTCACCGGGCCCGACGTACGCGGAGCCCGTCCTCTCAATGTTTGCTCTGGCCTCCACCATATCTCCTCTCCCGGACCTTCTTCAGGCTCTCGCGGTGGTCTGGCGAACCCCGCGAAAACGGACCTTGCCGGCGACGTAGATCTTGGACCCTGTCCGGTATCTGCTTCTATGCATTGCCCGTCCGCACCATCTCGGAGGGCCCGTTCGCCGGTGCCCGGAGTGTTCGGATGAGCCAAAACACCCACCGGCCTCCGGGACGGCGTCCCCGTGAGGCCCGCAACGCGTTCTCGAGGCGCCCCGAGCTCACCTGATGCGCCGTCTCCTCGCGCCGCTGATACGCCAGGGTGTGATCCAATGCCGTGAACATCTCGTTCTCCTCTCGTCGAACCGCTCTCTCTATGTGGTCCCTAGTCTGCCGCCCCGCGCGGACGCGGACCATCCACACTGCCCCCACGCCACCCCCACACTTCGACCGTGGGAGGGGCGAAGGGCCTCGGGGGCTGTCCCTTCCCAGAGGACCCTTCACCCCGCCGAAAGCCGGTTAATTAGCCCATTTGGGGGAGGCGCCGCGTCCGGGCGGTCTGGTAACCTGCCTTGGTGCGAGGCAATTCTGTAAGACACCGCCAGGAGGTACCCCCTACATGGCCGTAGAAGAGGGCCCGTTCGGCGAACGGTTGCGGGCCTTGAGGGAGGCCGCCGGGTTCACACAGGAGGAGCTTGCCTCGAGGGCGGGGCTTACCGCCAAGGCCGTAAGCGCCCTCGAGCGCGGCGAGAGGAAGCGCCCCTACCCCCACACCGTACGCTCCCTCGCCGACGCCCTCGGGCTGGACGAAGGTGAACGGGTGGAGCTCCAGTCGGCGATCCCCCGCCGGGGCGAGGAGACACCGGTCTCCCCGGCGGTCGTCCCCGCGTCGGTCCCCGAGCCCAACCTGCCGGGCCCCCGCACCCCGCTCGTTGGCCGCGAGCAGGAGCTGGAGGAGATAGGGTTGTTCCTGAGGGACCACGGGGTCAGGCTGCTGACGCTCACCGGCACGGGCGGGGTCGGCAAGACCCGCCTCGCCCTCCAGGCGGCCAGGGAAGTCGCGGACCTCTTCCCCGACGGTGTCGTTTTCGTCGCCCTGGCCTCGCTGGGAGACCCCGCGCTCGTCCTGCCGACGATCGCGCAGTCGCTCGGCCTGCGGGAGGCGGAGTACCGGACGCCGCGGGAGGCCATCCGCGGCTTCCTCAGGGAGAAGAAGTTCCTGCTCGTGCTGGATAACCTGGAGCATCTGCTCGGGGCCGCACCAGAGGTGGCCGACCTGATCGAAGACCGCCCCGGCCTCTGCGTGTTCGTGACCAGCCGCGCGCCCTTGCGCGTGCGCGGGGAGCAGGAGTACCCCGTCCCGCCCCTGACCCTGCCCGCCTCAACCCTCTCGCCAGCCCCCGAGCAGGTCCTCGACTCGCCCTCGGGACGCCTCTTCGCCGAGCGGGCGACGGCCGCCTCCCCCAACTTCTCCCTCAACCCCCAGAACGCCGCCGCGGTGGCCGCTATCTGCTGGCGCCTGGATGGGTTGCCGCTGGCCCTGGAGCTCGCGGCCGCCAAGGTCAGGTTCCTCGACCCCGCAACCCTCCTCTCGCGTCTTGACCGGGCTCTCTCGGCGGGCTGGGCGAGGGATCTTCCGGAGCGCCAGAGGACCATGCGGGCCGCGCTCGACTGGAGTTACGACCTGCTCGACGGGTCGCAGCGGGAGCTGTTCGGGCGGCTCTCCGTGTTCGCCGGCGGTTTCACGCTGGACGCGGCGGAGGCCGTCGGCGCGGCCGTCGGCGTCCTGGCGGAGGACGTGATCTACCATCTCGAAGGGCTGGTGGAGCAGTCGCTGGTAACCGCGGGACCGGATGCAGACGGGGGCGGGGTGCGCTACGGGATGCTAGAGCCCGTCAGGCAGTACGCGCTCGAGAAGCTCGAGGAGGCGGGAGACCATGAGGCCCGGGGGCGGCACGCCGGGTACTACCTGGCGCTCGCCGAGCGGGCCGGGCCGGAGCTCAGGGGGAGCGAGCAGGCGATCTGGCTCGGGCGCCTGGAGACCGAGCTTGACAACCTCCGCGCCGCGCTCTCGTGGTCCGTCGAGAACGGGAGGGGCGCCGAGGTCGCGCGCACGGCCTGGACCTCGTGGACGTACTGGTGGCTGAGCGGGCACATAAGCGAAGGACGCCGCTGGGCTGAGGAGGCGCTGGGGAGGGAGCCCGAGATGCCCGCTTCAGCCAGGGCCACGCTGCTGTTCGTCGCCGCCACGCTCGGCCAGGCCTTGAGCGACTTCGACGGCGTGCGGGCGATGAACGATGAGAGCATGGAGATCTACCGTGCTCTCGGCGACGACGTTGGCTTCTACTACGCGCTTGGCACCGCGGGCCTCATCGCCCTGGGCCAGGGGCGGCCGAACGAAGGGCTCTCCATGATGGAGGAGTCAGGGGTGCGCAGGCTCGAGATGGGGGACAAGTGGCCGGCCGCCGCCATGTTCGGCTTCTCGGCGACGGTGGCCCTCGGGATGGGCGACCGCGACCGGGCCCGTCGCCTCGCTGAGCGTTCGCTCTCTTTGGGCCGGGAGATAGGGGCCAGGGAGGCCGTCTCCGTGGCCCTCCCGACGCTGGCGACGATAGCCAGGGCCGACGGCGACTACGAGCTAGCCACGGAGTTGTTCGGGGAGGGCTTGCTATTCTCAGCAGAGGTCGGGGACGGCACCAACGTCTCCTACTATATGGAGGGGCTGGCGACCCTCGCCGCCGCCGAGGGCCGGCCGGAGCGGGCCGTGCGCCTGTGGGCCGCCGCCGAGGCGATCCTGGATAAGATCGAGGTAATAGCCTACCCGCACGCCACAGACCGCTCCTTTAACGACCGGCAGTTGGCCGCCGCGCGCGCGAGCCTCGACGAGAGGACGTGGGAGCAGGCGTGGGCCGAAGGACGGTCGATGACGATGGAGGAGGCCGTCGCCTACGCCCTGGATCACGGCGAGGAACCAGACACGTTAGACCCGCGCGAGACCTCAGACCGGGGCGCGGCCCGTAACCGCTGATGGACAGGACGAAAACCGGGCCGGACACCGGGCGAGAGACCCCGTTCGGCGCCCGGTTGCCGCGCTGCGCGGCTGCTCGGGGCCGCGGAGGCGCTGCTGGAGCGCGTGGGGGTCCACCGCTACGCCATGACGGACCAGGATCTTAACCAGCGCGTAGCGGACGCCGCCCGCGGGCAACTCGGGGAGCGCTCGTGGAACGCAGCGCGAAGCGAGGGACGCGCGATGACCTTTGAGGAGGCGGTCGCCTACGCCCTCGAAGGGGAGGACGGGTCCCCGGACCCCGCGTAGCTCAGGGACCGTTCTTGAGCACCTCCAGAGCGGCGCCGTAGGAGTTCGGCGGGCGGTTGTCGTCCATGGGCACGGCGGTCAGGTCGGCCCCGCGCCGGACCGCGAGCGCGAAGGCGGGGTCGTTGGTGTCCATCACCGCCACCGTCGGCACGCCGGCCGCCACCGCCGCCCCCGCAAAGCCGTGGTCCGCGACGACGAGGTCGACGTCCCCGAGCTTCCGCAAGACGTCGCGCATGGGCTGCGGGCTGTGGGTATGCCAGAGGCTCGCCCGGTTCCCGAGGACGCCAACCGGCCCAACCCAGTCGAGCCACGCTTCGCGCGGGCCGTAGCGTTCCTGGACCTCGGCGGTGAGCACCCGGCCTCCGAGCGTTTCGGCCCAGCCTGCGACCCCGAGGTAGTACGTCAGCATGGCTCCCGGGTGTCCGGTCGCGAAGACGAGGCTTCCCCCGCCCTCGGCGACGGTCCGGATCCGCCGGCCGGCCTTCAGCAGCTCCGCGGCCGTGCGGGCCGGATCGATGCGCCCGCGTCCCGGCGTCTCCTCCTCGTCGGGTGGGTTGCCGAGCTGGCGGGAGACGGCCTCGTAGGCCTCCTCGAAGGTTGCGTCCCGGAGCAGGTCTTCCATCCCGTAGGTGTTGTTCGGGTCGGCCTCGACCATGAGACGGATCTTGCGCAGGTTGTTCTCCGCGCCGTGGGAGGTGCTGTCCCCGGCCACGGTCGCCGCGATGAGCCTCCGCGCGTGCTCGTCGATCCGGATCGCCATAGCGCCCGAGTTTAGCAGAGCCAGAAGAGGACCCGCCCCGGACGCCTCAGGCCGGGTCGGCGGCGAGGGCGCGCACCTCCTCCGGCATCCTGACCGGCCTTCCGCCCGGCAGGCGCACGCAGGCGTGGCGGGTGTGTCCGCTCGCGACCCGCTCATCACCCCTGAAGACTTCGTAGCCGAAGCGCAAGGAGACCCGGCCCGCCTCGGCAAGATCGGTGCGAACGAGCAGCTCGTCGTCGAAGTAGGCGGCGCTGTGGTAGTGGACGAGGGCCTCGACGACGACGAAGCCGAAGCCGCGTTCCTCCAGGTCCCTGTACGAGAGGCCGGCGTCGCGCAGCCACTCGACGCGGCCAACCTCGAAAAAGGAGAGGTAATTTGCGTTGTTGACGTGCCCTTGCGCATCTATCTCCGAGTACCGGACCCGGAGAACCGTCTCGCGGACCATGGGGCTACCGATCGGCCTACCGATCGGCCTACCGGCCGTGGAAGCCGGGCTTGCGCTTCTCGACGAAGGCGCCCATGCCCTCCTTCGCGTCCTCGCTGGCGAAGAGGAGGGCGAACTGGTCGGCCTCGTACCCGAGGCCGCTGATCAGGTCGACGTCCTGCGCCTGGTTGGCGGCCGCCTTCGCGTAGCGGACGGCCAGGGGTCCGTTCGCCGCGATCTCCGCCGCGAGCTCTCTGGCCGCGGAGAGCGCCTCCCCCTGCCCGACGACCCGGTTGACGAGGCCCATCCCTCTGGCCTCCTCGGCGTCGATGCGCCTGCCGGTAAAGATGAGCTCCTTGGCGAGCGCCGGTCCTATGAGGCGCGGAAGCCGCTGGGTGCCGCCCATCCCGGGGAGGATGCCGAGGCCGACCTCGGGGAAGCCGAAGAGGGCGTTCTGGGCCGCGACACGGATGTCGCACGCGATCGCGACCTCGCATCCCCCCCCGAGGGCGAACCCGTTGACGGCCGCTATCGTCGGCACCGGGCTCCGGTCGAGCAGGGCCATCGCGGCGTGCCCGATCTCCGAGAACCGCTTCGCCTCCAGGGGCCCCATCGCGCTCATCGCCGAGATGTCCGCCCCCGCGATAAACGACCGGTCCCCGGCCCCCGTCACGATAATAGCCCGCGGCGCCTCGGACTCGAGCTCGAGCAGCGCCTGCCCGATCTCCTCGACCACGGTCGGGTCCAAAGCGTTCAACTTCTCCTGCCGATCGATGGTCAGGACCGCAACGCCGCCTTCTTCGCGCTCGACACGCACAAAGTCCATGGGAAACTCCGTTTCTAGGTTTTAAGGTTCTAGGCTCAAGGTTACAGGTTTTTCCTCACGCCAGAAGCCGAGCGGATACGGGCTCGCTCATACTCAAAACCCTAAGGCTTTAAACCTCGAACCTCAGAACCTATCCAACCGCCTTCTCGACGTACTCGACGGCCCTCTTCGTCGGGGTTCCGGGGGTGAAGATCTCACCGACGCCTATCTCTTTGAGCCTGGGGATGTCGCCCTTGGGGATTGTGCCGCCGACGAAGACGTGGATGTCTTCGGCCTCGTTCTGCCTGAGAAGGTCCACTATCTTCGGGACGAGGGTCATGTGGGCGCCGGAGAGGATCGAGACGCCGATGGCGTCGGCGTCCTCCTGGATGGCGGTCTCGACGACCTGCTCGGGGGTCTGGTGGAGGCCGGTGTAGATGACCTCCATCCCGGCATCCCTCAGAGCCCTCGCGATGATCTTGGCCCCACGGTCGTGGCCGTCGAGCCCGACCTTCGCCACCACTACCCGGATCGTGTGCGCCATGGCCCCCATTCTAACGGGTCGGGTATGCCGCGCCAGAGCTGAACCTCGGATGCCCGGCCGGTTATCTGGGACCGCCCCTGGGATCTCCCCTGGGACCGCCCCTGCGAGCGCCCTTGCGGGAACCGAGGTAGGGAACGAGAAAGGCCACGCAGGCGAGGAGGAAGAACGTCCCGCCGAGCAGGCCGACCACGTCCCCGGCCCGGATGCTGGAGGCCATGAAGAACGCCGCGGAGACCACGAAGAGCAACCATCCCCACAAGTCGTACCTCTCGTCCCTGCGCGGGCTGTTCTCGGGCATACGAACCCCTCCTCCTACAAGAATGGTGGCGTCCCATCCTAACATCGCCCCGGCCAGGGATTGGCGCGCTACCTCCTGAGCTCGCGGACGTTGTCCCAGAGCACGTAGAGGCTGATGACGAGGACCCCGGCGATGACGAGCTCCCAGAAGAACTCGTAGAGCAGCACGAGCGAGGCCGCCGCCGCGAGGCCTATGTTCACGCTGCCGACGAGGTTGGACAGGCGCCCCCTGAAACCGGCCTCGGCGAAGGCGAAGAACGCGATGCTGACGACGAGCATCGAGATCAGGTGAACCTGCTCGAAGATGGCGATGGCGACGAAGATGACGAGCATGAGGCTGACGCTTACGGCCGCCCAAGCCTCGGCCAATCGGCTAAAACGCAGCTCCGTGGCCGAAGCCGGCCTGTGCGCCCTGGAGATGTGGGCCCTGGCCGGGTCCCGCTCCCCGGCCTCCATCCGCCCGGCGTACTCCGTGAGCGAGCCCGAGACGGCCTCGTCGGCCGCGAGCCTCTCCCGGAGCCTGCCGAGCTCCGCGGAGAGCTCTGCGATGCGCTTTCTGGTCTCCCTGCCGCGCGCGTCGAGGTGCGACCGGCCGCGCACCGCGGAGGCCTCGGCCCCGAGCTTCCTGAGCCGGTGGGCCTTCTCACCTATCTCGGAGCGGAGCTCCTCCCGGTGCGCCTCGAGGTCCCGCCGCCGCTCCAGCGCCGACGCGGCGGCTTCGGCGGGGGTCGGGACCTTGTCGAGGCCCGCCCACCCCACGGGGTCGTACCAGACCCTGGCAACGGTCTTGTCGCGGTTGTACATGGGCCCCGCTGGCGCGTCCTCGCCCTCGAAGGGGTCCCTGGTGTAGAGGCCCCACAGGCCCCGGTAACCCACCACCCAGGCCGGGGCCGGCTCCGAGATGATCTTCGGCGGGTCCCACGCCCGGTCCCCGCCCTCGCCGATTACGAGGCCGTCGCCGCGGGCGTAGTCGACGAAGGGGATGTGGAAGGGGGTGGCATCCCCGGCGTCGCCGCGGGCGTACTGGCCGAGCTTCTCCCGCCAGAAGCCGCGGGCGCCGCGGAAGAAGCGGGCGAGGGGACGCGGCAGGGGCAGGTCGAGCTCCGTCAGGTACTCGCCCGGCGCGTAGTAGCTGGCGTGGGAGCCGGCGGCGACGTAGACGACCGGGTGCTCCCCCACCCTCTCGACCTCCGGGTCGTCCCACCGGCGCCTGAGGTTATCCCCGGAGTAGTTGTGGGAGGCGTAGGCGACCCATTCTGGACTGAGCTCACCCTCCCCGGTCTCTGCGAGGTAGACGTGGACCTTCTCCCAGTCCGCCTCGTGGTCGTTGGCCCCGAAGAACCCGCTCCTCCAGTCGTTGAACGGGTAGAAGAGCCAGTACTGCAGGACCGTCCATCCCCCCTGCCGGGCCACGCGGCCGTGGTAGGCGTAACCTTCCCGTTCTTCCATCGCCTGCCGGTAGACGACGGCCGCCATGCCCGCCGCCTCTCCCGGCACCCGGCCCCTCGCTAGGAGCGCGATCGAGTACAGCGCGTCCACGAAGCGCGAGACGTACCCCACCCGCGCCAGCCGGCCCCGCCCGGCCCTGAAGACCTCCCTCGTCTCCCTGAGGCCGCGGATCGCCCGCTCCCGCAGCACGCCCACGCCCCGGGCCTCCCCGTCGGGCAGGTTCTGCGGGTCCGTGAACCTCAGGAAGTGGACCGCGCCGAACCCGTCGAGCGGCTGCTGCGGCAACGCCTCCAGGGTGAGCTTGCCGCCCGGGACCACCCGGACGGGCTCCCCGCCGGGACGCTGGACCCAGAGGCTGCAGGCCCGGACGTAGGGCTCGACGTCCATCGGGAAGAACCTGTCCCCCTTCGTGAGGCGCAGCACAGGCTCGAAGCGCCGCAGCAGGGCCTCGTCCGGGTGCGGCGCGCTCACGGCGTTCTCCCGGGTCCCAACGGGCCCCGCCTCCGGTCGCCGGGGTAGAAGACCGCGCGCACGTCGTGGACGTTGAGGTACAGGATCATCAGTACCGCGTACGCCATGATCGGGTACACGTATAGCGGCTCGTACACGGCGTAGAGCCAGAGGCCGGTCGCCACGGCCGTCCCCTGCGAGATCGCCGCGAGAAGCCACCCCCGCCGCCGCAACAACAGGAAGCCCATGGCCGCGAGCAGCGTCAGGACGACCGCCGGGCCGAACAGGACCAGCGCCAGCGTCTCGTCCACCTCCCGCGGCGCCACCCGCGCGGAGATCACCCCCCGCCAGTCGACCCGCGAGAGCTCGTAGGCGCCGTAGGCAACGATCCCCGCGGCCTCAAGCAGCAGCAAGAGGCCGATGGCCCACACGGGTCTGCGGGCCGTCGCGACCGGCTCGGGCCGGTCCCGGCCGGCTAACCCGACGCCGGCCACTCTTCCCCCGCGAAGATCTTGCCGGGGTTCATGATCCCGTTCGGGTCAACCAGGCGCTTGATGCCGCGCATCAACGGCAGCGAGTCGCCGTGCTCCTCCTCTAGGTAGCCGATCTTCCCGGAGCCGATCCCGTGCTCCCCGGTGCAGGTCCCGCCGCGTTCTAACGCGTACCGCACGATCCGCCCGCTGACCGCCTCCGCCCGCCCCATCTCCCCCTCATCCCCGACGTCAACCGGGAAGACGGCGTGGTAGTTGCCGTCGCCGACGTGGCCCAGGATCGCACCGTCAAAGCCGTGCTCCGCGATGGTCTCGCGGGCGTGGGCCAGGGCGCCGGGGAGGTCCGAGATCGGGACGCACACGTCGGTTGTCATGGGCTTCTTGTCCGGGTTGAGCCGGGTTATGGCGAGCCCGGCCTCGTGCCTGGCCTCCCACAACCGTTCGCGCGCCGCCTCGTCGGCCTCGAACTCGAAGCCCCCGCTACCCTCGGCTTCGGAGATGGCGCGGGCCACGGACACGTCGGCCTCGACGCCGGCCTCGGAGCCGCTGAACTCCAGAAAGAGGGTCGGGGCGACGGCGTAGTCCGTGTTCTTGTAGGCGTTCACGGCCTCTATGGTGCGGGCGTCCACGAGCTCGACGCGGCCTATTTGCATCCCGGACCGGATCATGGCGACCGCCGCCCGCCCCGCCTCTTCTATCCCGGGGAAGACGGCCCGCGCGGCGAGCACCTTCTCGGGGATTGGATATAACCGGAGGGTCAGCTCCGTGAAGACGCCAAGGGTCCCTTCGGAGCCGACGAAGAGGCCGGTCAGGTGGTAGCCGGCGGAGGACTTCATCGCCATCCCGCCCGTGCGCATCACCGTCCCGTCGGCCAGGACGACCTCGAGGTCGAGGACCTGGTCGCGCATCACGCCGTAGCGCACCGCGTTGGTCCCGCTGGCGTTCGTCCCGGCCATCCCACCGAGGGCGGCGTCCCACCCGGGGTCCACGGGGAAGAGGAGCCCGTGCTCCTTGAGCTCGGCGTTCAGGCGCTCGTGGGTGACGCCCGGCTGCACCCGCGCCACGAAGTCGTCGGGCCTGACCTCGACGATCCCGTCCATCCGGCCAAGATCCAGGCTGATGCCGCCCCTGACGGGGATGGTGTGCGCCTCCAGGCTGCTCCCCTCACCGAACGGCACCACGGGGATGCCGCGCCCGTTGGCGAAACGCAAAACCTCCGCCACCTCGTCGCGGCTCTGTGGGCAGACCACGGCGTCCGGCGGGCGCGGGGCGTGGTAGGTGAAGATTCCTCCCCCGTGGCGCCCGACCTCGTCGGCGTCGGTGACGATCCGGCCCTTCGGGAGGACGTCTTCCAGGCCGGAGAGCGGGTCCATGCGGCCCCTTACTCCGCCTGTACGGGGTTGGTGAGGGCGCCGAGGCCCTCGATCTCGATGGTCACCTCGTCCCCCTCTTTCATCCAGAGTTGCGGGTCGCGGGCCATGCCGACGCCGGGGGGCGTGCCGGTGATGATGACGTCGCCGGGGACGAGCGTCATGCCCGTCGACAGAAAGGCCACGAGCTCGGCGACGGAGAAGATCATCTTGTCCGTGGTGCCGTCCTGAACGACCTCGCCGTTGAGGGTGCAGCGGATCGAGAGGGCCTGGGGATCTGGAACCTCGTCGCCCGTGACGAGGTAGGGGCCTAACGGGCAGAACGTGTCTATGGCCTTGCCCCGCGTCCACTGCCCGCCCTCGCCGAGCTGGATGTCACGCGCGGAGACGTCGTTGGCGTTCGTGTAGCCGTAGACGTGGTCCAGAGCCTCCGATTCGGGGACGTTGCGGGCGGTCTTACCGATGACGACGGCGAGCTCGGCCTCGTAATCTACCTGCGACGTTATCGGGGGTATCACGATGGACTCCCCGTGCCCGATGATGGTGTTGGGGTACTTGGCGAAGACGATTGGCTTCTCCGGGATGGGCGCCCCCGTCTCCTCGGCGTGGTCCTCGTAGTTGAGCCCGATGCAGATAACCTTCTGGGGCTCCGGGACCGGCGCGTGCAGCCGCGCGTCCCCGACGCTGACGACGTCCTCGCCGGGGTCGGGGTTCCCGCCGTAACTGATAAAGTCGATCATGGTCTCGTGGCCGAGGGGCCGTATCTCGTCGCCCTCCAGGATTCCGACCTCAGGCACCCCGGTCCCCACCGAGTACGTTACGAGCTTCAAGAGGACTCCTCTCCCGCGGATACAAGTTCTAGAGGGATGAATCTTAGCAGCAAGGCACGGCGACCCGCTCCGGCGGATTACGGCTGGAGGCGCTTGATCTCCCAGCCTCCGTCCCCCCGGCGGTAGACGATCCGGTCGTGCAGACGGTTCTCCCGCCCCTGCCAGAACTCCACGACCTCTGGCTCGACCCTGTACCCGCCCCAGAACGCCGGACGCGGCACCTCGCGGCCCTCGTAGTCGACCTCCAGATCTCCGACGCGGCCCTCCAACACCTCCCGCCCCGCGACCACCCGGCTCTGCTCTGAGGCCCACGCGCCGAGGCGGCTGCCGCGCGGACGACTGGCGTAGTAGGCGTCTGACTCCTCCTCGGAGGTCCGGGAGACAGCCCCCTCTACCCGTACCTGCCGCTCCAGCTCGCCCCAGTAGAAGAGCAGGGCCGCCCGGGGGTTCTCTTCGAGCTCGCGCCCCTTGCGGCCCTCGTAGTTGGTGTAGAAGACGAAGCCACGCCCGTCGAATCCCTTCAAGAGGACCACACGGGCCGAAGGCCGGCCGTCAGGGGTGGCGGTCGCGACGGTCATGGCGTTGGGCTCGTGGAGATCTGCTCCGAGCGCCTCGTCGAACCAGCGCCGGAACTGCTCTATGGGGTCGGGGGCGACGTCGGATTCGGTCAGCCCGGCGCGGGTGTACTCCTTGCGGAGGTCGGCGACGTTGCGGGACAAGGGCCGCTACCAGCCCCAGGTGCCGGGGGAGCCCTTGAAAGGGCCGACTATGTTCGCGGTGATCCAACCCCCGTAAAAGTCCCCCTCCTGCGCCTCGACCTTCTCCCCCCCGACCCAGCAGGCGTCCATCCTGGAAGGGTAGAAGGCCACGTAGTCTTTGAGGTCCCGGAAGGAGGGCGTGGGCGAAGGGTAGAACCAGGCGGCCCGCTCCTCCGTACGGCCATCCACCACCACGTCGTAGTAGCCTGCGCGCCCCTTCCACTCGCAGTAAGAGGTGCCCGCCGAGGGCTTCAGATGCTCCATCCTGATGTCTTCTGGAGGGATGTAGTAGACGGGCGGGTGGCTCGTCTCGAGCACGCGCTTCGCCCGCGTGGTGTACGCGAGCGTCACGTCGCCGATGACGATCTTCACCTTCTCCCCGACGTCCTCCATTCGTGGCGGACGCGGGTAATCCCAGACGGACTCTTGACCCGGCCCCGGTTCTACGCGTCGACGACCCATCGGCGGACCTCCTTCTCGCTCACGGCCGGATTATATGGCCCGGTCGCGCGCCGCAAGGCCCCCGCGTTCACACGGGAGCCGCCTACACGCGAACCCGTAAGCTATCCAGCAGAGAGCGCAGGGCGCCCATGATCCGCTCGCGCTCCATGCCGAGCTGGTGGCGCTGGTAGAGGTACAGGTCGATGTTGAGCGCGGCGAGAAACATGTCGGCCAGGCACTCGACGTCCAACTCCGGGGAGATCTCCCCCTCCCCGACCGCCTCGTCCAAAAGCTCGACGACGGTGTTTCTCAACCTCTCGTAGAACGGGTTGCCGTACAGCTCGACGCGGCGACCGCCGGAGGAGGCGTCCCTTATCGCCCCGAGCAACGGTCCGTTCTCCTCGTTGAACCTGGCCACCCACCCCAGAAACCACTTGAGCCGCCCGAGCGCCGGCCCCCGGCCCTCCGTCCGCCGCTGCATCTCACCGACGAAGGCCCCGATCTCCTCGGACAACAACGCCGAACACAACGCCCCCTTGTGCTCGAAGTGCCGGTACAGCGTCCCCTGCCCCACACCGGCCGCCCGCCCGATCCGGTGCATGCTCGTCCCCTCGACGCCACTCCTCGCGAACTCCTCCCGCGCAACCTCCAGGATGCGCCGCCGGTTCTCGACCGCGTCACTTCGGGTCTTCCTCGTCTCCGTCCCCGCTGCGCCTCTCGCCATCGCTCCGCCTCTCTTGTCGAACGGACAATCGTCCGATACCATCTACATACGGACATTTCTCCGTTTTATTCTAGCAGGGCCTGGACTTGGGGGCGAGTGCTTCCGGGTCGTGGATCGGGAAGAAGGGTGGTGCGGCGTGAGGGTTGCGATCTTCGGGGCTACGGGCAGGACGGGGCGGCCGCTCGTTGAGCAGGCGCTCGTGGCGGGGCACGAGGTCAGGGCGCTGGTGCGTGATCCATCGAAGCTCCCGGTGACTCATGGGCGGCTCGCCGTGGTCCGGGGCGACGTGTTGGATAGGCCCAAAGTCGAAGAGGTCGTCGCCGGGGTGGACGCGGTCCTGAGCGCGCTGGGCCAGACTAAGGGCTCCCCAAAGGACGTTCAAACGCGGGGAACGGAGAACATCGTCGCCGCGATGGAGGGGCACGGCGTGCGGCGGCTCGTCAGCCTCACGGGGGCGGGGGTGCCGGATGCGCGGGACGAGCCCAAGATCGCGGACAGGGCCATCACCTTCTTGCTAAAGAGGTTGCAGCCGGACGTTCTGGAAGATGGGGTGCGTCATGCCGAGGTCATAAAAGCGAGCGGGCTGGAGTGGGTGATCGTACGCGGCCCCAGGTTGACGGAGGGATCCAGAAAGGGCGAGTACCGGGTCGGGATGGTCGGCAAGAACAGCGGGACCCAGATCTCCCGGGCAGACCTGGCGGAGTTTATGCTCGACCAGCTGACCACCGACACTCACCTGCGGCAGATGCCGGTCGTGAGTTACTAGGACGGAGGCCCCGGGAACAACCCGCAGGGCCGTCGAGGAACGCCGCACGAGCGGCAAGGTCTTGCTCACCATCATGTAAGACCCGCAGAGAGGAGAGCCGATGAAGATAGACGTGTACGCCGACGTGGTCTGCCCGTGGTGCTACGTCGGGGAGAAGAGGCTCGAGAAGGCCCTTGGGGAGCGTCCCGACCTCAACGTGGAGAGGCGCTGGCGGCCGTTCCAGCTCAGGCCTGAGATGCCCACCGGGGGCGTGCCGTGGCGTTCGTTCGCGCTGGAGAAGTTCGGGGGTGAGGCGAATATGGCGCGGGCCTTTCC
>CADCUT010000028.1 GCA_902805975.1 uncultured Rubrobacteraceae bacterium | reverse complement strand
TCGCGCCGAGGACGCGGCCCGTGTCGGCCTCGTAGAAGAGCAGGAAGGCGTCCCCGCCCATGCCGGTCGCCATCGGGCCGACGACGGCCATCGCGGCGGCCATGGCGACGCAAGCGTCGGCGGCGGTCCCGCCCTCGTCCAGGACGCGCAGGCCAGCAAGCGCCGCGGACGGGTGCTCGCAGGCGACCGCGCCCCGCGTCCCGAAGACCGTCGAGCGGCCCCCGCGATCCGGACGACGGGCGTGGCTCTTCTCGGCTCCACCTTCGCTCTTGAACAAGATTCCTGCCCTCCAGGGATGCCCTTATGAGTTCTCTTACAGTCTATAGAAGTCTGCGATGTTTTAGTCGTCCGCAGGAAACCAAAGGAGGAAAAAGCATGGGCGCAGGAAAAGCGGTCTACGTCGGGGCCACGCTGGTCTCGATCCTGATCTCCATCTCGCTCTACCGCAGCGGCCGCCAGAACCTGGCGATCTTCGTCGGCCTCTGGGCCCCGACCATCCTCAACCTGGGCCAGACCCTCGTGGACGACGACCCCTCCTAGAGGGGCTTCAGGCTCTAGGCATCAGGTTTCAGGTTCAGCGGGGCGAGTCCGGGTTGCGCTGACGACCGGGTCCGCCCCGTTGCTCTGGCAGGGAACCGCTGCAACGGACTTCGTTGGTGCCGATCCGCCCGCCCGACCTGTAGGCTCTTTCCGAGAGACCATCTCTGAAGCCTGATCCCTGATACCCGAAGCCTTCTTCAGAGCCTCCCGAACTCCCGCAGCAGGTCGGCCAGGGAGACCCGTTTGACGATGGGGCGCCCGTGCGGGCAGACGTTCGGGAACTCGCATGAGGACCATTCGTCCAGCAGGGCCGCCATCCCCTCCCTGGACAACTCCTCCCCAAACTTCGTCGAGCCCTTGCAGGCGAGAGCCTTCGCGAGGTCCTCGCCGCCCGCGAGCGCGTGCAACGCGGCCAGGAAGGCCGCCTCGGGGTCAACGGCCGTCTGCGGCGCGGCGGTGATCCGCACCGCATCAGCCCCGAACGGCTCGAACACGAAGCCGAGGCGGTTCAACTCCGCCTCGAAGGTCCACGCCTCTGGGGCCAGGTCCTCCGGCAGGACCGCCGTCGCGGGACGTTCCAGAGCGGCCGGCGCGGCCTCGGGGTTCTCCCGCAACCTCTCGTAGAGGATGCGTTCGTGGGCGCCGTGCTGGTCGAGGATTATGAGGTCGTCGCCCTCCCCGGCGATGATGCACCGCCCGGCGAACTGGCCGATGGGGATCAACTCTGTTCCCGCTTCCTCTGTGGGGACGCCGGCGCCCAATCCGCGGTCCGGGGAGAGGGCGGCCCGGATGGTCCCGACGACGAGCGGGTAGGCGGACCGGCCACCGCGCAGGCGTACCGCGCTCTTGGCCGGGTGCACGTTCACGTCCACCTCGCCGGGGCCAAGGTCCAACCTCAAGAAGGCCGCCGGGTGACGTCCCTTCGGCAGGAGGTCCGCGTAGGCCCTGGCTATGGCCGGGGCGAAGGAGTCGGCGTCGACGACCCGCCCGTTCACGGCGACGTGCAGGTGGCGGCGGGTTGGAAAACTCATCTCGAGCGGGCTCACGAGCCCCCACACCACAGGGTCCTCAAGGGCCACGAGGCCACGGGCGAGCGAGAGGCCGTGGACCTGGGAGACCCGCTCGCGCAGGTCCGCCGCCGCGGGCAACGCCAGCACGCCGCGCCCATCCGAGCGCAGGAAGAAGCCGACGTCGGGCCGCCCCAGGGCGAGCGCCTGCACGACCGTCGCGACCGCGTTCGCCTCCGCCCTGACGGTGCCGAGAAAACCCCGGCGCACCGGCAGGTTCAGGAAGAGCTCGCGCGCCTCCACGGTCGTACCCGGCGCGTGGGAGGCGGGCCCCGACTCGACCGGCTCCCCGGCAAGTACCCTGACACGGAAACCGGGGCCGCCGGAGCCGGGCGCGTTCGTCGTCAGGGTGAGGTGCGAGACCGAGCCGATGGCGTGGAGCGCCTCGCCGCGGAAGCCCAAAGACTCGACGCGGGCCAGATCGTCGGCGGTCTGGATCTTGCTCGTCGCGTGCTCGGCGACCGCGCGCTCGGCGTCGCCAGGAGACATCCCGTGCCCGTCATCCCTGACCCGGACCAGGGAGATCCCACCGTCCTCGATGTCCACCTCGACGCGCGTGGCGCCCGCGTCCAAGGCGTTCTCGACAAGCTCCTTCACGGCGCTCGCCGGGCGCTCGATGACCTCGCCGGCGGCGATCCTGTGCGCCACCTCGGGCGCCAACACGCGCACCCTGCCTCCGGCAACCCCGTACTCCGCCGTCTCTTCGGCCACGAACCGGGGGAAGATCTTCATCCGGCCTCCGGTGACTCCGCCAGCACGGCGAGCCCTTCGTCCCTGGCGGCCAGGCGTAGACGGTTGTCCAGGCACACAAAGCCGGCTCCTTCCGTATCTTCCCCGCACCGCCGGATCGCGGCGGCGAGTTGGAGACAATCAGCGGCCTCGAGGGGATGGTCCCGGGAGATCACCCCGGCGAGGAGGCGCAGCACTTCTGAGGGTTCGACCGCGTGCCAATCTTCGGCGGGCTGATCAAACCTCGCGCGAGCGTCGTCCTCTGTTTCCTCGTTCAACCCTCCCTCACGCTCGAGCCGGCTCACAGCCACCGCGCACTCGGCCCAGGTCCCCACCACACGGCCACGTCACCGTCCTCGCGCAACGCCGAGTTGTCCCAGAACCTCAGAGGCCGTTAGCGGCCTTCCCCGCGGTCTTTCAGAAGCCCCCTAAGCGACAGACCTTCCAGATCTTCGGGCCAGGGTAGCCTCCAGACCTCTTCCGAGACGGGGCGTCCGCGCTTGATTTCGTCCGGCTTGCCGGAGCTCGCTATCCGCTTTGTAAGCGCCCTTCGTTCTTCTCGTGTGTTCGGGATCTTCATGCCGCTATATTAGCAGCCGATGCGACAATCTCACCCGGCAAAGGTAGCCCAGCAGAACGAATCTTTATGCACGCCGTCCACATGTTGTGTTCAGGCACTTTACGTCGTTCTGAACCTGGGTTTTGTGCGGGATCCCAGATGCGGCCTTCGGGGAACACCCCTTCCACGCACTCGGGTGAATAAGCACAGAACTAGCGCGTTTGTGGGATGCGCCGATCCCCCTCCTGCCCTACCATGCCCCCGTCACGTGCGAGCGAGCGAGGAGCGTGGGCGTCGTGGGGACCGAGAACAACGGGGGAATCTTCCTCGGACCGGACGATGGCAAGGACCTCACGAACCCCATCGGCGGGGCGATGATGGTCAAGGTCCGCGACGCGGACACCGCCGGCGCCTACTCCGTCCACGACAATACCATCCCTCCCGGCTCTCCAGGCCCCCGGCCCCACCTCCACCGCGGTCACGAGGAGGCCTTCTACGTCCTTGAGGGGGAGCTGAACGTAAGGGTGGGTCCGCGCAGGATCGTGGCCCCGGCGGGCTCCTTTGTGGTGGTGCCAAGGGGGGTGGCGCACCGGCCATCGAACCCTGGGACGGAGCCGACCAGGGTGCTGCTGGTCTTCTCCCCGGGTGGGATGGACCGCTTCTTCGAGGAGGCGGCCGAGGGTCGCGTGCCGCTGGCAGGACCGCCGCCCACGGACCCGGATGTCCTGGAGAGACTCGGGGCCTTCACCGGGAGGTACGGCTACGAGTTCGCGGAGCTGCCTCCGGAGGGATGAGGGTCGCCCACACGGCCGAACCTCCTAGAATCCTCAAGCCGAAGTACGAGGAACACTCCTTCTGCGCACTCCAGTGAATAAGGGGATCCGGCGGGGCCGGCTTGCCCCTCCCGGAGATCGTCCCCACCGAACCGAGCTGCCGAAGCCGCTCGCGGGCGGGGGAGGGGTTGTGTGGGTCTCCAGCCGCTTGAGGCACTTCTTGACCGTATTGTAGGAGAGGCTCATCTCCCGGCCCATCCATTCCTAAAGATTCGGCCTGACGGACGGCTGACCGCCGGCGCAACCCCGAGCCAGACGATCAAGTATCGGCGGGCGTGGGCATCGCCTGCTACGCCGCGTTGCGATCCTCGTTGCGGTACCCACGGGCCCGCGTTCGTGCCACCCAGCGGGCGACGGACACCGGATCCAGCGGCCCCCCGTGCCCGACGTAAATGCGCTCTGGCGACCAGCCGAGGATCTCCAGAACGCTGCTCTGGGACTGCCCCAGGTCGTCGTGGAAGGGCGGGTAGGCGGGCACCCGCGGTCGGAGCCGTTGCCCCGCCAGCGCGTCCGCGGCGATCACCTCCCCGCCGCCGGGTCCCCCGAGGCGCGCGGGCGGCGTACCGGGCGGGTTACGCGACGCTGGTAGGGCTCGTCGAGGACGCCCACCGCCTCCGCTCTGCGTCCCGGCGATCCCGAGGACCTGGCGCTCACCTTCTGGGCCCTCATGCACGGGCTCGCGCTGCTCACCCTCGACCAACAGTGGCAAGAGACTTCGCGCCCAGCGCCTCCAGGCGCGAAGTCTCTCGCCGAGGAGGCGGCGGCGCTGCTCTACGACGGGATCTCCGGGCGCTCACCGGATCTTCGGGGCCCTACCGGCTTCTCAGATGGGCCTCAGCTCCCGCCGGCCTAGCGCCCGCTAGCCTAGCGTTTTTGTACCCAGAAACCGTGCGAAGCGGGAGCGGACCCCTGGTGGGACGATACGGGCAAAGGCTCCCGCTTCTCCTAGAGCACCTTGCAGCGTAGCCGGGCGGTAAGGCAAGATGCGCCCACGGACGCCTCCCCGTCGCGTACCCCGACATGCACGTGCTGGCCCGGTCAGGGAGAAGTCGGCATCGATGACTCCAATCGAGGTCGTGTGGCTGTGTGATTCGGTAAGGATCAGTACCTGCCGCCGGCTTCGACGCTAGCGATGACGGCATCGATCCGCTTTCGGGCGTCGTCGTGGTCGACGACGTTTACGGGGGGCTCGCCCTTCATCGCCGCCCACGGGACGAGCACGTCGAAGTCGAGGTCGGCGATCAGCCGGAGGCTGTCGAGCGACGCGGCGCGGTCACTGCTGCCCAGCACGACGGCCTTCCATTGACCGTACTCGACCCAAAGAAAGTCGCCGGTGAACAGGAAGCGGTGCCTGCCGCTGTCCCAGAGGTACGAGGTCGTGCCGGGTGTGTGACCGGGGGTGGGGATGACTTCGAGGTCGTCGTCGATCATCTGCCGGCGGGTGAAGGTGCCAGAGACCGTAAGGCCTCCGGCGGTTTCCGCCCGGTCGCGCTCGTGTACGGACACCGGCACGTCCAGCCGAGGGGGACCGTACATCGCCTCGTGGCCATGGTTGATCAGGAGATGGGTCGCGTCGCCGAGGGCATGGATCTCGCTCGCTGCCTCGCTCAGACCGGGGGAGTTGTAGACGATCACGTTGCCCTTGGGGCGCTCGAGGACAAACGACCTGACCTGCGCGTTCGCCAAAAAAGGCAACCCGGCGGGCGGCGTTGCGCGCAGCCCTTCGATCGGAGTATCCAGGCCTGCCGAACGTCTATTGAACAAAGTCGTGTCCTCCTATTTCGTGGAACGCTGGAGCCGGAACTCGGACGTCGCCGGATCGCACGCTACCCCGCGGATGCTGCGTTTGCCTCGGTCGCGAAGTTGGGATCTTCGTCGAGGGCCGAGATCAGGCCGGGCCGGGTCGGCGCCCAGCCGAGCGTGTCGCGGGTGATCTCGCTCGAGGTGGGGTTGTCGAGGCCGACGAACATGCTCAGGTGGCCGAAGTGTCGCCCGGCGTCTTCTTCGGCGATGGAAGCGACAGGAACGCCGAGCCGGCGCCCGATCGCCGCGGCGATGTCGCGCAGGGCGATGCCTTCCTCGGCGACGGCGTGCAACCGGGATCCCGCAGGCGCGGATTCGAGCGCCAGGCGATAGAGACGGCCGACGTCGCGCGCGTCGGCGGACGGCCAGCGGTTGTTCCCGTCGCCCGGGTAGCCGGCGAACCCAGCCGCGCGGGCTATCTCGATCAGGCCGGAGACGAAGCCGTAAACACCGCTGCTGTGCACCGTCGGCGGCAATCGGACGACCGAAGACCGTACCCCCCGCTCGGCGAGCGCGATAGCGGCGTTCTCGGCGTCGATCCGCGGACCACCGGGCCTCACGTCGTGCTCCGTGAGCCGCCCTTGGGAACCGACGAGGATCAGCGCGCCGGTCGCGTTCGTCCCGACGAATGCTTTGTCTGACCCCTCGAGCGCAGCGCCCATCGCCTCGACCGCCCGCAGGTCCGCGTCGATGGCGCCGGCAAAGTCGCCCGAGTGTTGCTCCTCGTGCTTGAACGCGAGGTGGACGATGCCGTCGGCCTCGCGGGCCGCCGCGCCCAGGCCATCGAGGTCGTCCAGATCGCCCCGTCGCACGTCGGCGCCGAGCGACCGTACAGTGGCCGCCGCGCGATCCGAGCGGGCCAGCCCGGTGACGGCGTGACCGGCGGACAGCAACTCGGGGATGACCGCAGAAGCGATGTGCCCGGAGGCACCGGTGACAAATACGCGCATGGCTAGAACCTCCTGGGTGACATCGCCGGAGCGACGAGCCTTATCAGTGACTGCGCTTTCTGCAATCAGTATAGCATCATTGATTTCAGTTTGTGCAATCAACGTCCAGTATAATCCTGATGATGCCTAGATGGGAACCGGATGGGGTGGGCCGACTGCAAGCCGCCGCCTTCGAACTCTTCGCCGAGCAAGGGTTCGAGCGCACGACGGTCGCCGAGATCTCCCGGCGGGCGGGGCTCACCCAGCGAACGTTCTTCAACCACTTCGCCGACAAGCGGGAGGTGCTCTTCGGCCTGGGCTCGGAATTCCAGCGAGAGATCGTCCGCGAGCTCGTTGCCTGCGCCGGCACGTTGCCGCCGCTAGACGCTGTCGTGCGCGCCCTGCAGGCCGCTTCCGACGCTATGTTCGAGGAACGCCGCGCCGTGGTGAAGCGCCGCTACGAGATCATCGCCGCCAACCCAGAGCTGCAGGAGCGCGAACTCAGAAAGCAGGCCGAGCTCACCGACGCCATCGCTGCCGCGCTCCGCGGGCGAGGTCTCGACCCCGAAACCGCGCTCCTCACGGCCAGCGCCGGCATGCTCGTGCAGCAGACGGCGGTACGAAGATGGACGCAGCCAGCCGAGAGCCGACCCCTACGGGAGCTTCTGTCCGACGCGCTGCACTCGCTACGCACGATCGCGGCCCATGCGACCGATCAGTGGGTCGCCTCCCCAGAGACCTGACCAGCGCGATTACCGGCCGCCCACACCGAGATCCGCCGTCTTGTCCGCCGGACTCCTGTTTCGTTCGCGAGGACGTAGAGCGCCCCGTCCGAAACAACGGCGGCAGATTCGCCACCCGGGTAGTCGGGTAGCAGGCATGGATGGTACGACGGTGAGGAGTGATCACGAAGTGTCGCCCTCAATGCCGGTGCTGGTCAGAGCCGGGTGCTGCAAGGCGCGGGCGCTTCGGCGATCCCGGCACTCGCCTTCGCCTCCGTGCTCGCCAGCGTTTCGCTCATCGATGTCTCTCCCCGGCTCTCACAAGTTGATGTCGGCGACCTTTGCCGTCTACCACATCCAACGGGCGCACCGTAGCCACGCACCGGCAAACGGGCATCACCCCAATGGACCATGTTTCGTCGGAGCGGTGCTAGGCCGTGCGGGCCTACTCGCACCGCCGGAGCAGCCTAACTACTCATCGCATCCAACGCCGCCCTCGGGTCCTTATTGAAATCGGCGATGCCCTCCATGAATTTTCCCCTCTCTCCCTCCTTCTCTGCCCACTCCTGGGCCTTGTCCGCCGTGTCCTCCGGCAGCGCCGCGCAAATCTTGCCGGGGAACGTTGGAACCTCCCTAGCGAAGTGCTCAAGGTCAGATCTAACTTCGAATTTTAGGTGCGAGACCTTTTGAAAACCCGGCAAGTGAATCAGGATGATCCGAGATTGCACCCAGCCTACCGCGTATGTTATGATTACTATGCTTGCAACCCAGAGAAGGGAAAGGTCAGCACGATGGGGAGCATCGAGCAACGCTTCGGGCGCACCTTCGCCCACTGGGGCTTCGCCCTGCCGCCCGAGGACGTCGAGGCGAGGAGGCGCGGCAAGATCATCGCGGGAGGGTGGGCCATCTGGTACCTCTTCGGGGAGGACGAGCGGGGTAGGTACTTCGACTACTTCCCCTCCCACCGCATGACCGACGACCGCCACGTCCGAATCCGGGAGGGAGTTCCCGCGGAGCACTTGCCCGCCATCCGCACGTTCCGGATAGTCTCCCAGGACCTCGAGGAGGACACGAGGCTCAAAGCCGAGCCCCTCGAGCACAGCCGCCGTGTCGGGCGGATGCTAGAAGATAAGGGCTTCGGCGTTGCGGACGACGAGCCGCTGAGCGTCCGAGTGAACCGCCACCTCAGGCTCGGTGGCGGGAGACCGTGAACGTCTTCTTCGACGTGCAGGGAACGCTGCTGACGATGGAGGAGGTCCCCCGCCCCCACGCCCGCGAGGCGTTCCTGATGCTTAAGGAAGCGGGCCATGATCTCTACCTTTGGTCCAGCGGTGGGGCGGGTTACGCTGCGACAGCGGCAGACCTCCTCGGCGTAGCGAACCTCGTCGAGGGCTACTTCGACAAGCGCCGGGAGCCGGGCGTCCCGGTCGACTTCGCCGTGGACGACGACGCGTCGGTGGTCGAGGCACACGGCGGCTACCGGGTCACACCCTTCGACGGGGACCCCCATGATGAGGAACTGCTGAGGGTGGCGGAAGCCGTGGAGGCCTCGAAAGGTTAGACCCCTCCGCCAGACACCGCGAGGCGCTTTCGTGCCGCGTCGGTTGGGCAAGCTCAACCTCTCCCGTCGCTCTCATACTGGAAAATCGGTGGCCTAAGAGGCTCCGCCAGTAGGGAGTAGCCTGTTGTATGAAAGGGGCACGGCCTGTTAAATCATTCGGGAAGATACTGAAGCTTTCCGAACAAGGAGCAGTCCATGCCCGCCGTCCCATCGTGCATCATCGATCCCACCTGGTATCACACACCGTGAAGATCGTGGCTACCGACGAGCGAGATTTCGGGCAGACCAAGCGGTGGCGCTTCGAGATCAGATGATTGTCGACTCGTAAGCTCAGTTCAAGGTGGCGAAGCCACCTCGTTATAGTCGTCCCTTCGAGCCCGGCAAGGACCGGCGCTGATGCTACGGTGACACGGCGCTGGTCTAGATTCTCAGCCTCTGGGACGTGAGGCCCGCGAGGAGGCCAACGGCGGCTACCCTCGGCGACGGCTTCGCCTCAGCTCCAGCAGCGCTCGCCGCGCCTCGGCCGACGATGCCCCACGGGCCCGACGCTCCCGCACCTGAGGCACCGGGCCGCGTACCCGCCTCCCGTCGCCTCGACGACCATGGGCGCCACGTGGCCGCACCGC
The DNA here is from genome assembly GCA_902805975.1 of uncultured Rubrobacteraceae bacterium. Lineage (GTDB taxonomy): Bacteria > Actinomycetota > Rubrobacteria > Rubrobacterales > Rubrobacteraceae > Rubrobacter_D. The sequence goes on along the minus strand of CADCUT010000028.1, from coordinate 6,675 downwards.
TCGGGGGTATCGACGTCAGCGACATCCCTTGTCCCTCCTCCTTGCACGGCCGCCTTTGTAGCACACGCCTTGCCGCCTTCAGCCCAACGCGGCAAGGACGCCGGGGTGGGTGGGTAGCTGCCACCGCCTTCCCGGTGCCGGCGTTTAGGGCAGTGGCAGGGCCGCATGGAGGTGGAGGTCGCGCTCTAGGCGCGCGCCATCCTCCTGACGAGGACCCTCGCATTGACCTCCTCCGCCCCCTTGGCCACGGCGAGGCGCCGCGTGGACGGGCGCAGGTCGTAGTGCGGCCGCGGCCCGTCCTGGAACCACTCCCGCCGCAGGCCGACCTCGGCGGCGAAGGCGTGCAACTCCTCGACGGACCGGTCGCTGACCATGTGGCACCACCACCCCGAGGGATGGCGCCTGATGTTGTCGACGAGGATCACGCTCCTACGAGCTAAGGAGTACAGGGCTACCAAGGGGCCAGGTTCTTCTGGGGTCCCGCCCCCCCGGTATGATCTTAACCAGCCCCTACTCTTGCTCGCCCTGAAGCCGGGCGGCGAGCATCTCCTTGGCGCTTTGGGCGGCCTTGAGGTTGTTCTCCAGGATGCCGTCGAAGAAGTTCACCAGTTCCTGGTCGCCCTCCTGCTCGGCGTCCTGGATGTAGGTCTTCAAGGACTCGACGTTGTCGGAGGAGTGGTAGAGCACGGCTATGAGGTTGTAGTTCTTGTCCTTGGGTTGCCTAGACGCTTCGGTCATCTTGACTCCTGTGGATAGGTTGCCTTGCCTGGCCCACCTCGTACCCGAACCTGGCCGCTCCATAAACGCGGGAGGTCTGGAAACCGGAAGGTCCTCGCCTCCGGACTTCCTGGAACCCCCTCAGGGCGAAGTCCCAAGAACACGTAACGGCCGAAGTTCCGGGAACGATCCTTCCACGTACTCGGGTGAATAAGCTTCCTCTCGGAAGTTGGTGGGCGGCGCGGCTTGGCGAAAGCGCAAGGCCTCTGCCTCTAGCGTCCCGCGGTCAACCTTGAGCGCAACTTCTTCGCCCGATCAACTAGCATGCGGCCCAGCAACCGTGGGCCGGGTACGACGACGAGGCCCAGCTGGCGCATCATGCCCAGGTCTTCCCTGACCCCCCAGTGTTCTACGACCTTGCCCTCCCTGAAGCGCACGAAGTGCATGTGGTTGTTGCGCACCGAGCGCCCCGTCGGGGGCTCGCCCATCAGCGAACCTTTGTGGGTACCGCTCACGGTCAAGCGCCCGGCCACCATGTCCCCCTCGCCGATCACCTCCTCGATCTCGAAGTGAAGGTCGGGGAAAGCGTTGCGCGCCCACGCGACCGATCCCCGCATTGACTCGGGGCCACGGTTCGAACCCGGAGAGGCCGCGTGGTTTATGAAATCGGGGGCGATCAGCTCGTCCGCGACGGAAAGGTTTCCCCGATTCCACAACTCCTCGTAGGCGCGCTGAAAGAGCACCTTGTTCTCTTCTGCCGACATGGACCGACCTCCTCCTCACCCACGCAATTAAGCAGCGAACGTAGCATACTAGCAGTCCGAAGGGTAGCATCACTCAAATGGGCGTCCGTGGACCTTCCTTGGCGAAGTTCGGGTAACAATCCTTCCACCTCGTTGGGTGGATAGACTGCGCGAGCCTATCGCTCGGACGTTCGAACACGCTCCCAAATCAGGTGGGCGGTACGTTGAACTCCCCCGAGCAGTATCGGCCGCGTGCTCAGGACCAATCGGTCCCCCGACACTTCCACGAGGCGCTCCTGCTCGGCGCCGACCCAGTCTGGGAACAGGCTGAGTTCCACGAAGTGGATCACCGTCTCCCCCCGCCACTCGTAGCGGCCGCAGTAGGAGACGTAGGTCTTGGCGGCTTGGGCCCTCTCCTCGGCGGTTCCGCCGAGAAGGTCCCCGGCGGCGAACCTCGCGCGGTCGGACCGCGAGATGGCCACGGACATGTAGCCGTCCGGGCCGTACATGATGTAGCCCGCGGCGTCCTGGCCGAGCGGGTGGCTGACCTCGCCGTCGCCGATGCCCCTGTTCTCCCAGGAGAGGAGCCTCCATGTGCCGACGAGGGGATTGTCGGGTGGCATGGTCGTTCCCTTGTGCGTGGCCACGCCAGCGTTACGAAGCGGTGTGCCCCGACCCCGGTGGCTAATGCCGTCTCGTCAAAGACAGGGGGCCGAGATCGAAGCGTGGATCGTGGTGCCCCGCCGCCCGCAGGCGTCGGGTGGCGTCCCGGCCCCGCGTCCTCGCGTGCATGGCCGAGTGGGCCGCGGCAGCCGACGAGTCCGCAGCGGCATGCGCGGAGGACGACCTCCCGAGTAGCAACGTGACGGTGGCCAGGATGAGCTTGGGCATCTTCGCGCTCCCTTCCGCGGGGGAAGGCCCCCGCCGGCTTCGGATTGCTACGAGCACATCTTAGCGACGGGGCGAACGTCTCATATCACACAAATGCGGTATCTTTGGCGGTCGCTCGGTGGCCGAACTTCCTAGAACCCCCTCAGAGCGAAGTTCGGGAACGAACCCAGTCCGAGTTTAGGGAACGCCGCCCGGCCGAAAGGCAGCCTAATAGATCGATTAAGGTTTCAGGCCCGGTCGGCGACCCCCTCGGCGCCGGCCATGCCCGCGCAGTGGGCACAGCAGTAGAAGCGGCCGTCCGCCTCCACGCCGTGGCCGATCACCCTCACCCCGCAGTGCTCGCACGTCGGGGCCAAGGCATGGATCGCGCACTCGAAGCTGTCAAAAGTACGCGCATCTTCGCCAGGGAGACTTACCTGGAAGGCCTTGTCGTAGTCGTTGCCGCAGACCTCGCACTGGGCCATGACGCTGCTCCTCTCCCTAGTCTCGCGCTGGGACGGTCTTTCCCGCTACGGGGGGATCGCAATCCCCGCCGCTGACCTCTCGAAGGCCTCGTGGCCGAGGCGGTACACTGAAAGTCGAGAGACGGCGACAGAGGAGAACGCGTGCAGAAGAGGAACCTGGGTAGCGAAGGTTTGGCGGTCTCGGAGCTCGGTCTGGGATGCATGGGGATGAGCGAGTTCTACGGGACCACGGACGAGGACGAGTCCACCGCCACGATCCAACGCGCCATAGAGCTCGGCGTCACCTTTCTCGACACCGCCGACATGTACGGCCCGTTCACCAACGAGAGGCTGGTCGGCAAAGCCATAGAGGGACGGCGTGAGGAGGTCCAGCTCGCCACCAAGTTCGGCAACGTGCGCGGCGAGGACGGCTCCTTCCGGGGCGTCCGCGGCGACGCCGCGTACGTGCGCGAGTGCTGCGACGCGTCGCTGCAGCGCCTCGGCGTGGACCACATAGACCTCTACTACCAGCACCGCGTCGACCCCGAGACGCCCATCGAGGAGACGGTTGGGGCGATGAAGGAGCTCGTCGAGGCCGGCAAGGTCCGTTACCTCGGCCTCTCGGAGGCCGGCGTGGAGACCATCCGCAAGGCCCACGCCGTCCACCCCATCAGCGCGCTCCAGTCCGAGTACTCGCTCTTTACGCGTGACGTGGAGGACGAGGTACTGCCGGCCCTGCGCGAGCTCGGCATAGGCTTCGTCCCCTACAGCCCTTTGGGGCGCGGGTTTCTGACCGGGCGCTTCAAGAGCATCGAGGACATGCCTGAAGAGGACACCCGCAGCGCCCGCTTCCCCCGCTTCGCCGAGGAGAACTTCATGAAGAACGTGGAGCTCGCCGACAGGGTGCGCGAGGTCGCCGACGACAAGGGTGTGACGCCGGGCCAGCTCGCCCTCGCGTGGCTGCTCGCCCAGGGTGAGGACATCGTCCCCATCCCAGGCACCAAGCGCCGCAAGTACCTGGAGGAGAACGCCGGGGCCTCCGGCGTCGAGCTCACCGCGGAGGACCTCAGGCGCATCGAGGAGGCCATGCCCCGGGGCTCGGCCGCCGGCGAGCGCTACACCGAGGAGATGATGCGGGCCGTGGGCCGCTAGGTACATACCGGTGACGCCGAACGTCCGGCTCGACCACCGCGTCGTGCACGTCTCCGAATGGCCCAGGTCCAACGCCTTCTACCGGGATGTGCTCGGCGCCGAGCCGGTCCTACCGCTTCGGCGCCCAGGCGCTGCAGGAGTCGTTTGTGACGAACATGAAGCGGCTACGAGGCGAGGACGTGCCCCACCACCCGCTCGGCTTGGCCGCGGCGGAGTCCCCAGACCCCGAGTGGAGCCGGTCGTTCTACTCCGCCGCGTGGACGGACATAGTCGCCCCCGTCGAAGACCTTAGCGAATGAGCGCCAGTCACGGGGAGCTGCAGAGCTTCCGCTGCAAGCAGAACCCGAAGACGGCGCACGTCTCCTTCGAGCATTGGCGCGACTCTGACCACGACGACCTCGTCCTTGCCGTGGCGATGGCTTGCTGGGGGGCGAACTCCAAGCGTCTCAGGCGCAGCTTGCGGGTGATCCGGTTATGACTCTTGGCCGAACGCTGAGCAAAGAGTTCTACTGGCAGCCCCAGTGGGGTAGAGGCGGACACTTCCACCATAGCCGACTTTCCCGACGACCTCGACCGGCTGGCGGAGTGGAGGCGGCGGAGGGCTGAGGCCGCCTTCCTGCAGCCCCCAAAAGTAGGTCAAATGGGGGATGCGCGCCACTTGCTCGTCTCCTAAGCTAAACCTATCGCGCGGGGGGACACCCCCGATTACAGTGAAGAGGGAGCGCGGGCATGGCAAAAACCGGAAAGCTCAAGCCGGACCGGACCGGCAGGAAAGCGATCCGTTTTTCTCGGACGTGCGTATATGGGCATGACGCGCCCACGTTTGGGGTATAATGTCAAGGCAATGTCTCAACCATTGGTTGAGGGTAAGTGTGAGCACGGGGAACGGGATGGGAAGAGGGGGCGGCGAGATGAGCGTCGGCTATGCTATCGATCCTATAGAGATAAAGGAGTTGTCCGCGACGCGGACGACAGAGCCCTCACGCCTGCGTGAACTGGCACAAAGAGCCGAAGAGGCCGCCGTTTTCGTGGACAACCATTGGGAGACACTGGACGAGGAGCAGCGCCGCACCCTCCACGCGTTCATCTGCCTCATCGTGGATCCTCCAAAGGGGATAACCGGAAGGTTGCGTGCCCTGCGCTCGGCCTTTCGATTCGGCCGCATCAGGTTCAACGAGGACCAGGACGCGCTCTTCGACTTCGCGATAGCGCAACGGCACCTCATCAATGCTATCCTTAGCGCTATCGAAAGGGACAATCCCGAGTATCAGAAAGCGCTCACGGAAGCCGTCGAAGGTGCTGTGTCCGAAACTCGGGAAAGCAGGATGGAAGCCGTAACGGACGAGAACACGGGTGACTGGCTCCGACGTATATCAGACGAAGCCCTTAAGTAATTTCGAGACGAGCTACAGGAAGCTCGTCAAAAAGCACTACCGCAAAAACCACCAGGCACGCGAAGAGTTCATCGATCTGGTCGGAGGATTCCTTCGCCTGATGCGCTCCAGCCCAAGACTCCCCCATGCCGTCGGCCACCTCGAACCCTGGCCCCCCGGAACCGCCGAAAAGGGGTTCGAGTTGTGGAAGATGCACTTCGATATGCCGGGTATCAAAGGAGCCGCCGGAGAAGGACGTCTCGTATACCTCATAGCAGAAGAAGAGCGAATTGTGTATCCCATATGGATCTACACTCACGACGAGTTCGACAAGCGTCCCCCCGAGCGGGAGATGGGACGCTTGCTCAAAAGCGCTATGAACAGGCAATGAGCGAAACTGAGCCCATCAGATCCAGCTCGTACCCTGCTCACTCGATACGCTCCGCTTCCCGCATCCTGGCTATCACCATTCATGGCAGCCGTCTTGGTCTGGCCTACGTGAACATCGACCGATCCGGTCTCTCGGGCTCCCTCGCCTCTCCCATCTCCTCCGGCCTCGTTGCTCTCTGCACCGTCACGTCGAACCGGGAGTCGTCGATCTCCCGGTAGCCGTAGCCGATCACCGCCAGCCCATCTTCGGCCACCAGCGCCCGATCGATCTGATCCCGCAGGCGCAGCAGCGCGTACCTGTTGCCGGTGATCGTCGCGTCGGGGTCGCCTTCTCCACCGACGCCCACGATGCGCCGCGGCGGGCGGACGTGCAGTTAGGGGATTTCGCTCGGCTTCTCCGTCACTCTTCGGGCTCCGACCACTCCTCATACTCCAGCTCCGGCCCGAACGTCACGCGCTAGGCCACCCGCATAGAGGCGATGCGGCCGACACCGAGCTCGCGGAGGGTGCGGTAGCGGCGTAGGAGGGCGCTTATGCCGGCCCTTCATAGAACTCGTAGGCCTCATCGCTCATCACTAGCTTCCAACCGTCTGTCTCAAGCACGGCCCTCGTGGTGCCCCTATCCAGGAACTCTCCGTCCGGTTGGTTGACGGTCAGTACGCGTTCTATCGTGGCCTCGTCTCCTTGCACCTCCACGGAGGGGAAGGAGTAGTCGGTGACCGTGGACGGGTCCTTCAGGGCGGATTGCCGGGACTAGTACACGCCGAACGGCACGCGATCTGTGGTCTCCTGCGCGTAGAGGTCGTAAGACCGTTCCCAGTCTCGCATGCTGATATACTCCTGAAGCAGCGCGTACCTCTCTTCCGGTCTCGGGTCGCGCGGGGCGCTCGCGGTCATGTCTACGTTGCCCACCTCGAACGAGGAGTCTATCGTCGGTTCGTCTCTCACGATCAGCAGCTCGGGTTC
>CADCUT010000027.1 GCA_902805975.1 uncultured Rubrobacteraceae bacterium | reverse complement strand
GTCGCGTTGCGGGTGCGGGAGCCGATCACGTCCCGGCCTATGGAGTCCATGAAAGCCTCGTAGTCGAGGTCGAGCACCTCCTGGAGGGTTAGCCCCGCGTCGCGCACGCGCTCCACGATAACGGAGGTCGCGCCCATGCTTATGGTGTCCCCCTGGCCGGTCCAGGCCAGGTCCTCTATGCCGCCGTTGCCGTCGCCCTTGAGGTAGACGACGACCGAGCCCCCGCACTCGGGGCTGCCGCCGGGCATGGCCACGTCCGCCTCCTCGAGAACCCCCTTGTGGCGGGGGTTCCCGAAGTGGTCGACGAGGAACGCGACGCGGTCTTTGCGGTCCAACGGGCCGGCTCTACCGCTCGATGGGGGCGCCCACGGAGTTACCCCACTCCGTCCAGGAGCCGTCGTAGTTGCGGACGTTATCGTAGCCGAGCAGGTAGCTGAGCACGAACCAGGTGTGGCTGGAGCGCTCGCCGATGCGGCAGTAGGCGACGACCTCGGAGTCCCCCGAGAGGCCGGCCTCGCCCTCGTAGATCTCCTTGAGTTCATCGGCGCTCTTGAAGGTGCCGTCCTCCCTCGCCGCGCGCGCCCACGGCACGTTCGCGGCACCCGGGATGTGCCCGCCGCGAAGCGCCCCCTCCTGCGGGTAGTCCGGCATATGGAGAAGCTCGCCCGAGTACTCGCCGGGGCTCCGGACGTCGATCATCGACCCGTGGGCCACGACGTGCCGCTCGACGTCGGCCTTGAAGGCCCTTATCTTGGAGTCGTCGCGGGTCGGGGTCGGGTACTCGGCGGCCGGCACCTGCGGGACCTCCTGGGTCATCTCGCGGCCCTCGGCCTCCCACTTGACCCTTCCGCCGTCCATCACGGCGACGTTGTCGTGGCCGAAGAGGCGGAAGACCCACAAAGCGTAGGTTGCCCACCAGTTGTTCTTGTCCCCGTAGAAGACGACCTTCGTCTCCGGGCCTATGCCCTTCTCGCCCATCAGGCGGGCAAACTTCTCCGGGTCGAGGTAGTCGCGCACGAGCGGGTCGTTCAGATCCTCCACCCAGTCGATCTTGACGGCGTTGGGGATGTGCCCGACCTCGTAGAGCAACACGTCCTCGTCCGACTCCACGATGCGCACGTTCTCAAGGTCGTTCAGGTTCTCGGCCACCCAGTCGGTGCTGACCAGCGCCTCGGGATGGGCGTAACCTTTCTGCTCTATCTGACCTTCGCTCACGTCTCTCCCTTCTCGGTTTTCAATACCACGAGGGAATATTCTATCCGATCTCCTACAAGATTTATCGGGTTTCGGTTCGGGACTTTCGGCGGGCCGGATCGCGGTTATACTGCCCTTCCGCGAGAGACGAGGGGGTACACGGTTTTGGTGCACGCGGCGATGGCCGACGAGGAGAGGCGCGAGAGGATCTACGAGCTGGCATGGGCGGCCTACGCCGACCCCGAGCCGGCGATGAAGGCGGCCCGCGAGATCCGCGACCGCCATTTCGGCCCGCGCGTCACCTACTCGCGCAAGGTCTTCGTCCCACTCACCAAGCTCTGCCGCGACAACTGTGGCTACTGCACCTTCGCCCACGGCCCCAGACCCGGCGAGAACGCCTACCTTACGCCCGAAGAGGTGCTCGAGATCGCGCGCGCGGGAGCCGCGGCGGGCTGCAAGGAGGCGCTCTTCACGCTCGGGGACAAGCCGGAGAAGCGCTACCCGGAGGCCCGTCGCGAGCTGCGCCTAATGGGCTTCGCCACCACCATCGAGTACCTGGCCCACTGCTGCCGGCTCGTGCTGGAGGAGACCGGGCTCCTGCCGCACGCCAACCCCGGGGTGCTCTCGGGAGAGGAGGTGCGGGAACTCAGGCACGTCGCCGTCTCGCAGGGGATCATGCTGGAGCAGGCCTCGGACCGCCTGCTCGGCCCGAACCTCGCCCACTGGGCCTCCCCGGACAAGGTCCCGGCCAAGCGCCTCAAGACGATGGGAGAGGCCGGAAGGCTCAAAGTGCCCTTCACCACGGGGATCCTGATCGGCATCGGCGAGACCGTCGAGGAACGGGTGGACACTCTGCTCGCGATCCGCGAGGTCCACGAGAAGCACGGCAATATTCAAGAGTGCATCGTCCAGAACTTCCGGGCCAAGCCGGGCACCCGTATGGCCCTCTCTCCGGAGCCAACCGAAGACGAGATGCTCGCAACCATAGCCCTCGCCCGCCTCCTCCTCCCCCCCGACGTCACGGTACAGGCCCCCCCGAACCTGGCGGCGGCGAAGACGGCGGACCACGGCGCGCCCTCCTACGCCCGCTACATAGACGCCGGCATCAACGACTGGGGCGGCGTCTCACCCGTCACCCCCGACCACGTCAACCCCGAGCGCCCCTGGCCCCACCTCGAGGAGCTGGAGAAGGCCACGGAGGCGAAGGGCTACCTGCTCCTCGAACGCTTAGCACTCCACCCCTCCTACGCCAGGGATGCCGAAACGTGGGTGAACGAGCGCCTGAGGCCCGGCGTGTGGGCCGCCCAGGACGCCGAGGGCTTTGCGAGGACCGAGGACTGGGCACCGGGCACCACGGAGCCCGTTCCCCCGAAGGCCTTCGACGAAGTCCGCGGGCTGCGGCCGTCGAAGGTGCGGCCGAACTTCGCGCGGGCGTTGGCCGCGGCCGGGACGAGGGATTTACGCGAGGAGGAGATAGCGCTCCTCTTCACGGCGCGGGGGACGGAGATGGAGGAGCTGTGCCGGGTGGCGGACGCCCTGAGGCGCGAGGTCAACGGCGACGAGGTCACCTACGTCGTCAACCGGAACATCAACTACACCAACCAGTGCTACTTCCGCTGCCGCTTCTGCGCGTTCTCCAAGGGACCGAAGTCCCTGAACCTGCGCGGCGACCCGTACCTGCTCGACACGGCCGAGGT
>CADCUT010000026.1 GCA_902805975.1 uncultured Rubrobacteraceae bacterium | reverse complement strand
TGGCAGGTCATCCCCATCTACTACCCGCCGTCTAAGATGTACGTCAGTACGAATAGGCTTCAGGGAAGTCAGGTGCAAGGGAAGACTCCAGATATCGATGTGCGGGAGTACCGATTCGAGGACGACGGCCGCATCCCGAACAACCCGACGCTTCCGCTCCTCCTCTACCCGCAGGCGTTGGCGGAGCGCGATCGGAACTCTTCCCGCCTCAAAGACTTGCTCTCCGAGAGCGGCTGGGGAGGGTCCTGGGTGGACGGCGTCTTCCCCTACCACCACTACCACAGCACCTCACACGAGGTGCTGTGCGTGGTCGGCGGCAGGGCGCGCATCACCTTCGGCGGTTCGGGAGGAGAGACGATCGAAGTAGAAGCGGGCGACGTGGTGATCATCCCGGCGGGGGTGGGGCATTGCAACGAGGGCTCCGCCAGCGGTTTCTCCGTGGTGGGCGCCTACCCGCGCGGACAGGAGAACTACGACCTGCGCACCGGCGAAGAGGGGGAGCGTCCGGAGGTGCTGCAGAACATCCGCAACGTCCCGATGCCCGAGACGGATCCCCTCTTTGGTGGAGAGGGCCCGCTACTCAGGCGCTGGTCAGGGTAGCCCTCCGGAGGGGGCTCCAGAAAATTCCGGCTTATGCCGCCGGCTCGAAGGAGCGGGGCAGGCGGCTCTCGCGGACCTCGACGGGGAGATCGCGTTGGATCTTCTTGAAGTCCCTGACCTCGGCCTCGCCCACGAGCGTGACCGCAACACCCTCCTTGCCGGCCCGCGCGGTGCGGCCGATGCGGTGGACGTAGGTCTCAGTGTCCTCGGGCAGATCGTAGTTGATGACGTGGGAGACGTTCGGGATGTCGAGCCCGCGCGAGGCGACGTTGGTCGCCACCAGGATGCGCGTCCGGCCCCTTGTAAAGCCTTCGAGCGTCTTGGTGCGCTGGGACTGCGACTTGCCGCCGTGCAGGAGCGCGGCCCTGTAGCCGGCCTTCTCCAACTGGCGGTGCAGCTTGGTGGCGCCGTGCTTGGTGCGGCGGAACACGATCGTCACGGGGTCCTTCTCCGCGTCGATGAGGGCGCGCAGGGCGCGGGTCTTGTCCCGGCCGTCCATCTTGTAGTAGACCTGCTCCACGGTGTCCACCGTGGGGGCCTCGGACTCTACGGTCAGGTAGCGCGGGGAGCGCATGTGGCGCTTGACCATGCCCCGGATCTCCGCCGGCATCGTCGCCGAGAAGAGGGCGGTCTGCCTCTCCTTCTCAGGCGTGTGGGAGAGGATGCGCCCGACGTCGGGGGCGAAGCCCATGTCGAGCATCCGGTCGGCCTCGTCGAGCACGAGGTAGCGCACCCCGTTCAGGCGCAACGTGCCGCGCTGGAGGTGGTCCAGGATACGCCCCGGCGTGCCGACGACGACGGAGGTCGCGCGGTTCTTGAGCGCCTTGATCTGGGGCCCTATGCCAACGCCCCCGCACAACACGACCGGACGGACCGGGTTGTACCTGGAGAGGTTGGAGATCTCCGTGGCGGCCTGCGACGCGAGCTCGCGCGTCGGCACGAGCACGAGCGCCTGCACACCCTTAGGCTTGCGGTCTAGCGACTCGATCAGGGGTATGGCGAAGGCGGCGGTCTTGCCGCTGCCGGTCTGGGCCAACCCGACGACGTCCTCGCCCCTCAGGAGCTCGGGCATCGCGAGCGCCTGTATCGGCGTCGGCACCTCCCAGCCCTGGTCCGCGACGGCCCTCTGGACCTTGTCCGAGATGGGCATGGCCGCGAACGAGGTCTCTCGGACCTCCTGTATGGTGTCTGTCATGGTAGTTTGGTTCCTCTCTCTCGTCGGACGGTAGTCGCCACAATAAGGAGCAGACGTCGTGGGCTACCGCTCGGTACGCAGGAGAGGCGCGAGGCACAAAAAAAGAGACGCGCTCAAAACGTTCCGCATCTCGATGATCGTGGACGTATGTTCTTTATAACGTAGCATGAGGAGTATACCGCACGTCCGCCCGTAGTCGAGCCGAACCCCGGGCGGGGGTAGGTTTGCACCCCGCAGGGTACAGAACGCGCGACGGCCAACGCGAGCGGGAGGACGCACCATGACGGAGACCACGGGCGCAGAGAGCTTCCCCGAGCTTTTCGGGGTCATACAGGACTACGCGCAAGGAGACCACAACCACCAGGTGAAGGCGCTGCGCGTGATCTCCGCGGCGTACCTACCCCTCTTCGAGGTCCCCCCGATGCCCGACGCCAAAAAGGTCGTCGAGGACGTCCTCCGCGCCAACGACTTCCTGCTGACCGACCCCGAGACCGGCGGGCTGGAACCCGCGGCCGTGGACGCCGTGGTGAGCGTGGCGACCTCCCGGCTAGACCCAGAAGACCTCAAGTGGGGCGCCGGATGCCTCCTCGACGTTATGGACGCCCTGAGAAGGAGGGCCCAGACCGAAGGCTATGAAACCTACGTGCTGGACGCCGACGACGTCCTCGACGGCCTGGAATCCATACTCGCGGCAGACATAGTAGAAGACGCCATCGAAGATGTTATCGAGGACGCCCTGGAAGGCGAGGTCTGAGCCCCGTATCGGCCTGGACCGCTACGGGGCAGTATCGTCCGGCGGCGCCCCGTCCACGGGTTCCGTAGAAGCCTCCTCGGCCCCCAGCGCCGCGCGGATCTCCTGCATCTGATCCTCCAGAACCTGCAGCCGTTCCTCGACGAGGGCGAGTTGACCCGCAACCTCGTTCCTGAAATCTTCGTCCGAACCCTCCGAGCCGCCCTCCAAGAACCTGCCCGCGAGTCCTCCCCCCGCGAGCCCCGCGGCGGCCCCGGTAAGCCCCGAACCGCCGCCCGAGAACCCCGAAGAACCCCCGGAACGACCCCCCAGGCGGCCAGCCAGGTCCCGCACGGCGTCCGCGTCGAAGCCGCCCCGCTTCCGGCCCGTGCTCCCTCCCCCGCCGCGCCTCGTAGCCCCGCGTACGCGATCCCGCACGCGGCCCTGCGCACCCCCCTGGGAGCCCCTGCGCCCGCCCCTTCTACCCACGCCTGCCTCCTCCGGCCTCACCGATGTCCGACCTAAACGGGTTAGCTATACCCGGGTAAGATGCCGCGCAACCCTTGCCTCTGCCAATACATCACCCCAGGTCGCCCCGGCGATCTCAACCCTCATCATGCCCCCGCCGCACCCTCATTCTGGAACACCCAAACCGTACCGCCGACAAAAACCTCGAACCTCAAAACCTGATGCCTGAAGCCTATTTGACACGCACCCTGATTGGTATGACAATGCCGCGTGGGTGAAGAACAGAGTTCAGCGGACGAGGCTCAGGGACCGGGCGGCGAGGGAGCTCCTGGACATGGTGATCTCCGGCGGCCTCCAGCCGGGAGAGCGGCTCCCGCCGGAGCGCGAGTTGTGCGTGCGCCTGGGCGTGAGCCGGACCATCGTGCGGGAGGCCTTGAACCTCGTGGAGGCCCGTGGGCTGATCAGCATCGAGCACGGCCGGGGCGCGGTCGTGAGCGGTGGGGAACCGCGGGCCGTGCGCGACACTTTGGGGCTTCTTCTGCGGGTCCAGCCGAAGACGTTGTGGGAGTTGTTGGAGATGAGGGGCATCCTGGAGGTCGAGGTCGCGGGCCTCGCAGCCGGGCGCGCCGGCCCTGGGGACGTGGAGGAGATGCGGGTTCAGGTAGAGAGAATGCGCGGCTCCATCGACGCGCCGCAGGGGTATGTGGACGCCGACGTCGAGTTCCACGCGTTGCTGGCCCGCGCGGCGCGCAACGGGGTGCTGCTCACGATGCTGGAGCCGGTCGTGGACCTTCTGCGGGCCAGCCGCCGGGTCAGCGCGGCCCGCCCCGGCAACGCGCGGCGTGCGCTCCTCGAGCACGAACGGATACTCGGACGCGTGGAGTCAGGCGACGCGGACGGGGCGCGGCGGGAGATGCGCGGGCATCTGGCCAACACCGCGGGGGACATCGAGAGTGCCATCCGGGAGGGGACGTTGGAGGCGGGAGAGGAGAGCATATGAGGGCCCACGAACTTCTTGCCGGGCTGGGGTTACCGGGTAAGGACCTCTACGATCCGCCCGACTCGGGGAAGCGGTTTCCCGACGGGGCGCGGTACCGGGTCGAGATCCCGAGCGTCGAGGGCCCCCGCGTCCTCGAAGCGGTTCTCGACGAGGCTGAGAAGCGCGAGGTACAGCTCCACCGCGTCTCCCAGGGCTCGGGGATCATGCTCCTCACGGACGCCGAGATCCTCGAGATGTGCGCGATGTCCCGCGAAGCGGGGCTGGAGCTCTCGCTTTTCGTCGGGCCGCGGGCCTCGTGGGAGACGGGCGCGGGCGCGGGTTCCAGCGCGGGCGGGGTGCTTGGGGCTCAACATCGCGGTCAGGACCAGCTCGCCTACGCCCTCGAAGACGTGCTCAGGGGTGTGGGCCTGGGCTTGCGGGGCGTGCTCGTGGCGGACGCGGGCCTCTTGTGGGTCTTGCGCGACCTCAAAGAGAAGGGCGAGCTGCCCGAGGACCTCGTCGTCAAGGTCTCCGTGCAGCTCGCGGCGGCAAACGCGGCGGCGGTGAAGGTCATGGAGGACCTCGGGGCCGGGACGTACAACACGCCGACAGACCTCTCGATGGCGCAGCTGGCGGCCATCCGGACCGTCACGGACCTGCCGCTCGACGTCTACGTGGAGGTCCCCGACGATTTCGGCGGGTTCGTCCGGCACTATGAGATTCCGGACCTCGTCCGCGTCGCCTCGCCGGTCTTCGTCAAGTTCGGACTCCGGAACGCGCCGAACATCTACCCGAGCGGGACGCATCTGGAGGCGACGGCGGTGTCCCTGGGCAGGGAGAGGGTCAGGCGGGCGGAGATCGGGCTCTCGATGCTGGACCGCTACTTTCCGGAGGCCGCGTCTACGCAGAGGGGGGCCGTCTTCCCCGGCATCCCAGCAGGGATATCTACGAAGGAGAGCTCATGAAGATCACGCACGCCGAGACCTTCGTCGTCGGCACCGAGTGGCGCAACCTGACCATCGTCAGAGTCCACACCGACGACGGCCTGACGGGCCTGGGCGAGGCCAGGATGGTCAACCACACGGACGCGTTGGTCGGGTACCTGGCAGAAGCCGTCCCGCGCCACCTCGTCGGGCACGACCCTTTTCGCATCGAGGAGCTCGTAAAGAAGATGGGCCGGGACGACTTCTCGCGCGCCGGCGAGGTGATGAGCAGCGGCATCGCGATGTTCGAGACCGCGTGCTGGGACATCATCGGCAAGGCCCTCGACCAGCCCGTCTACAACCTGCTCGGCGGCCCGGTCCGCGATAGGGTTAAGGCCTACGCCAACGGCTGGTACCGCGTCGAGCGCCTGCCGGAGGAGTTCCACGCCGCCGCCAGGAAGGTCGTGGAGAGAGGATACAAAGCTTTGAAGCTCGACCCGTTCGGGCCGGGACACTACGAGATGGAGCGGGGGGAGAAGCTAAAGGCCGTGGCGCTCGTGGAGGCGGTCAGGGACGCAATCGGGCCTGAGCCCGAGATCCTGCTGGAGATGCACGGCCGCTTCTCCCCGGCCACCGCCATAGAGATGGCCCGGATGCTCGAACCTTACGGCCTGGGCTGGGTGGAAGAACCCGTCCCCCCGGTGAACCTGAAGGCGCTCAAGAAGGCGTCAGATGGGATCCGTTCGACCGTCGCGACGGGAGAGCGCATCCACCAGCGCCTTGAGTACAGGGAGGTCTTCGAGCTTCAGGCGGCGGACGTGATACAGCCGGACATAAGCCACATCGGAGGCCTCATGGAGACAAAGAAGCTCGCCGCGTGGGCCGACGCGTACTACGTCACCATCGCGCCGCACAACGTCGGCGGCCAGATCAACACGGCCGCGGCCCTCCACCTGGCGGCCACGACGACGAACTTCCGCATCCAGGAGTACTTCAACGACTTTGCCGACCCCTGGGTGCGGGAGACGGCCCCTGGCCTGCCCGAAGTGGTGGACGGCTTTTTCGACCTCCCCAAGGGCCCGGGCCTCGGCGTCGAGCTGGATGACGACGCCGTGGCCGCCCACCCTAAACAGGACGTCCACTTCAACCTCTTCGCGGAGGGTTGGGAGAAGCGCGAGACGACGAAAACCCGGGGCTCCTGATGGCCGCGCTCTCGAACAAGAAGGCGCTCGTGACGGGCGCCGGCATGGGCATCGGCCAGGGCATCGCGGTAGAGCTCGCCCGCCAGGGCGCTGCGGTCGCCGTCCACTACGCCCACACGGAACCCGAGGAGACGGTCTCGGAGATAGAGAAACTGGGAGGCAAGGCCTCGACCGTGCAAGGGGACCTGAGCCGCGTCTCCGAGTGCGAGCGGGTCGTGGACGAGGCGGCGGAGGCTCTGGGCGGCCTCGACACGCTCGTCAACAACGCGGGCGTCACGAAGGCGCTTCCTTTTCTGGACACCGACGAGGAGACCTACGACTCGCTCTTCGACCTGAACATGAAGGGGTACTTCTTCCTGGCGCGGCGGGCGGTGCCTCTCATGCGGGAGCGGGGCGGGGGGAGCATCGTGAACATCACCTCCATCCACGGCTTCGCCGGGTTCCCCAGGCACACGGCCTACGCCGCCACCAAGGGCGCCATCAACGCCTTTACCCGCCAGCTCGCGATAGAGCTGACGGACGAGAAGATCCGCGTCAACGCCGTCGGCCCCGGCGTCATCGAGGTCCCCCGCTACTTCGACGACCCGAGCTACTCCTCGGAGTTCGGCGACACCCTCGTCCCCTGGGGACGCGTCGGCCGCCCGAAAGACATAGGCCCCACCGTCGCCTTCCTCGTCTCGGACGCGGCGGATTTCGTAACCGGCCAGGTCCTCTACGCCGACGGCGGCACCACGGCCCGCATGGGCCTCTGGTGGGGCGAGGGAGGACTCCAGGGGTAGGAGAGGCTACAGGTTCCGGGGCCCGGGACTTCGAGGGGCGCGCGGACGCGGTACCGCCTCTCCCCCGCCCGTCGACGACTTCGGACTCCGAACCGCACGTTGCACCCCCAATGCCCGAAACCTGTAGCCTGAAACCTTCTCTTGACACGGATACATATTGGTATGACAATGCGCAGCGGGAAAGGGTTTTCGCACAAAGAACAGATAGGGGTGACGCATGGGCGGGCGTGGATCCGGCGCGGTAGGTTTCGGCGACCTCAGGCTGGGGCGGCGGCAATTCCTGGCGGGGGGCGCGTTGGCGTCGGCGGGGTTGTTGCTCGCCGGGTGCCGGCGTGAGGAGGCGCAGCAGGCGAGTCAGGGCGGGTCGGGCGGGTCGGGCGGGTCCGGCGGGTCCGGCGGCAACTTCCCGGACACGCCCGAGTACAATTTTGTTTTCGTCAACCACGTGACGACCAACCCCTTCTTCGTGCCGACGCAGTACGGCGTCGAGGACGCCCAGGCGTTGCTCGGGACGACGTCGCAGTGGACGGGGTCGGAGACTTCCGTCGTAAGGGAGATGGTGGGGGCGATGGACTCGGCCATCTCGGGGAACGCGGATGGGATCGCGGTATCGATAGTAGATCCCGAGGCGTTCAACGACCCCATCCAGCGGGCGCTGGACCAGGGCATACCGGTAATCGCGTACAACGCTAACGGCGCGGAGGGGCAGGAGAACCCGGCGCTCGCGTACGTGGGGCAGGACCTCTTCCAGTCCGGGATCGAGATGGGGAATAGGATCGTGGATCTCGTGGGCGAGGGGCTGGTGGCGCTGTTCATCGCGACGCCGGGCCAGCTCAACATCCAGCCGCGCCTCGACGGGGCGAGGCAGGCCATAGAAGATTCGGGCGCGAACATCGAGATTCAGCAGGTCACCACGGGCGCGGAGCTTCCCGAGGAACGGTCCAGGATCGAGGCCTGGTACAACGGCCATCAGGACGTGGCCGGCATGTTCGCCGTGGACGGCGGCAGCACCCAGGGCATCGCGCAGGTCATGGAGCAGTTCGGGCTCGCCGAGCAGGGCGTCAGGGCCGGCGGGTACGACCTCCTTCCGGAGTTATTGCAGCTCATGAGCCAGAACCACATAGACTTCACCATCGACCAGCAGCCATACCTGCAGGGCTTCCTGCCGGTCATGCAGCTGTACCTGTACAAGATCTCCGGCGGCGTTACCGGCCCTGCGGAGACCAACACGGGCCTGATCTTCGTCACGCCGGACACGGTGGACCGCTACCTGCAGACCGAGTCCCGCTTCGAGGGCGACTCGGAGCAGCAGAGGATCTTGCAGGCGCCCGCCTAGTTGCAGGCTTCAGGCATCAGGAAGAACCCGAGAGCCTCCGGAGGAGGCGACCTGAAGCCTGAAACCTTGAAGGAGGAGAGCTTTGAGCGAGACCACCGCGCAAGACAAGACCGGGCCTAAGGAGGCCGGGATCGGCGGACGGCTCCTGGGCGTGCTCGTCCGGGTGCGGGAGGTGAGCGTGCTCATCGTCGCGGTGGGGTTGGTGGCCTACTTCCAGGCCGCCAACCCCGCGTTCCTCTCCGAATCGAACATACTCTCGCTCGCCCGGTTCGCCGTGCCGTACGTGGTGATAGCCTCGGCGCTGTGCCTGCTCCTGATCTGCGGCGAGCTCGACCTCTCGGTCGGCCAGTCGTTCGCGTTCGCCCCCATCGTCATGTACCTGGCCTACGACAGGTTCTTCCTGGTCTTGCCGCTCGCGGTAATCGCGGGGCTGCTCGCCGTCGCCCTGGTGGGGCTCGTGAACGGTGTGATCACCGTCTACCTCGGCGTCTCCTCCCTTATAACCACGCTCGGCATGTTCTTCCTGCTCGCCGGCCTGAACGTCATCCTCACCGGCGGCTTTCCGGCGACCACGCCGGACACGAACACCCTGACCCAGATCCTCGGGGAGTACTCCTGGGCCGGGACCATCTGGGCGCTCGTCATAGTGGCCGTCCTCCAGCTCGTTCTCTCGCGCACGCGGTGGGGGCTCCACACGTATGCCACGGGCGGGAACCCGCTCGGGTCGAGGGAGGCGGGGGTCGGGGTCTCGCGCATCAAGATCGGCAACTTCATCATGTGCGCCACACTCGGCGGCTTTGTCGGGATCATCGAATCGTTCCGCATAAACTCCATAGACCCGCTCGCCGGCGGCCCTGACATCGTGCTCCTGTGCATCGCGTCTGCGGTTATCGGGGGGACGGCGCTTTTGGGCGGTATCGGGACCGTGACCGGCGCGTTCCTGGGCGCCCTGGTGCTCGTGATCCTGCGCAACGGCTTCACGCTGCAGGGCATAGACTCGGACACCTTCAACGTCGTCCTCGGCGTGGCCATCCTCGTCGCCATGGTCCTGAACGTCTACATAGCCCGCCTGCGCGGCGCCGGGAGGGCCTGATGGAGAACGGGAACAACGGCCAAGACTTCCTGCGCGCCGAGAACGTGGTCAAGCGCTTCGGGGCGGTCGAGGTCCTTAAAGGCGTAGACATGCACGTCAAAAAGGGCGAGGTGCTCGGCCTGATCGGGGACAACGGCGCCGGCAAGAGCACGCTGCTCAAGACGATCACGGGCTTCCACCGCCCGGACGGCGGCAGGCTCCTCATAGAGGGCCGGGAGGTGAACCTCCGCTCCGTCTCCCAGGCCCGCTCTTTGGGCATCCAGACCGTCTACCAGGATCTAGCCCTCGTCAACGAGTTGTCCGTCTTCCACAATATGTTCCTGAACGGCGAGCTGACCGTAGGCCCCTTCCTGAACAACCGGAAGATGAAGGAGAAGACCGCCCGCTACCTCGAGGACATGGGCGTGCGCATCCCGTCCATAGACACCGAGGTCGCCCGGCTCTCCGGCGGCCAGCGCCAGGCCATAGCCGTGGCCCGGGCGGTCTACTCGGACGCGAAGATGCTCCTGCTCGACGAGCCGCTCGCGGCGATGGGCGCCAAGGAGGGCGCGCTTATCCTGGATCTGATCCAGCGCCTCAAAGAGGAGCGTGGCATACCGATGATCCTGATAGTCCACAACTACGCCCAGGTCTTCGACGTCTGCGACCGCGTGAACCTTCTGCGCAACGGCCGTATCGAGTACGACAAGCCCGTCGCGGAGACCTCTGTCGAGGAGCTCACCGAGCTCGTCGTCGCCGAGTACCGCAAGGCCCGCGCGAGAAACCCCGGCGACGGCCAGGCCTGATCCCCTCAAGGACGACCAGCGAACCCTCGCAACCGTAACAGGACCGTAAGATCAAGCCTGGCCGGTAACCCGCAGGATGACACTGGTCCCCTGTCCGGGCCCGCCCGGGAGGCACTCGATGAGCCCGTGCTCTTCGCGGACACAACCCCGGCCAGGCGCCCCCGACCGCCGTCGTGCGTCAGCACCTGCGTCACGCCGGCGAGGGGCTCGACGCCGTCTCGCCTGTCACGGCCCGCACCCGGGTCAGAAAGCGGTCCCGCCAAAGCAATCACGCCGCGGCCTCAGGCGCCAGTCACGGCCCCAGAAGCTCCGTCCTGTAAAGCGGGGCGAGCTCGAGCGCTTTCTCCAGGAACGCCGCCTGGGACGCTTCGTCGAGTTCGGGGGGCGGCGCGGTGCGGGTTGCGACCGGCTGGCCGACGGCCTCGAAGAACTCTTCCTGCCCGGCCGGCGAGCAGATGCACAGAAGCCGCGCCGGCCGGTCGGAGGCGTTGGTAAAAGAGTGCGGCGCGTTGGCCGGGATGTTGATGGACGCGCCGGCGCGCACGACGGACGTCTCGCCGCGGAAGGTGGCTTCGATCTCACCCCCTAGCACGTGGAACATCTCCTCGAAGTCGTGGCGGTGCGGCGGAGGCCCGCCGCCGGGCGGGACGTGCATGTCTATGAGGGTGTAGCGGCCGGCGGTGTCCTCGCCGTTGAGGAGGATCGTGTACGTGTCCCCGACCAGGCCGATGTGTGGCAGACCCTGGTCTTCGTTGGGACGCGCGAGAGCGAGTTCCCGCCGGGGGTCGTCGGGTGGGATCTGGGCCCGCTGCGGCGAGGCGCCTGAGTCGTCGGTCATTTCGTTGCTCCTTCTCTTTGTCTGTGTTCGCCGGTCCTGACCGGCCAGAAGACTGGCCCGACCGGTTCGGACGTCATCGTCTGTTGATCCCTGGCCGCGAGCTCAGCCCGCTAGAAGGACGATCTTGCCGCGCCCGTGCCCTGTGTCCACCGACGCGTGCGCGGCCGGCGCTTCTTCCAGCGGGTACGTCCGCGCCACCGTCAGCCGGAGGCGGCCGTCGGCTGCCTGACGGGCGAGCTCGGCCAGCTCCCCGGCGTCGCGCGCGGACGCGCCCGAGAAAGTGACGCCGAGCCGGTAGGCTTCGGGGTCGGCGATGGTCGCGATGCGGGAGGTGCCGCCGCGCAGCTCGATGGAGTCCGGCAGCGCCCCCTGCCCCGCCACGTCGAACACGGCGTCGACTCCGTCCGGCGCAACCGCCCGGACCCGGTCGATAAGGCCCTCGCCGTAGACCACCGGCGTCGCGCCGAGCTCGCGCAGGTAGTCGTGGTTGGCCTCGCTGGCGGTGCCCACGACGGTGGCGCCACGGGCCGCGGCGATCTGCACCGCGACGGTGCCCACCGCGCCCGCGGCACCGTGGACCAGCACGGTATCGCCCCGCGCCACCCCGAGCAGGTCGAGCACGCGCAACGCCGTCTCGGCCGCGACCGGCAGCGCCGCCGCCTCGGCCCACCCGAGCCCGTCCGGCTTCGGCGCCACGGTGGTCGCCAGCGCGTACTCGGCGTACCCCCCGCCTTCGGCGTGGCCGAGCACCTCGTCGCCGGCGGCGAGCCCTTCGACCCCGGATCCCACCGCGTCGACCACCCCGGATATCTCCAGGCCAAGCACCGCCGGCAACTCGGTGGTGAACATCTGCTGCATCCTGCCGGATCTGACCTTGCCGTCGAACGGGTTGACGCCGCTAGCCCGCACCCGGACCCGCACCTGCCCGGCGCCCGGCTCCGGTAGCTCCCTTTCGGCTACGTGGAGCACCCCGGGACCGCCGAACTCGTCCATGACTACTGCCTTCATATCTGTACCCCTTCTCTCTGGTTGGATGTCTCTGCCCGCCCCCGTCGGTTGCTACTGCTCGGATGCGGGCCGGTCGCGGTCTACTATGGCCTGCCGGATCACCGCGCTGGTGGCGATGAACCGCTCGACGGTCTCTGCGTCGAGGCCACCCACGGAAGCCCGCTCCAACTCGGCCCACATCTCTTCGAGGTCCCCGCGTATCGCGCGTCCCTGGCCCGTGAGCCACACGCGCACCGCGCGCCGGTCGTGCTCGGCCGGCTGGCGGGTTAGCAGACCCGCCTCCTGCATCCGCCTGAGCGACTTGGAGACCGTGGAGTGGTCGAGGCCGACGGCGGCCAATAACTCCGACTGGGTCTGCCCGTCCCGCTCCAGCAGCCGCATGAGCAGCAGCTCCTGGCCGGGGTGCAGGCCGAGGTCGCGCAACAGCCGGGCCGCATACCCCCGGTGGGCGCGGGCCAACTGGAAGATCGCGTAGCTGAGAGATCCGCTCTCCTGCACCGGGCGCGACTCGCCCGTCACCCGCGCGCCAGGGTCCTCAAGCGGCACGGGCACCCGCCGTGATCTTCGCCGGCAGCGCCGGATAGCCGGTGAGAGGCTTCGGCAGGATCCGTCCGATGGTGATGAGATCCCACAGACTGCTCGTTGCTGTCATCGTAGCTCCAATCCGATTTAGGTGGCTGGCAACATATCAAGAAGATACCACAATATGTGGCTAGCCACATATTGTGGCCCGCTCTCGTCCGTCGTGGCCGTCAACGCGTTCCGGTTTTACGGCTTGATGCCGGGATAGAGGCGGGGACTTGCCGGCACGGGGCCGGATGCGGAGGTTTCGTGGTGATCCTCGTGACGGGTTCGACGGGGGGCAACGGCGGGGCGCCCGTCGAGGCGTTCGCTCCCCTGGGGACGCCAGCGCGGGCCGCGAAGCTTCAGTGGGTTCGCCAGGGACCATACGGGCGCTTTCACGGGGCATGATCCCGGCTCCTGAACCGGGCTCGCCGGCGCTCGTGGGGCCGTCAGGTCAGGATGGCGGGCGCCGGCCTCTTAGCGCGGCGACCGCGTTTGAGGCCGCGTCGGCCATGAGATGGGCGTCGGAGGAGACGTTAACGAAGTTGAAGCCCGCCTCGATCATGCGCCCCGCGTACTCCGTGGAGGCGGTAAAGATCCCGGCGGCGAGACCCTTCTCCCGCGCCGACCCGACGATCTGGCCTATGGCCTCGACCACCTCGGGCTCCTCGCGGTCCATGCCGGGTCCGTACCCGAGTGCCTGGCCGAGGTCCGAAGGCCCGACGAAGACGGCGTCGAGGCCGGGCACGGCGAGGATGCCTTCGAGGTCTTCGAGGGCATCCTTCGTCTCGATCATCGCCATCGTGACGACGGTCTCGTTGGCATTGGCGGCATAGTCCGGGCCGCCGTAGAGGTTGGCCCGGAACGGGCCGTAGCTCCGGTAGCCCTGTGGCGGGTAGCGGCAGGCCCCGACGAAGGCCTCGGCGTCCCTTCTACCCTCGATCATGGGGCAGATGACGCCGTAGCAGCCCGCGTCCAAAAGCTTCATGATCGTGCCCGGGTCGTTCCAGTTCACCCGCGCGAACGGCACGACGTCCGTGGTCGAGATGGCCTGGAACATGGGTATGACGCTCCCCACGTCCGGCGGTCCGTGCTGCAGGTCTATGGTGAGGCTGTCGTAGCCGGCGTGGGCCATCACTTCGGCCGAAAACGAGCTTGGCACGTGCAACCACCCGTTCAGGGCCACGCCGCCGCCCTCCCAGATGGACCTGACCCTGTTCTCCCGCACGACCTCTCC
Source organism: uncultured Rubrobacteraceae bacterium (assembly GCA_902805975.1). Classification (GTDB taxonomy): domain Bacteria; phylum Actinomycetota; class Rubrobacteria; order Rubrobacterales; family Rubrobacteraceae; genus Rubrobacter_D. Next base: position 2,884 of record CADCUT010000026.1, on the reverse strand, counting down.
TCCCCGTCTCCCAGAGCATGCCATCCCGCCAACGGAGGGCGGACGGTAATTCTATGCCGGACGATACCTTCTTGCTGGCCGAACCCGGCGCGGGACCGATGTTAAGCTGGCCCGAGTCGACGGTAGGCGGGCGAGGAAGGTGGGGTTTGTGGGTGCGATCTCCGGCATAGACGGGATACGAGTGGGGGAACGGGCGCTCGCCTTCTGGGGCCTGGGGCAGGTGGGGGTGGCGATCAAAGGCCCCGGGGGCGTGCTCTACGTCGACCCGTACCTGACCGACTCCGACGGCGAGGGCGGCAGCCTGGAACGGACTTTCCCTCCCCCGCTCCGGCCAGAAGAGGTCACCAACGCCGACGCGGTCCTCCTCACCCACGACCACATAGACCACACGGACCCGGGGACCGTCCTGCCGCTCTCGGAAGCGTCGCCGCGGGCCAGGTTCATCGCCCCCTCCTCCAGCCGCGACACGCTAGTCGGAGCGGGGCTGGACGCGGGGCGCGTAGTCGTGCCCGAGGTCGGGAGGCCGCTGGAGGTCGCCGGGGCCACCGTCACGGCGGTGCCTTCCGCCCACACGGATCTGGAGTACGACCCGGAGCGCGGTTACGCGTACCTGGGGTACGTGATCGAGTCAAACGGCATTACCGTCTACCACGCGGGCGACACGGTAGTCTACGACGGCCTGATCGAGACACTCTCAGCCTGGAAGATAGATGTTGCTTTCGTCCCCATCAACGGCCGCGACTATTTCAGGACGGCCCAAAACATCATCGGCAACACGGACTTCCGGGAGGCCGCACAGCTCGCCGAAACCCTGGATTTCGGCCTGATCGTGCCGACCCACTACGACCTCTTCGCCTTCAACGGCGCCGACCCCGGCCACTTCGTCAGCCACCTCTACAACCTGAACCCGATGCGCCGCCACAAGCTGCTGCGCCCGGGCGAGATGCTGTACTTCGTCAAAGAAGCCGACTAGAACCTGCCCCGCCTGAGAACGTCCAAAAGGAGATCGCACCGAAAAGCGGGGATTCCCGGGCCGGCGACCGTCCTCGCCCCGAGAAGCCTGAAACCTGCTTCTAGCGTCCGGAGCGGGGCGCGAGCCAGTCGCGGACCCTGGGCCACAGTTCCGCGGCGCCGGGCCCGACGAGCATGCCCACGTGCCCGGCGTCTAGAGCGACGGACTCCTTGTCCTTGCTGCTGGCGAGAACGGTCGTCGCCTCTGTCTGGGAGGGTGGGACGACGTAGTCCCACTTGCCCGAGACGTTGAGCACGGAGCACCCGATGTTCGAGAGGTCCACCCTGCGCCCCCGGAGCTCTATCTGGCCCTTGACCAGCATGTCGCGCTGGTAGAAGTCCCGCAGCCACCTCCGGAAGGTCTCCCCAGGGAACGGCGCAGCATCGTCAACCCACCTGCTGACCGCGAGCCACGAACGCAGGGAGACGTCCCGCCCGGCCTGCGCCCGGATCTCACGCAGGGCCATATCGTAAAGGCCGAAGCTGCCGGCCCGGGCGGTCCATCCCACCGCGGCGGCCTGCAGCGAGGCCGCCGTATTGATAAACGAGCTGGCGAGGTCCGTCGGGAGGTTTCCGAAGAACAGCGGCACGACCGCCGGGTCGAAGAACAACCCGCCGCCCCGGCTCGCGAGCGTCCAGAGCCCGAGCGGGCCGGGGTCCCGCGGAACGAACTCCGTGGGCGCGGAGAGCAGGACGAGGTTCTTGACGGGTCCCTCCGGGAACAGCGAGGCGTACATCGCGCACAGCGTCCCACCCTGGGACTGCCCGAAGAGGCTGACCTCCCCCGCCCCCGAAGTCTCGACGACCATCTCCACCGCGCCGTGCATGTAGTCCAGGACGAAGTCCTCCAGCGACAAGTTCGCATCCTCGGCGCCGGAGATCCCGAAGTCCAGCATGTAGACGTCGAAGCCCTCCCCCACCAGGTACTCCACCAGGCTGTTGCCGGGGACGAGGTCCAGGACGTAAGGCTTGAGCACGAACCCGTAGACCAGCAGCACCGGCACCGGACGCCTCTCACCAACACCACTGCCCTCGCCGGGGCGCCGGTAGCGGTAGAGCCTGGTCTTGTTCCTGCTCCAGACCACCTCCCTGGGCGTGACCCCCGTCTCGACCCCTATCTCCTGCAACAGCACGTGCGTGCCCGTCGCGTACTTCCTGGCGCGGATGGTCTCCGGACCATCGTAGTTGCAGACGCCGACCGGGTAGCCTTCTGACCACGACGGGTTCTTCCCGTTGGCAGAGGAACGCGCGCGGATCACGCCCGCCCACCCATCCGCCGCCCGATAACCCCGGCAAGGACCCGCCCGGGACGACCGGTCGCACCAACGTTCTCGTGCATGCCCTCCAACCGGATCCTCCGCGAAAATCGACCAGATGCTCGCCCCGTTATTCGCATTGTATACGTACATGCGTCGTTGACGGTCGTGGCGGCAGGCCGGGGCCGTCCTGGGGGTTCGGGTGCTTCTGGTGGGGCACCTACCGCGTCTTGCGGAGGGGGGCGCCGACCTCGTGCAGGTGCTCCAGTATCTCGCGGTAGGACTGGAGCACGCTCGTCTCGTGGTAGGGGATCTCGAGGTCCCGGCAGAAGTCCTTGATGATCGGCTGCGCCTCCCTGAGCTTGTTCCGGGGGAGCCTCGGGAACAGGTGGTGCTCTATCTGGTAGTTGAGGCCCCCGTACCAGAAGTCGGTGACCGGGTGGGCGAGGACGTTGCGGCTGGTAAGCACCTGCCGGTGCAAAAAGTCCGTCTCGCTGCCCCTCTCCAGGATGGGCATGGCCTTGTGGTTGGGCGCGAAGACCGAGACCATGAACAGGCCGAACAGACCGCGGTGGACGACGACGAACAGCAAGACTTGCAACGGTTGCAGAAAGAGA
>CADCUT010000025.1 GCA_902805975.1 uncultured Rubrobacteraceae bacterium | reverse complement strand
AGAGGATCCTCGCCACCATAGCGTGCCACTCGGCGGTGAAGCTCGGAGACAGGCTCTCCCATCCTGAGATGGAGGCGCTGATCAGGGACTGGTTGGGCAGCCGCTACCCGGCCACGTGCCCGCACGGGCGTTCGATCTGCTACCGGCTCGACCACAGGGACATAGCCCGCAAGCTCGACAGGCACTAGGTAGTAATTGGCAGGGCTTGGGCATGGATCGGTGAGCCTTCTACGCGGTGGTCAAGGGCATGGTGAGAAAGCCCGCCCCCGTCCTAGCTCATCTGCCGAACCCGGACCTAACCGGCCGCCTCTATGCACCCTGGCGCATGTCTATCCGGCGCTACAACATGTAGTGAGACGAACCACGGTTTACTGATCATAACCGTCCGCTGACCCCCGATCAGGCTAGTGCCATGCAGCATCCTGGATACGGACTTCGGAGAATCATCCTTCCACGCACTCCGGTGAATAAGGCCTCCAAATAGTTCATTTGCGGGATGCACCGCTTTGTGCCGATTGGCACTATTACGTGGGTAAGAGAGCGCAAGAGAGGAGTGGGTATGCCGTCTGCGAACCCTGTCCGATGGAGCGGTCTGGCCGCCATGGTGGGTGGCGCGCTGTGGGTGGTCGTGTTCGTGCTGTTCGCATCGAGGCCTTCGGGGCCCGAGCTGCAGCCGCCTTACAGGAGCTTCGAGGGTCTGGGAATCGCGGTCGTGCTCTCCCTGCTGCTCATCGTGGCGGGCATGGTGGGCCTCCACGCCCGCTCCAAGGAGGCCTACGGGGGGCTCGGGACGGCCGGCTTCGTCTTGGCGTTGGTTGGGGCGGCCCTCTCGATCGTCAGCTTCGGTTCCTGGCCGTTGATCCTCGTAGGGAGCTACGCCCTTATGCTCGGTTCGCTGCTGGTGGGCGCCGCCGCCTTCGGGGCGAAAACGATCCCCCGCTGGGGGGCGGTAGTGCTGTGGGTCGGCTCGGCGGCGTTCTTCGTGTTCAACACCGAGACCTCCACGGCGTGGTTCGCGTTGCCGTACGGGATAGCGTGGGTGGCCGTAGGCTACCTTCTCTGGTACGGCACGGCGGCCGAGCAGCCCTCGCGCGTAAGGTGAACCTCCCAAGACCCTGCGCCCGAAGTTCCGAGAATAGCCCTTCCACGTACTCCGGTGCATAGATCCCGTTGCCCTCCTAGCGGTGGTAAGCGATCGAGTCTCGCGCCACCTCAGAGGCGTTGCCCGCCCCATCGCGGTACTGCGCCAGGACCGTCTTCTTGCCCTCACCGCGACTCAACCTCCACTCAGCGCTAGGGGCGTACGGACGCCAGGCCTCCCACTCCCCCCTGCCGTTCCTCAGGCGCATCTCGGCTACGCCCGAGCCCGGGTCCGTGGCGTCCGGCGCCAGCGACACGGAGCGGTCCCGGGTGCGGGCGCGCCCACCGTTTATCGCCACGTCGCCCACGGGCCCCCGCGCGTCCACGCTCCAGCTCAGCCGGGCCGGGGTGGGGTCGGCGCCCGCCGTGGCGTCGGTCGCCCGGACCTCGAAGGCGTGCCCGCCGTCGGGGAGGGACTCGTACCGCTTCGGGCCCTCGCAGGGGGAGAATGCGGCCCCGTCGAGGGAGCACTCAAAGGCCGCGCCCGGCCGCGAGGAGACGAAGTCGAAGCTCGTGAACGGGCCGGTCGTGCCGGAGGGGCCGAAGAAGATGGAGGTCTCCGGCGGTCCGTCGGGGGGCGGCTGGCTGCCGGGCGTGGGTCCCCAGTCGGGGCGGACGGCCCACTTGTAGGGCGGGCCCTCGACTCTGCGCAGGTCGGAGCCGTCTGCGGCCATGGTGTAGACCCTGCTCTCGGACCAGTCCGAGAAGGTGACGTTCCTAGAGAAGGCTATCCTGGTCCCGTCTGGCGACCAAGAGGGGGAACCGTCGGACACGTACTTCACGCCCGGGTCGTCCCCGAACCTGTCTGCGGCTATCCGCCGCGACCCGGAGGCGCCGTCGGGGTCCGCGGTGCAGATGGCGAGGTCGGCGGAGCTGGCCCCGCAGGCGAAGGCCAGTCGCGTCCCGTCAGGCGACCAATCGGGCTGCGTGGCGTCTGGCCACGAGTGGCCAGGCGCGCCGTCGGCGACCTTGCGTTCCCCGGTCCCGTCGGCGTTCATGACGTGGACACCGCCGAGGTCGGGGGAGGCCGTCGAGAAGGCTATCCTGGTCCCGTCTGGCGACCAGGATAGCCCCTGCTCCGCCAGCCCGTTGTCGGTGATCCTCTTTAGGTGCGCGCCGTCGGCGTCCACGACGTAGACCTCCGGCTCCCCGACCGGCGCGCCGCTCCCGTTGGTGGGGCGGGCGGCGAACGCAACCTTCCGTTCGTCGGGTGACCAGGCGGGGGCGCTCACGCCCGACGTCGTCTCGTCGGTGAGCTTGGTTACCCCCCCCGTGCCGTCCGTGTTCGCCACGAAGAGGCCCACGTCGCGGCCCCCCCAAAGGGCGTGCCTGAGGAACGCCACCCGGGCACCGTCCGGCGAGACGTCGGAGTTGACGTCTTGGTGCACGGCCCCGAATGCCGTGTCGTCGTTGTCGGTGACGCGCGTGAGCGACCCGGTGGCCGGGTCGAGGGAGTAGAGCGAGATAGGATCAGCCCAGTCCCCGAAGTTTTCAAAGACTATCGCGCCGTTACTGCCGGGGAAGGCCGCTCCCGCCTCCTCCGCGGACACCGCCAACAAAGCCGCCGCGCAGGTCGCCAGTGCCGCCACCGTGACCAACGCGGGCAGGAGGACCGTCCGTCTCGTCATGCCGCTTCCTTCCCTCGTGGTTGGGGCAACAAGAAGATGAAGGCCCCCGACACGCAACGATGGCATCATAAGTCTAATCGGGCGTGGGAGGTATCGGCTGGGCGGCACATCTTGTTCGCGTGGTTCATGCGAACTTCCGAGAACCCCCTCGGGGCGAAGTTCGGGGAACTCTGATCTCCTACGAGGTCGACCGTATATAGCGCGTCTTAGGCCAGCTGGGCCGCCCGATGTTTCGGTGCCGTTACGGTTCGGCGGCAGACCGGCCACACCCCGGAAACGGTTCGGTAACACCGCCCAAAACTAGTCTATTTGCGTGATACCGCCCTCTCTCTGAGCCCCCA
>CADCUT010000024.1 GCA_902805975.1 uncultured Rubrobacteraceae bacterium | reverse complement strand
AAGAGCATGCGGCCGAACAGTGATTGGTCCACCGCCGCGGAAAAGGAGCTGGCGGCAACGGCGACGGCCAGCACCGCGACGGCGTAAGCGGCCCACTTGAGTTGCTGCCTCTCGTCCCCTTCGGCCCGGCGAAGCCGGAAGAAGACGGCGGCGACGGAGGCCAGCGCGGTAGCTCCCAGGAGCGGCGCCGCGACGGCGCCGGCCGCGTCAAGGAACTCGGCGGCGCCCCGTATACCGAACGGGTTGCCGATCGACAGGGATTCGGGCGAGCCTTCGAGCGTGCCCGGCATTAGCGCGCGAGAGGCCGTCACGGAGCAGACCGCGAGGCCGGCCAAGAGGGCGACGAAGCGCCAGCGGGGAGAAGGCAGGCGGCCGTCGGGGAAGATCAGGAAGGAGAACACCACCAGCGAACCGCTCGGGATCCATAGCCAGGACCCGATCCAGACCGCACCGACCCCCCCGGGCACCGAGCCGGAATCGGTCAGGGACGCGTAGATCCCGTACTCGCCCGCGAACACCGTTATCGCGTACAGGAGCCCCGCGATCTCGAAGAGCCAGCCGATGATGTTCTCCCGCCGTCGCGAGGCCACCAGGGCCCCGACCGTCGACAACGCGAGGGCGGCCACGACTTTGTTGAGCCAGTACCCTAGACCGGCTGCGTCGACGGCGGTGAGGTTTACGGCCAGCAAGAGGACGCTGCCGAAGACGAGCATCGACGAGAGCGCCCACAGGGTCCAGGCGAGCCGGGCGCCGTGCAAGCCCAATACCCGCGCGAATCCCGACCGGGCGGAGGTCTCCTCCGGTTCTTCCTGCGATCGCCGTCTAGCCGATGGTGTGATCACTGCGGTTCCCTATCTTACCCTTGCCGCGCAACTTCCGTGCGGTGTCCCTCGCGCCGGGAGCGCGCTTTCGGCGGTTCTTGCTCGTGGCGCGTTCCGGGGCGAAGCGCCCGCCGGAAGATCTCTCCCCGGCGGCCTCCGGTACCCGAGAACGGCGAAGGCGCCCCCGGTGTGCTCGCTTGCAGCCTTTATCTCCGGCCGGTTTCCCATCAGCCGGATCGCTTCCCTTCTCCGCAGCCTCGCCGGCGGGTACGTAGAGGCCCCCTCGGTCGATCATCTGCATCCTCTCTTCTTCTTCGGTCTTTCTCATAGACGCGTTCGGTTTCTCGTGCCGGGCGCATCTTGATGTCTTGAGGATCTCTGCCGGGCGGCCCGCTACCGCTGGCGGGGGGGCGCTCCCGGCAGCAGCCCCGTCCCCGGCGTCGGCGCCTCGGCCGCCGCGGCGCGCAGCCCGGCGTCTTTCGCGGAGACTTCGGGGGAATCCTCGACCATCGCCTGCACCGCAGAGGTGCTCGTGATCGTCTCGTCGGCGAAGACGATCTTCTCCATCGTCCCATTCTCCCACCCCTCGAACGACGGCGCGAAGTGCCCCAAGACGCGGACGCCCCGGTCGCCGTTGGAGACGATCAGGCTGTTTGGGCTCGTACTTGCGTAGCTGAACGTGTCCACGTAGACGTCTGAGGACTCCCACGGCCTCAGGTCCAGCACGTCCGCCCCTCCCCCCCAGTCGCCCACGGTGTCGATGCCGGGACCCGCCGCGAAGCCCCTGTAGACGTCGTCGCTCGCCGGCAGGGCCACCTGATCTTCGTTGCCGGGGATCCCGCCGCCGTCCCACAGGAAGTCGTTGCCGCCCGCCCCGCCCTTGAGCGTGTTGGGGCCCGCGCCGGTTTGAATAAAGTCGCTCCCGGACCCGCCGACGGCCCTCTCCACCACCGAGGAGCCCAGGGTGACCGAGTGACCGACGTCGCTAACGGGGTCGTAGGTGCTCGCAGAGTTGTAGCCCTGGGCGCGCCACTGCGGTATCAGGGCGATGAAAGAGCGGGTGCCCACCCCCGAGAAGCTCACGGTGTCGACGCCGCCGGGCAGCGTCCCGACCTTCTTGGGCTCCACCAGGGTGTCTTTGCCGAAGCCGCCGGCGAAGTGGTAGACGTCGTTGCCGGCCCGCCCGTCCAGCAAGTCTGCGCCGCCCTTGCCGGTCAGGTGGTCGGCGTATTTGGTGCCGACCAGGGCCTCGGCGCCGTCGGTGCCGATCTTTATGGCCGCCGAAGCCGCCCCAGCGGATAGGCCCATCATGAGGACCAACGCGGCGGTTATGGTCGCTATCTTTCTCATCTCTATCGCTCCCTTTCTCATCGTTTTGCAAGAAGAAGGGCCGGGGCCGCTCGTGGGAGTACCCCGGCCGTTGAGGTCGCCTAGAAGGCGGTGTCGGTCACCGCGCTCTGCCCGGCAGGCACCAACACGAGGTTCAGGTTGTCCGTGCCGGCCTCACCGCACCGCCGGGGCGGGCTCGGCGGCTTGCGTGCCAGCCGGGGCGCCTATGCGTACCGCCAGGAACGAGCCCAGGCACCCGAGCGCCAGGTAGGGCATCGCGAAGGCGACCCCCTCCAGGGACGGCACCACGAACCCCAGCGGCACCGCCAGCGCCGCGATGACGGGCAGGGCACCGGCCCAGCGCGGCAGGACGCCCGCCCGGGCGGTCGAGACGCCGAGCAGGATCAGGCCCAGCAGGAGCATCGGTCCCCCCGCGGAAACGAGCGTCCCCTGCATCCCGCCCAGCATCGCCTCCTCCAGCGGGCCTCCCGAGGCCATCAGCGGCGCCGCCTCCGGGATCGTGGCGAGGGCGGGCGTGAAGGCAGAGTCGATGATCATGTGCGTCCCGTCGACCATCGCCAGGCCGAAAAAGACCAGCACGGTGCCGACCAACCCGAGGATTCCGGCCCGCTCCGCCTGGCGGGCAAACAGCCCGGGCAGGCCCAGCAGGATCAGCAGTACGGACGCGAAGCCCGCCAGGTGCGAGAGCGCGGTCGCGGGATCGGCGTAGTAGGCGAGCCCGCTGCCGTGGGGATGGGTGAGCAGATAGACCAGGTGGGCCAGGCCGCCGAGCAGCAGCGATACCCCGCTCAACCGGAACAGCGTTGCGTAGGACATGGGTGTTCTCCTTTCGAGGACTTTTTCTACGATACCCGGCGGTAGTTGCGCACCGTCGCGGCGACGCCGGCCACGATCGCGACCGCGAAGAGCGGCACGATGAGGAGGACGTTGACGACGAAGCTGGGCGGATTGGTGGAGATCTCCTGGAGGTGGCCGGGGAGGTTCGGAATCTCCGGAAGCAGTCCGAGGATGCACACGAAGGCGGCGATCGCGGGGGCGGGACGCCACCCGGTGGCGACGACGCCCGCGAGGAGCAGGGCGACGGGCACGGTGATCACCATCGGCACGAACCCGCCGATGAGGACCACGACCAGGTACAGGTAGGAGAGCGCCAGCCCGACCAGCGCGGCCACCGTCAGCCTGGCGGACACCGTCAACGGCGTTCCTCGTCGCGGGCGAGTACGCACAACCCCCGCGTCTCTCGTTGCTTGGCTCATGGGTGTTGCTCCTTTCTTCCGAAGAAGGGCCGGGCGTAACGCCCGGTCCTTCGCCTGCGCGTTGTCTATCGATGCCGCTAGTTGACGAACCTCTCGCAGTTCACGAAGCGGTCGAGGTTCTGCCCCGAGCCCTTCTTGACCGTGTCAATCCCGGCGCCGCAGTCCACCAAGTCCGCGCCGCCGTCGCCCATGGAGTGGAGCGTGTCGTTGCCCGGACCACCGTAGAGGGCGTCGTCGCCGGCGTCGCCGTAGAGGGTGTCGTTGCCGCTGCCTCCGAAGACCTTGCGCTCCTCGGCCCGGTCGTCCCCGTCGCCGCCGCGGATGGTGTCGTCGCCGGAGCCGCCGTAGAGACCGTCGTGCCCGGCGTCCCCGTAGAGGGTGTCGTCGCCCGCGAGGCCGTGGATGGCGTCGTTGCCGCCCAGGCCGCGGATAATGTCGGCCCTGGCCGTGCCCTTGATGTAGTCGCCCGCCGAGGTGCCCTCGACTATGGCCGTCGTCGTCGCGAAGGCCGCCCCGGCCGTGAGCGCCAACATCAGCATCAACGTGGTAGCTATGGTCGTTATCCTTCTCATCTCTCTACTTCCCTTCTCTGGTTTCTTTGTCATGCTTATCGGACGGTGCTGCTGCCGCTCGGCTTCCCCACTTCTATCGACCTCCTCCTTCCCTGCTTCTATTGCTCATCGTCTGTTGCTTGGCTCGTGGGTGTTGCTCCTTTCTTCGTCTGCTTGCCGTGTAGCCACTCTAGGCGGGCGCTTTCCCGGGAGGTAGGGGAAGGACCTCCCAAAGTTCGGGAACTTTTTAGGGAGCTTCTGCTCTGGCGTGGTCTAAGGGACGCGGACCACCCAGGAGTCGTCTGGTGATGGTTCATGTGTGGTCGACGCTGATTGGTAGTGTCACGCAGGGGCCAATAACGCCAAAGTCCAGGGCCGGGGCTTCGTGCCCCGGCCCTTCCTCTTCATGCCTTATCCACCCAAGTGGGTGGAAAAGGGGTTCCAAGAAGTTCGCGGAGAATGCTTCTGTATCTAGGGGGTCACCGCATGGAATGAGGAGAACTGTACGGGAGCGTGGCGATTGGTCCCCGATCCGACGAACTACGTTCCCCGTGCGTCGCGAGAAGGGCGGATGCCGCACCGTCGGACGGCCGAACTTCGGCGGCGGGCGGTGCTCTCTAGGCGTCGTCCGCTAGCGCTTCGGCGACCGTCTCCTCCAGCGTCATCGCTCTCCCCGCCGCCCACGCCTCCTCGAACGCCTCCGGGCCGAGCTGCGCCCGGGCGCTCGCCAGGTCGCGCTCGTTCAAGCTCCGCCAGACGGCCCACGAGACCCCTGCGCCCGTCTTCTCGCTCAGGGCATCGGCGGCGCCGAAGAGGCGCGCTGCTCGCTCCGCTCGGCCCCGCCTGGCCGCCACGCCGGCCAGCCCGGTCGCGCAGTAGACGACGTTGTAATCGTCCCGTAGCATGCCCGCGAGCCCGATGCTCTCCCGCAGCAGCTCGGCGGTCCGCGCGTCGTCGCCTTCGAGGCGCGTCGACATGGCTTGCATGTCCAGGCACGTGGCCAGCATGCTCCAGTTCCCCACCTCGCGCGAGATGGCCTCGCCCTCGGCGGCGAGTCGCACGGCCTCGTCGCCGTCGCCGCGCGCCAGCGCCAGGTTGGCGAGCCCGTACAACCCGGAGGAGATGCTTTGGGGGTCTCCCCGCTCGCGAAACAACGCCAGCGCTTCGGGCAGGATCGCCTCCGCGGCGCCCAGGTCGCCCCGGCCCACCGCCGCGACCCCCTGCATCTCGAGCGCGTAGGCGAGGGTCTCGGGGTCGCCCGCGTAGCGCGCCGCGGCGACGCTCTCGGCCGCGGCCGCGGCCGTCCGGTCGGGCTCGCCCCGCGCGAACGAGAGGGCCGCGATCACCCACAGCGCCCGCGACCGGGCGAGGGCCGGGAGCGCGTCGCCTTCGGCGAGTACCCGCTCCATCCAGCGCAGCCCCTCGCCCGTGTACCCGCGTCGGAACCAGAAATCGTAGATCCCCCAGCCGATCCGGGCGACCCCCTCGGGCTCGGCCCGCCCCAGCAGCCACGTTACCGCCGCCCTCACGTTGTCGTGCTCGCGGGCGAGCGTGTCCAGCCAGTCCGCCTGGCGCGGCCCTTGCAGCTCCGGGCGCGCCCGCTCCGCGAGCGCCAGGTAGTGTTCGGCGTGCCGCCCGCGGACCCGCTCGACCTCCCCGCTCTCCTCCAGCTTCTCCAGGGCGTACTGACGTATGGGCTCCAGCATCCTGTATCGCGCGCGTTCACCGTCGTCCGTCTCTGCGGCGACCAACGACTGCTCCACCAGGGACCCGAGCAGGTGCGTGGCGTCGGTGTCGCCTATGCCCTCGCCCACGTACTCGGCCGCTTCCAGCGCGAAGCCGCCGGCGAAGACGCCCAGAGCGCGAAACGTGGCCCTCTCCTCGTCGGGGAGGAGGCCGTGGCTCCAGTCGAGGGCGGCGCGCATCGTTCTCTGACGCTCGGGGAGGTCGCGCGCCCCGCCGGCCTCGAGCGCCCGGTCGAGGCGCGCGAGCAGCTCCGTGGGTCCGAGGAACCTGGCCCGCGCGGCGGCCAGCTCCAGGGCCAGCGGCAGCCCGTCCAGCCTCCAGCAGATCGCCGCCACGGAGGCGGCGTTCTTTCGGGTGAGCGAGAAGGCGGGGTTGGCCTCCCGGGCGCGCCGCGCGAACAGTTCGGCGGACGGGGACGCGGCGATGCTCTCGGCGTCTGGCCCATGGGAGGGGTCTGGCACGGCGAGGGGCCCCACCGGGTACTCGTGCTCCCCCCGCACGCGCAGGGGGGCACGGCTGGTGGCGAGCACGACGAGGCCCGGAGAGGAGCCGAGAAGCGAGGCGACCAAGGGGGCGGCCCCGAGCAGGTGCTCGAAGTTGTCGAGCACGAGGAGCACGTTCCTCCGGCTCAAGTACGCAACAAGGGTCGCCTCTAGCGAAGCCTTTTCGCCGGTCTCCCTCAGCCCCAGGGCCTGGGAGACGGTGGGCAAGACGAGGTCCGGGGCTCCCAAAGGCGCCAGCTCCACGAAGAACGCGCCGTCGGGGAAGCCGCTGGCGACGTCTCGGGCCACCTCCGTCGCCAGGCGCGTCTTGCCCACGCCCCCAGGCCCCGTCAGCGTGACGAGCCGCGCCTCCCCCCGCCCCAGGACGGCGCCCAGTCGCGCCGCGTCCCGTTCGCGCCCTATCAGCGGCGAGAGCACTTCCGGGAGGCCGCCCGTGGGGGCCGAATCCGGAGCGGCTCGGGCAGCACCGCCCCGTTTAGGCACCGATCCGACCAGGGCCGCGCGCTCGTCCTCGGGTAGCCCCAGCGCGTCGGCGAGCGAGCGCACGGTGTGCGGGTAGGGGTGGCGCCGCCTGCCGCGCTCCAGATCGCTTATGGCGTTGGGGCTGAGCCCGGAGCGGCCGGCCAGTTCCTCCTGCGTGAGCCCGGCGGCCTCGCGCAGACGCCTCAGCCGGTGCCCGAACGATGCGTCCTGCTCGGGACTCACCCCGGTCGACCCCCCGCTCGAAAACGTCGCTGCCGGAACATGGTAGCAAGGGCCGCCGGCTCATACAGTTGCGACCGCATGAGCAGCGCATGAGCAGCGCATGAGCGGTGTTGGTGGTGCCCGGCTGCCCCGGGAGGCACATTGGTAACCATCAAGAGAGCCGAACGAGGAGGAACGCGGATGCTGAAAGACGAAGCGAAGAACCTGGAAGGGCTGGAGATCGGGGCGCTGGACGTCTCGGAGACGGAGGAAGCCCTCGGCGTCGTCGTGCGCGGCATGCGCGACAACCCCGTCAACGTCGCCGCCTACGGGGAGGATCCCCGGGTCCGGGCACGCAGGATGCGCGGGCTCTTCGGCGGCGCCTTCGCCGTGCTCGGCCTGGGGGAACACATGCTGGCCGCGCGGACCGCCGACGGACGCATCGTCGGTGTCGTGGGGGCGCTGCCCCCCGGCGGATGCCGGCTAAGCGGGGCGCAGCAGCTTCGCCTGTTGCCCCGCCTGCTCTCGACCGGCCCCCGGGCCGCCGGGCGGGCGGCGGTCTGGATGGGCGCCTGGGCGAAGCGCGACCCGGAAGAGCGCCACTGGCACCTCGGCCCCGTCGCCGTCGACGCGCACCTGCAAGGCATGGGCATCGGCACAAAACTGATGCGGGTCTTCTCGGCACGCATGGACGCCGCTGGCGAGGACGCCTACCTGGAGACCGACAAGCCGGAGAACGTCCGCTTCTACGAGCGGTTCGGCTTCGAGATAGTGGGCGAGCAGGAAGTGCTCGGCGTGCCCAACTGGTTCATGACCCGGCGGGCGAAGTAGACGGCGCAGCCCCGATTACGATTAACGAACCGCGAGAGGAGAACGGGATGCACGAAGCAGAAGTAGGCGCCTTCGGGGATCGGGGTACCGCCGCGGAGCGGCGCCACTACAACCCGGTACAGAAGGAACACGCCACCTTCCTGAAGACCAGCGAGGAGACCAGCGGCGAGCGCACCCTCATAGAGGTCGAGGTCGCCCCGGGCGGCGGCACCGAGCCCCACTACCACAAGACCTACGACGAGCACTTCGAGGTCGTGGAAGGCGCCCTGGAGGTGCTGGTAGGAGAAGAGACGCGAAACCTCTACCCCGGTGAGAAGGCGGTCGCCGAGAGGAACACGCTGCACCGCTTCCGCAACCCCACCGACGGGCCGACCACCTTCCTCGTCGAGCTTCGGCCGGGGCACTCAGGGTTCGAGAAGGCCTTGAAGGCCGGCTTCGGGCTCGCCCGTGACGGGCGGACCCTCTCGGACGGGACCCCGAAGAGCCCCTACCACCTGGCATTGCTCCTGGAGTGGTCTGAGATACGGCTCCCCGGCGCCTTCACCGTCGCCGAGCCCTTGTTCCGGCTGCTGGCGAGGCGGGCGCGGCGCAAGGGGATCGACAAGAAGCTGGAATCGGAGTACTGCCGCTAGCGCCCGGCGGTCCCGACACCGCACGATGGTCTCACCCGCTGGCGGCACCGATCCCCCTCCGGCGGGCGCCCTCTGGGCGGGCAACGAAGGACCCCGGCCCTCCTCCCCATCGTCCTATTCATCTAAGGTCGTAGAAGGGGCGTTCCCCGAAGTCCGCATGCGGGATCTCGCATAGGACCGACTCCGTAGAGGCCGAAAGCCTTTACGCCGCGTTGTGCGGCATAGGATGCTTGTCCATATCTTGTGGTGGTGGATGGATATGCGGGATTCTGGTTGGGCGGTAAAGGTTAGGCCTCCGGGGCAGGGGGCTCTCCTACAACGCGGTCAGAAGGATCGGCCCTAGCCAAAACCCCTCCTCGGGCCACGGCGGCGGGTAAACTCTGGCCCGCGCGACGCAACGAGGTTCCGGAGGAGCCGGCAATGAGGCTGCCCCCGGGTTACTCTCTCGAGGCGGAGGGGCGGCGTCTTGGCGGGGTGGGGCGACCTCGAGTTGCACGAGGGAGGGTTCAGGTGCGGCGTGGCCAAGGTGCTCGCCCTCTTCGCCCCGGATATCCGCAAGGGGCACGCCGACTCTGAGGGGGTGGCCCGGAAGAAGTGGGCCGCGCCGGAACGGCTGTGCTCTCGCAACGCTGTTCCCCTGCTGGTGCCGGACGCCCTGGGGGACCGCGAGGAGGTGAGGCGCTACGCCTACGAGCGGGACCTCGCGCTGCTGGAGGACCAGCTATAGCCGCGAGAGTCGTCCGACCGGTCGGTTCGTGCGCTGAATAACGCCCCGAACCCGTCGAGGGGGGTGGTTATTCGGCCGCTATCCCCCGAAGCTCGCCGTGATCGCGCAGCTTGCGCAAACCGAGCCGCGAGCGCCCCTTGACGGTGCCCAGTGGCAGGCCCAGGCGCTCGGACACCTCCGCCTGCGTCAGGCCACGGAAGTGGAGGAGCGCGAGGACCTCACGCTGCTCGCGCGGGATGCCCCGGAGGGCTTCGCGCACCCGCTCTTGCTTCTGGTTGCCCCAGGCCCGGGCGAAAACCTCGTTTGGATGAGGCCCCGGTGCCTCCGTCTGGGCCACCTCCCGCGTCCTGCGGCGGGTCGCCCGCGAGCGGAGCCGGTCCACCCCGCGGTTGCGGACCACGGAGAGGATCCAGGCGCGCGCGCTGCCCCTGCGGGCCCGGTAGGTGCCCGCCGAGCGCCAGACCTTGAGGAAGGCCTCCTGAGCGAGGTCCTCGGCCGACTGCCTCTCGCCCATCATGCGCCATGCCAGCGAGTAGACGGCGCGGGAGTGGCGGTCGTAGAGCGCGGCGAAGGCGCGCGTGTCGCCCGCCCCGACCAGCGAGATCAACTCCTCGTCGGCGAGGCGCGCGTGGCGCCCCCCCTTGACCGCGGTGGCTCGCGTTTTGCTGGGCAGCGACTCCTCCTTCGGCGGCCCGGTCGCCCCTCCTGCGTGGCGAGGGGCCCGCGGGCTTTGCGCCCCCGCCTCGCGGCGGGTTTGCCTTTGTCGGGGCCGTGCCAAATATACCCCACGCCGGATGCTTCAAACCGTGGGCATGGTTACGCCCGCGGGAGGCATCCGCGGGAGGCGCCCGGTAGGAATTTCCGGGCCTCAAGGGGCGCCGAACTGCGCGCACCCGGGTGAATAGGCCAACAGGGCACCGCCGCAAGGCCCAGCCGCTACCGTCCGCGCACCGAAGGGTGCGCACGGGACACCCGTGAGGTTCCGCGCCTCGCCCACCTCCACCTTACTCTCAGCGAGATCGGGGCCCGCCGTTTCTTCTCTTGCCCGGGATCGAGACTCAGACCTTTTGGGCTGCAAAAGTCGTGGGTCGTGCCCCCGCTAGTACGATCCTCCCGTGGCGTACTGGTCGGACGGGGATGCGGAGGAAGACGGTGGTCCCGAGGGAACCCGGGGCTCTGACGGCCCGGGCGAGGCCGGAGCCGGCGAGGACGGCGCGGGGGACGCCGCGGGATCGGGAGATGCCGGCTCGGGCGATGCCGGCTCGGGCGATGCCGGCTCGGGCGAGGACGGTTCCGGAGAGGAGGGAACCGGCGAAGCGGGTGCAGGCGGGGCGGGCTCGGCGGAGGCGGCGGCAACCGCGTTCGGTGGCGTGCCCCCGTAATCTCCGGGGTTCGGGGGATCGCCGGGGCCGCCCGGGTCATCCTCTTCGGCGCGGTTTGCCGGTCGATCGCCCGGGTTGGGCTCCGGGACCGAGCCGCGTTGACCGTCGGGCCCGGGTCCCGAGCTGATCGCGAGCAGCACCCTGGAGCCCTCCTCCACCTTCTTGCCAGCGGGAACCGACTGTTCGAGCACCTCACCGGCGCCCTCCTCGTTGCTCTTGCGGTCGCGGACGGCAGTACCCAACCCGGCCTCTTCAAGGCGCCCTCGCGCCGCTTGCTCGTCGAGGTCCTCGACGTCGGGCACCTCCACCTTCTCGGGGGAGACGGCGCGGTCGATCTCCTCGGCCTCGGCGCGCGCCCGGTCGGGCACGCCTTCTAGAGCGCCCACGATCTCTCCCGGGTTCGGAGCGCCGAGGAGCCCCCAGGCAAGGCCGCCAGACAGGGTCAGGAGGGCCAGGGCCGCCACGTAGCGGGCCAACCTGCGCCGCAGGCGGCGTCCGTGCCGGCTCTCTCCGGCCGGAGCGGGCCGGAGCGGCTCGGTCTGCGACTCGTTCGTCGTCACGCCCGTCGTCACGCCTGACGGGGCACCCGCCGGGGCGCCGCCTGCGGCGAGGCGATCCAACTCCGCGATGAGCGCCGCCGCGCTCGCGTACCGGGCCGCGGGGTCCTTCGCCAGCAGCTTGAGGACCACGGCGTTTAGCCCTTCGGGGACCTCGCCCCTGATCTCTTTAGGAGGACGCGGCGGCTCGTTCACCTGCTTCATGGAGACGGCCACGGGCGTGTCGGCCTCGAAGGGCACCTCACCGGTGAGCATCTCGTAGAGGACCACGCCCAAAGAGTAGAGGTCGCTCGTGGGCCCGACGACCTCGCCCATGGCCTGCTCGGGGGACATGTACCTGGCGGTGCCAAGGACGGCGCTCGTCCCGGAGATCACGTCCGCCGCGGCGGCCCGCGCTATGCCGAAGTCGGCCACCTTCACGTCGCCAGATGCGCTCACGAGCACGTTCTGAGGCTTCACGTCCCTGTGGACCACCCCCTGCTCGTGCGCGGCGCCCAAAGCGTCGGCGATCTGGACGGCCACGGCCGAGGCGGTAGCGGGAGGCAGGGGCCCGTCCCGATCGAGGCGCTCCTTCAGCGTCCCGCCGGGGACGTACTCCATGGCCATGTAGTAGGAGCCGTCTTCGGCCTCGCCCCGGTCGTGGACGGAGACTATGTTCGGATGGGAGAGCGAGGCGACGTTCACGGCCTCGCGCCGGAACCGCTCGACGAACTCCTCGTTCTCGGCGTACTGCCCGCGCAGCACCTTCAGGGCCACGTCCCTCTCGAGGACCCGGTCGCGGGCCAGGAAAACCTCGCCCATGCCTCCCCCGCCCAGAGGCCGCGAGACGACGTAACGGTCGTTTATGGTGATGGTCGGCTGCATCGTGTCCTTATGTACCCATACGCGACTATCGGCAACACCGGATCAGTGCGCCACCCGACCAGCGCGGGGTCGGCCTCGCGCCGGGGAGGGGGCCCCGGAGGAGGGCCGAAAGCTCCCGGCGCCCGCGTCCGGAAGATCGACCTCCTCAGAGCCTGGATACCCCGGCCCTGGCCCTCTTCTCGTCAGCGAGGGCGTACTTCATCACCTGGGAGAGACCCGAGTGTCCCAAAAGCTCCGCGAGCTCCCTTGCCTGACCCGGCTTGGACAATCTAGCTCGCGCGGGGTTGGCTCCCGAGCGCCTCCGCGGGACCTCCCAAGGGTGCGCACCCCCGTCTTCGGCGGCTAATCGCCGAAGTACGGCACGTGCAGGTGGCCCGCCGCCTTCCTCTTCGCCCGCTCGCCGCGCCGGTCGTAGCGCGCCGTCGTCGAAGGGTCGGCGTGCCCGGCGAGCTGCTGGGCCACCGAAAGGTCGCCGACCGCGTCCAGCAGGTCACCCACGAAGGTCTTGCGAAAGTCGTGCGGGGAGAGCTTCTTCACCCCGGCCTCCCTGTGTCGCCTCTTGACGATGTCGTAGACGGCCTGGTCGCTCAGCCTGGCCGGGACGACCTCCCCGTCCGGGTCGGCCCTCGCGCGCACGATGGTCCCGCCCTTGTTGACCGGCAGGAAGAGCGCGCCCGGCTCCATACCCCTCAGGCCCATCCACCCGTTCACCGCCCTGTCGGCCCCGCCCTCGGCGTAGACCATCCGCTCCTTGTTGCCCTTGCCGCGCACCCGGACCTCGAGCGTCTCGGGATCGTAGTCCTCGAGATCGAGCGAGACCGCCTCGCTTCTCCTCAGGCCGCAGGCGTATAAGAGGGCAAAGAGTGCTGCGTCCCTCGCCCTGCGCGCTCTATTGTGATCTTCGTAGCATAAACGGAAGAGGGCGAAGAGTTCGCCGCGGTCGACGGCCCGGCCGGGGGGGAGGCGGCTGCCGCGGGCTGGGGGAACGTCCGAGGCCCTTTGCAGGTCGTCGGCGTTCATGTAGCCGAGCCTGAAGCACGATTTCAAGACGCCTCGCATGGCCGAGAGCATGAGGTTGGCGGTGGCCGGCGCGTAGGTGGCGGCGAGCGTCGAGCGGATCAGGGAGGTGTGCTCGTAGCGAAGTTCCCACCAGGCGAGCTCCATCGCGGTGACGCGGCCGCCGGAGACCAGGCGGGCTACCGTCTCGAGGTTGGTTCGCATCGGGCGCCTCGAGCTCTCGGCGAGGCCGGCCAGGTACGCCGAGACCGGGTTGGCCCTTATGGGCGTCGAGTCCGCGATCAGGAGCGCGCCGTTCGGGACGATCTCCGCGGTCGGCGTGTCCCCGCCGAAGTCGGCCGCCGTATCTATATAGGGTGGAGAACCGTCCGCGGCCTCGAGCTCCCGCGTCCGCTCCTCGCCCAACCCGTCCCGTTCCACCCAGATTCCTCCTCGCCAGCTCCCGGGCGGCCCACACAACGCTCCGACCCGCCCGCAATTGTAGCTTGCGAAAAGATGTATTTACATAAGCTATTTCGCGGTCCTGGGATGCCCCGACTCGGGGGGATGAACGGCCCTATATAATGTGGGTTAGTGTGGGTTGCGGTGAGCACAAGGCAAGGTTGCCGCGGTCGTAGCCACGGGAGGATCACGATGGACGCCACGAAGATAGTCTCCAGGGATCCGGAAGTGATGAGCGGGGAGCTCGTCTTCGCCGGTACCCGCGTCGAGGTCAAAACGCTCGTGGACTACCTCAAGGGCGGCCATACCGTGGACGATTTTCTGATCGGCTTCCCGACCGTCTCTCGCGAGCAGGCCGAGGCCTACCTGGAGAGGACCCTGGAGGCAACCGAAGCCACCACCGCCGATCGGCCTTAGGGCCGACCGAGTAACCAGAATTGCGTGTGCTCCTGGACGAGAACGTGGACCGTCGCGTCAAGCAAGACTTCGCCGTAGGGCACGAGGTGGTCACGGTGGCCGAGGCCGGCTGGGCAGGAAAGAAAAACGGCGAGCTCCTCCGCCTGGCCCAGAACGGGTTCGACGTGTTGGTGAGCACGGACAAGGGTATCCCGCACCAGCAGAACGTCTCCCGGTTCGACCTCGCGGTCGTCCTGCTTCGGGTGAAGAGCAACGCCCGAGAGGACTTGGTACCGCTCATGGAAGAAGTCGACGCCGCGCTCGCGTCTGTCGAGGCGGCAACCGTCGTCAGGATACCCGCGGAGCGATGGCCCCATTCGTAGCGCCACGGGTCCCTGGGCAACTGCCGAAAACGTCCCGAGACCATGCCGCATAATCGCTTGTCTTCTCAGCTTCCCAACGAAAATCCCATAAACATGCCCTCCTCGTCTTATGGATCGAGCAAAATAATGTCGCGTAACTTGTCTTATGCGACATTTGTTGAGGGTCGATTTCGGGGCGCCGAACGGCGCCGTCAGGCGGTCCCGCCCTCGCGCGTCCAGTCCTCGAGCTCGAGCCCCGGGACGCGCGAGAACTCGCGGGTGTTGTTGGTCACGAGCGTGACGCCGAGGCCGACGGCGTGGGCGGCGATCAGGGTGTCCAGAGGCCCGATCGGGGTGCCCGCCTTCTCGAGCGTCGCCCTGACGCGTCCGTAGGCCGCGGCGGCCTCGTCTCCGAAGGCGAGTACCTCCAGCGGCAGCAGGAACGCGGAGAGCGCCTCCCGGTTCTGCTCCGGCACAGCACTCTTCTCCGCGCCGTAGCGTAGCTCGGCGGCCGTCACCGAGGACACCCCGATCTCGCCCACCTCATATTTGTCGAACCTGCGCAGCACCTTAGGGGGCCTCCGCCTGATGACGTGGATGCACACGTTCGTGTCCAGCATGCGCCTCAACGGCGGTCGGCCAAACGATGGCGCGGCAGATCCGTCGTCCGGACGTTCAATTGAACGCCGCCTCGGCGCGCTCCTGCTCGCCGGCTGGCTGGGCGCGCTCTTCCATGAAGTCCTCCGAGAACGACCCGAGGCTCCCGTACAAAGCCTCCCACGAGTGCCGCCGCGGGAGCAGCACGACCGCGTTGCCCACCTTCTTTACGAACACCTCCTCCCCCTCGAAGCGGAAGCCCTTGGGCAGCCTCACCGCCTGGCTCCTGCCGTTCATGAAAAGCTTCGCGGTCTCCATCTTGGCCTCCTCACCAGTATAGACCATTAGTATATACTGGCTTGGGGCCGCCGGCCTGTCGCCCTTGCGGGTAGCGGTGGGTTCCCATTGGGGGCTCCGCCCGACCCTCTAGTCGCGAAGGTGCATTTGCATGCGCTATTTTCGCGGCCCTCGCACGCCCCAACATGCGGGGATGAACGACCCTACGCCAGACCGCCCCACTATGTCTGCGGCACATGGCTGTCACAACACTGTCGGGTCTGTTGCCTTGATGGTTGTCCAACAGTCGCATCGGCTACATCGCTGACTTGTGGTGTGTAGGGCTCCGGCGGCGGGCAGCGAAGTCTGTCTGAGCGGAGATCTCCCGAGCAAGCTCGCGAAGTGATTCGCGAAGTGATGAGACTGACCATCGTGGTCATAGATGAGTTAGGTCGGTTCAATCATGAGCAAGTCGACCCTGCGCACCTGTTCGTCGGTCTCTTGAGTAAGGAGGATGGCTCGACCGCGCGGGCGCTCTTCACCAATTGATAGATCAAGGCGGATCTGAGGGGGCCAGGGATGCGCCTCATCTAGCGCATACGGGAGGGTAGTCCCGTCCGAATGGTCGTTTCGGGCATGGTTCCGACCAGCGACTATCTCCCCGGTGCTGGATCTTGTCGAGAAGACCAGGTGCACGTCACCGAACGTCCACGCCTTGATCCCATCTTCGCGCCCTAAACAAACGCGGAGATGCCGGTGACGTCGCGGCCGACGATGAGGGACTGGATGGTATCGGTCCCCTCGTAGGTGTACACGATCTCCATGTCCGTCAGGTGGCGCGCCACGTGGTACTCGAGGAGTATGCCGTTGCCGCCGAGGACGTCCCGGGCCATCTCGCAGACCAGCTTGGCCTTTCTGGCGTTGTTCATCTTCGCCAGGGACGCCATAGGACCGCTCATCTTGCCCTGCTCCCGCAGCTCCGCCATGCGGAAGCAGACGAGCTGCATGGAGGTGATCTCGGCGAGCATGTTCGCCAGCTTGTTCTGGATGATCTGAAACGAAGCTATGGGCTTGCCGAACTGGACCCGCTCCTTGGCGTAGGTGAGCGCGGCCTCGTAGGAGGCCACCGCGTGACCCACGGACTCCCAGGCCGCGCCGCCGCGCGTGGCGGTCAGGACCTTGTTGACATCCTTGAAAGAGTTGGCGCCCTCGAGCTTGTTCTCAACCGGGACGCGCACGTTCTCGAGCGCGATGTCCGGCTGCCAGACCGCCCGCTTGCCCATCTTGCCGGTGATGAGCTTCGTGGAGTAGCCTTCCGGGTATCCCTCCGCGCCCTTCTCGACGACGAAGCCTTTCACCCGCCCGTCCTCGACGTCGCGGGCCCAGATGACGACGATGTCGGCGAAGGTCGCGTTGCCGATCCAGCGCTTCTCGCCGTTGATGACGTAATCTTCGCCTTCGCGCGTCGCGCTGGTCTCCAACGCGACGGTGTCGGAGCCGTGCATCGCCTCCGTGAGCCCCCAGGCACCTATCTTCTCGAGCCGCGCCATCGCGGGTAGCCACCTCCGGCGCTGCTCTTCGCTGCCGAGCATGTGGATGGTCCCCATCGCGAGCCCCGAGTGGACGCCGAGGAAGGTGTTGAGGCTCCCGTCGCCTCTACCCATCTCGATGGCGACGATCCCGGCCGCGAGTTGGCTCATCCCCGGGCAACCGTAGCCTTCTATGGTGGTGCCGGCTATGTTCAACTCGGCGATCT
>CADCUT010000023.1 GCA_902805975.1 uncultured Rubrobacteraceae bacterium | reverse complement strand
GAGTGGGAGATGAGCTCCCCGTCCCACGCCACCCCGTGCTCGTGGAGGATCTGCGCGGCGCCGGCGGGCGAGGGTACCTTGCGCACCCACGCCACCGTGCCGGCCGAACGGTCGTGGATCAGCCAGCCGCGCTCGGGCAGCAGCGGGTGGGGGCCCACGCGCAGCCTCCCGGCCATCCCGCACGCCGGGGCTCTCGTGGGCTCGCCGTCCGGGAGCGTGCCGCCGGCATCGTCGGGGCGCCAGCCGCCCTCGGCGACGTCCCGCCTACCTAGCTCGTCCACGAGCCCCCCGCGTTCCCTTTCCAGGTTGCTGGCGCGGGTCCGCCTGGCCTCTAGGACGGCCTCGGTCTCCGCTACGCCCTCCCTCCGGTGGCGCTCCTCGGTCTGCCACTCGAGGAGCTTCGCCGCCGCGAGCTCCTCTTCCACCCGGCCGAGTTCTTCCCGGACGTGGCTGGTGCTCCGTCTGTCCATGCCCTTCCCTTCCAGCGCCGGCCCACGAAGGGCCGGGCGTTTGGAGTACACGGGATGTTGGTATCGCACCCGGCCCGTCCTTCAACCCCCGCCGCGGCGAAGATGGCCCGAAGGGTGCAGGACACCCCGCGTGGGGGGCAGGCTGGCGAGGGCCAGCCGAGGGAAGCCCGCACGGGCGGTGGGGTGCGGGAACGGGAACGGGGCCCGCAGAGGAAGCGAAACGGGCCCGCGCCCCCTCCTAGGTCCGCCGGCCCGCCTCGGCGACCGATTGTGCCAGAAGGGCGGGGTTCCGTCCATGCACCCTTCGGGCCATCCCTGTCAGGGCATCGGTCGGGCACGAAGGAACCCGGCGGCCCTAGGAGGGGGGTGATCGTGGGCCGCCGGGCCTCTGGATATTCTACTACCCGACCGGGTGGGGACCAAACACGAAAGGCGAGTCCCCCGGAGGTCCACCACCGATCGAACGAGACTTCGTAGAACCCCCTCAGCGCGAAGTCCCGAGAAGGCCTCTACGCGCTTGAGGAGCGAGGATTCCTGGGGATCGGCTTTCGCCAAGTGCACCTCCTCACGAACCCCAGCCATCGTCGAGGATCGCGCGGAGACGAAGGACGGATCGTGAGGTGAAACGACCTGCGCCTCAGACGAGGTGTGCGGTCCCGTTCTCCCGGGCCAACGCGGTCGTCTCCTCGTCGAGCGGGACGCGCGCGGCGCCGTAGCGCCACT
The DNA here is from genome assembly GCA_902805975.1 of uncultured Rubrobacteraceae bacterium. GTDB lineage: Bacteria > Actinomycetota > Rubrobacteria > Rubrobacterales > Rubrobacteraceae > Rubrobacter_D. The sequence continues at coordinate 1,959 of CADCUT010000023.1, read as the reverse complement.
CCGCTTCGGCGGCGAAGGCTTCGAGGAACGCCTCGACGGGGGCCTCGCTTCCGGCGCGGCGGGCGCTGCCGACGCTGCCGGGGCGGAAGGGGAGCCCGAGGGCGCCGTAGACCTTCTCAAGCACGCGAGCGAGGTCTCTCTCCCCCTCCACGAGCACGATGCCGCCGACGCTCGTGGCCCGGCGCGTGACCCTCTGGGCGATGCCGCACAGCTTCATGCCCCTCTCCCACCCGCCGACGCGGACGCTGTGGTCGCCGGGGCAGAACTCGTCCCTGACCTCCCCCACCTCGGCCGCGAGGCCCACTCGGGAGAACGCGCCGAGCACCAGCGCCGCCGCCTCATCGTAACGCTCGGGTATGCCGCGTCCGATCTCTTCTTCAGCCGGGCGGATGATGGAGAAGCCGAAGGTGCCCCTGTCGGCGGCGGTTGCGCCGCCGCCTGAGGAACGTACGAGGACGGGATAGCCCTCGTCGTTCGCGGCCCGAACGGCCTTCGCGAAGCCGGGGCGGAAGGTGTCCCGCCGGGTGACGCCGACGTGGCGGGTGGAGGGTGTGATCGAGACGGTCGCGGGTCTCTCCCCCGCCGCGACCTGGTCGAAGATCGTGCGCACGTAGCCGTAGGCCGCCACCGCGTCCTCGAACCGGCCCGGCAGCAGCAGGTCCAAAACGTCCCTCTAGCCCCCGTGGTCGGCCGGGCGCTTCTTGCCCCGGCGGGGCAGGCGGCGGGCGAGCTTGTAGAGGGCGAAGCCCGCGAACACAACGGCCAAGACGGCCAGCATCAGCGCGATGGGCGCGCTCTCGGCGAGGCCGTTGACCCAGCGCTCGGCGGCGAAGGCGAGGTCGGTGGCGCCGTTCGCGGCGTAGAAGCCTTCGAGGGCCGAAGTACCCTGGAAGACTATGAAGACCGTCCCGAGCAGGATGAACATGACGCCCGAGACGAGGTTCGTGGAGTGGACCGAGACCCCGCCGGGGAGCGTGATCTCTCGTCCCCTCAGCCAGCGGCGGTGCCCGAGGTCGAGGCGGTCCCAGAGAAGGGCCATCGCGAAGAGCGGGGCGGCCATGCCGGCGGCGTAGATCGCGAGCAGGCCCGCGCCGTAGAGGGGCGAGCCCGAGGAGGCGGCGACGGTGAGGACGGCGCCAAGGATAGGACCCGAGCAGAAGCCGGCGAAGCCGTAGACCGCGCCGAGGACGAAGGTCGAGAGGGGGGAGTCGCCCCGGACGCCGCCGAGGCGGGCCGGGACGAAGGAGAAGCCGCGGCCCGAGATCTGGAGTATGCCGAGACCGATGATGAGGAGTCCCGAGACCAGGATCAGGGTCCCCCGGTACCCGTAGACGAGCCGGCTGACGGCCGCGAGCCCCATCCCTAAAGGTACGAGGGTCGCCGTGAGCCCCGCGTAGAAGACGGCGGTCCTCCACGCGAGCTCGAAGCGCGACTGGAAGGCGTAGGCGAAGAACGCCGGCAAGAGCAGCGCGCTGCAAGGGGAGAGCAGCGAGAGCAGCCCGCCCATAAAAGAGGCCAGAAAGGAGACCTCAACCACCCTCGGCCTCCCGTTCGGCCTCCTCTATGGCCCGCTCGAAGGTCTCGAGCGGCTGCAGGCCGACGATCACCTCTCCGTTGATAAAGAACGTCGGCGTGCCGCTTATGCCGAGCCCCTGCCCCTCCTCGAAATCCGCCTGAACCACGCCCTCGTAGCGGGCGCTCTCCAGGTCCTCACTGAACCTGTCCACGTCGAGGCCGGCCTCCTCGGCGAGTGCAGTGAGGCTCTCCTCGTTGTAGCCGCCGCTGTTGCCGGATGACTGGTTCTCGTAGACGAGGTCGTGGTACTCCCAGAACGCCCCCTGCGCCTGGGCGGCCCTGGCGGCCAGCGCCGCATCTACGGACTCCCGGCCCTGGTAGGGGAAGTCCTTCCACTCCATCCTCAGCGTCCCGCTCTTCACGTACTTCTCGTAGAGCTCCGGT
>CADCUT010000022.1 GCA_902805975.1 uncultured Rubrobacteraceae bacterium | reverse complement strand
CTCGGCAAGGGATTCGAGATCGGGGGCCCGGGCGGGATGGCCGCGCTGCTCGGCGGGGGCATCGGGGTCGCGCCGCTCAAGATCCTCGGCAGGCAGCTTGCGGCCCGCGGCATCGCCCACGACTTGTTCCTCGGCTTTCTCGACGCGAAAACGGCCGCCGTCGCCGACGATTTCCCCGGCGCGTCCGTCGCCACGATGGACGGGTCGGCCGGCACCCACGGCACGGTGCTCGATGTCGTCCCGGATCTCGCGGGGTACCCGGCCGTCTACGCCTGCGGCCCTAACGCCATGCTGGCGGCCGTCAAGAGGGCGGCCGGGCCTGAAGGGCTGCGCCAGCTCTCCGTGGAGGAGCGGATGGGCTGTGGCAACGGCTCGTGCAACGGCTGCGTGGTGCCGGTGGACGGGGGCTACGTACGCTCCTGCATCGAGGGTCCGGTCTTCCGGGCGGAGTTACTGGCTTGGTAGTGCGGGAGAAGGCGACGGGTGTCGACCTCTCGGTTGATTTGTGCGGTATGACCCTTGGCACCCCGCTCGTTTCGGCCTCCGGGACGCTGGCGAAGGAGGCGCTCGGGGAGGTCGGGGGTGTCTACGGGGCTATCCTGCCGAAGACCACGACCCCTGCGGCTCGGGCCGGAAACCCGCCCCCGCGCGTCGCCGAGACGCCCGCCGGGATGGTCAACTCCATCGGGCTGCAGAACCCCGGCGTCGAGCGCTTCATGGAGGACCTCGACGCCTTCGACCTTGGCGTCCCGATCTTCGTCTCGGTGGCGGGGGAGACGGTTCGGGATTTCGCCGCCCTCTGCGAGCGGGTCTCCGAAGACCGCCGCGTGGCCGCCATAGAGCTGAACCTCTCCTGCCCCAACGTCGAGCACGGCGGGCTCACCTTCTGCGCGGGACCCGCCGCCGTCGATGAGGTCGTCTCCGCCTGCCGCGCCGCTGCGCCGACCAAACCGCTCTTCGCCAAGCTCACCCACGAGGGGGTCGTCAGGAACGCCCGGGCGGCCGAATCCGCCGGCGCCGACGCGCTGACGGTCATGAACACCATACCGGCCCTCACCATCGACGCGAAGAAGAGGTCGGTGCTGGTCCGGGGCGGGCTCTCGGGTCCCGCCGTCAAGCCCGTCGCGCTCAAGGCCGTCCACGACGTCGCCAGGACCGTCGGCGTGCCGATCCTGGGTGGCGGGGGCGTGACGAGCGGCGTCGACGTGGCCGAGTTCATGCTCGCCGGGGCGACCGTGGTCCAGGTCGGGACGGCAAGCTTCGTCCGCGACCCGGCCGAGATCCTGGCCGAGTTCTCCGATTACCTGAGCGAGGCCGGCATGGGCGCGGCGGACCTGACGGGCGCCCTCATCTAGGCTCGTCACGGCCCGAAGGGCCGCGCCGGTTTCCGGGCAGAGAATCGCCTCGCGGCCCTCTCGGTGCGGCACCAGCCACCATCTCGGCTCCCACCGAGTCCTTCAACGGATCGCAGTTCAACTTCTTGCGTAGCTCTGCGGGGCCTCGACTCTGAGACCGGCTGCGCGGTTTTCCGGCGCTTCCGAAGCCCCGGGGAACGGTCTTCCGGTCAGCTCCGGAACGTACGCCGGTAGGCTTGCGGGCTGGTGCCGACGAGCCTCTTGAAGCGGTCCCGGAAGCTCGTCTGGGAGCCGAAGCCGACCTGGGTGGCGATGCGGCCGACAGGGTGCCCGGTGGTCTCGAGCAGGTACCGGGCTCGGCGGATCCGGGACCCGTGCAGCCACTGGAGCGGGGTCGTGCCGGTCTGCTGGCGGAAGCGCCGGTTCAGGGTGCGGGTGCTCATCGTCGCCCTGGTGGCGATGTCGTCGAGGGCAAGCTCCCTGTGGGAGTTCTCCTCCATCCACCGCAGCAGCGGTTCGAGGCTCGCCCCGTCCGCGCCAGGTTGTTCGCGCACGATGTACTGGGCCTGCCCGCCGTCGCGCTCCAGGGGCATCACGGCGACCCTGGCGGCGTCGGCCGCCACCGCGGAGCCGTGGTCCGCCCGGATCATGTGCAGGCAAAGGTCCAGCCCGGCGGCCGCCCCGGCCGAGGTCAGGACCTGCCCGTTATCGACGAAGAGTACGTCCGCGTCGACCTCGACGTCCGGGTACCTTCGGGATAGCTCTCCCGCCGCAGCCCAGTGGGTCGTCGCGCGCCGCCCGTTCAGGAGCCCCGTGGCGGCCAGGGTGAACGCGCCCACGCAGATCGAGGCGACGCGGGCGCCGCCGCCCGCGGCCTCCCGTACCGCGTCCAGGACGTGCTCCGGTACCTTCACCGTTGGGTCGGCCAGGCCGGGCAGGACGACGGTGTCGGCCCCGGCCAGCGCGTCCAGACCCCACGGGACGCGCAGGGAGAAAGGCCCCGCGTCTACCTCGTTTGATGGGGCGCAGACGCGCACCCGGTAGGGCGCCCGTCCGTCGGGCAGCCGGACGCGACCAAAGGTCTCGACCGGCGTGGATAGATCGAAGGCCAGAACACCATCCAGGGCCAGAACAGCGACCGTGTGCATCACCCCACGATACCCCGCCGAAAGCTTCTCTGCAGTCCCTACTTGGGTCTCTTGTGACCGTTTTCCCTGCAAAGGCTGCTCGTTTCATCTTGTGGCCAGAACCCGTTGATGTTTGGCAAACGGGCCACTTCTGCTTTTTCTATCGGTGGCCTAGTGTGGACGGGTGAATTGGTGCAGTCCGCCGGGCGAAGGCCCGTAGAGAGGAACGTGTCGATGCTCCCCGAGCCCGTTTTGTTCCGGGGTCTCGATCGAGCGTCATGAACGTCGTCGCGCCGGTCATCATAGCGGTCGTCTTTATCCTGCTCGCTTCCCTGTTGAAAGAGCCCGTCCGGCAGAACTTCAACGCCGTCTTCGTCGCGGGGGCGGGCGCCGCGTATTTGAGCGGGGGTTCTGGTATCTGGGAGTTCGCCTTTACCGCCCTGGTCACCTACTGCGCCTACAGGGGGTTGCGGTCCTACACTTTTATAGGGATCGCGTGGATGTTGCATACCGGGTGGGACGTGCTGCATCACCTGTACGGGAACCCCATCGTTCCGTTCGCCGCGGAATCGTCGCTGGGATGCGCCATCAGCGACCCGGTGATAGCCCTCTGGTTCTTCGCGGGCGCCCCATCCGTATACGGCCTTCTACGCCGAAGACCGGAACGCGCTGGCGGGTAGAGCCCGACGGTGGTATCGCGGGGTTCGTCCCCGCCGGCGCCACGATCTGGGACGCGCCTCTGGTTGAGGTGCGTCCCGGATCGTGGTCGTTTAGTTGCCCGCCCGGAAGTCGATGTTGTCGAGGGAGACCCACGCTCCGTTGGCCCAGTCGCGGGTCGTGTTGCAAGGGTAGACACCGCCGTCATTGTCGATGTTGACCCTGAGCGGGACGTCATTGGAGACGGTCAGCACCACCTCCCTGACCGCGGGACGGTAGCCCTGCGGCAACTCGAACACTTCGTTGCCGGAGTTGCAGGCGAGCCGGATGGTACCGGTGTTACCCGGGATGGTGATCCACCTCGCCAACCCCTTGAGGTGCACGGTACCCGTCGAGTCCTTGTAGAAGCCCACGGAGTTGTGCCCGTCGTCGAAGTTCTCCCACATCGGCGCGTTCTGGGAATGGGTGTTGAAGGCGGGCTGACCGGCGGACCCGACCCCGCGCCAGGCCTCGGAGGACGTCCTGGCGAACGCGGCGGAGTCAACGCCGTCCAGCGTGTTGGCGTTGTCGGCGCTCGCCGCGCTCGCGGCCTTCTCCGTCCGGCCGAGGAACGCGTCCGAGTTCTTGCCGTCCAGCTCGTCGGCGCTGAGGTTCGTGGCCGTCCCGGCCTCAGGGTTGACCGTTAGCGGGGCCTGATCCGCGGCCACCTTTAACCCGAGCGCCGGCCCGACGCCGTTATTTACGAGCGTGCTCACCCTCGTCGCGATGTTGCCCTTGCCGAGCAGGAAGGGCTTGCCGTTGGCGGCCAATGCCGACGAGGCAACCCCGAGCACCACCGCGAGGATCATCGCAAGCCCCAGGGCAAAGACCGTCGCCCTTCCGACCGATATTGCCTTTATCGCTATCTTCTTCGTCATCGCTCTCTCCGTTCTCCGGGTAACCCGTTCTGCCGCCTTCTGGTACTTCACCGGCTCTCCGTTCTGATGCTCCTTTCCGGGTCGCTCGCCTCCGTCCGTTTTCATGGGTGCCAGTCTGCGGCCCGGCCTGGCCGCCGACCATCCACACCGCCCCCACGCAGCACCCACAGTCCGGGGCGTGGGGGTGGCGTGGGAGCCGGGCGTGGCCGTCGTTACGTCGCGCAACAGGAGCGCCCGGGTCTGCCCATCCCGGTGATGCGCCCGCGTTCCCGGGTTCTGTATGATTCGGACTGCACGGGGTATACACAGACAGGGTTCGGAGCGGCGAGGGGCATGAGCGCGACGGGGATCGGCACGTTCGGCGAGAGACTAAAGCGCTTGCGGGAAGAGGCCGGTCTGACACAAGAGGAGCTGGCAAAGCGGGCGGGGCTTACCGCCAAGGGCATAAGCGCCCTCGAGCGCGGCGAGAGGAAGCGCCCCTATCCCCACACCCTGCGCTCGCTCGCGGAGGCCTTGCATCTCTCCGAGGATTCGAAGGAGGCGCTGGTACGGTCCGTTCCGGGGCGCGAAGCGGCACCATCGCCGGCCGTGGCGCAATCCCTGCCGTCCGCGCCGCCGACGCCGCTTATCGGGCGCCGGCGCGAGGCGGGGGAGGTGGGGGCGCTTCTCTCCCGAGACGGGGACCGGCTGTTGACGCTCACCGGGCCCGGGGGCATCGGAAAGACCCGGCTGGCGATCGAGGTCGCGCGGGACGCGGCCGAGAGCTTCGCGGACGGCGTCGCCTTTGTCGGCCTGGCCCCCCTGGAGGACCCCGCGCTCGTGGTCCCGACCATCGCCCGTTCCCTGGGCCTCACGGAGACCGAAGGCCAGGACCCGCACGAGGCGCTGCGCGCCCACCTGCAAGGCAAGCGGCTCCTCCTAGTGCTCGACAACTTCGAGCACCTGCTAGAGGCGGCCCCGGCCGTGGCGGCCCTGATCGAGTCCTGCAGAGACCTGACCGTGCTCTCGACCAGCCGCGCCCGCCTGCGCGTGAGGGGTGAGCAGGAGTACCCGGTCTCGCCCCTGGCCCTGCCCGCCTCAACCCGTAACCCCGCCGTCGAGGATGTCCTCGACTCGCCCTCGGGGCGCCTGTTCGTGGACCGTGCCCGGGCGGCCGCCCCGGCCTTCGGTCTCACGGCGGAGAACGCGTGGGCGGTGGCCGCTATCTGCTGGCGCCTGGATGGGTTGCCGCTGGCCCTGGAGCTCGCGGCCGCCAAGGTCAGGTTCCTCGACCCCGCAACCCTCCTCTCGCGTCTTGACCGGGCTCTCTCGGCGGGCTGGGCGAGGGATCTTCCGGAGCGCCAGAGGACCATGCGGGCCACCCTCGACTGGAGCCACGGCCTCCTCTCCGGGCCGCAGCAGGCGCTGTTCCGGAGGCTCGCGGTCTTTACCGGCGGGTTCTCACTGGAGGCCGCGGAGGCGGTGGGCTCGGCCGGCGAGGGTGGCGATGTGCTGGAGCTTCTCGGGGGCCTGGCGGAGCAGTCGCTGGTGGGCGTGGATCCGGACCCGGATGGCGAGGTTCGCTACGGGATGCTGGAGCCGATACGCCAGTACGCCAGGGAGAAGCTGGAGGAGGCCGGGGAGGCCGGGGAGGTCCACGGGCGGCACGCCGCCTTCTTTCTCTCCCTGGCCGAGCGGGCGCGTCCGCACCTCAGGGCGGCGCCGCAGGTCGAGTGGCTGGCGAGGCTGGAGCGGGAGAACGGCAACCTGCGCGCCGCCCTGACCTGGACGCTCTCCGCCGGGCGCATCGAGGAGGCCGCGCGCATGGGCTGGTCGCTGTGGGCGTTCTGGTGGATCCACAACTACCAGCGGGAGGGCCGCCGGTGGATGGAGCGGGTCCTCGATGGGCGCGAGGAGCTGCCGCCGCCGGTCCGGGCGCGCGCGATCATGGCCGCGGAGGCGATGGCGTACGGCCAGGCCGACGGCGAGGCCGTCGAGCGGCACGCGCGGGAGCTGATGGACTTGTCGCGCGACCTCGGCGGCGACGCGCACGCGGAGGCGTACGCCAGGGCCGGCTTCGGCCTCGTGGCAACGGTCCGGGGCGAGTACGGGGCGGCCGTGGAGCACCTGGAGAAGGGGCTGCCGCTGTTTCTGGAATCGGGCGAAGAAGACGGCATGGCCGCGCAGACGCACACCTGGATCGGGACGGTGCTGCTGTTGCAGGGCGCGAACGATGGGGCGAAAAGGAGGTTCGAGGAGGGGTTGGCGCTGGGCCGCCACATAGGCGACAGGCTGGCGGTATGCAACGCGCTCTTCAACCTGGCGCAACTGGCGCTCTCGGAGGAAGACCTCGACCTGGCCGCCCGCAGGTTCGCCGAGGGCATCCCGCCTTCAGAGGAGATGGGAGACACGGGCAACGTCGCCCACATTCTGGAAGGCCTCGCGGTCGTGGCCGGGAAGCGCGGGGAGTTGGGTCGCTCGGCGCGGCTGTTCGGGGCGGCGGAGGGCCTGATCGAGGAGATCGGGCTCCGCGGCCACACCTACTACCGGACGGACGCGTCTCTGTACCGGAACACGCTGACCGAGGTGCGCTCCCGACTTGGAGTGTCGGCCTTCGAGGACCACAGGGAAGAGGGAAGGGATATGGCGACCGGGGAGGCCGTCGAATACGCCCTCGAAGGGTAGGTAGCCGCCGAACCGTCATGGCCGGGCGTCACGCCCGCGTCGAAGGCTACGCCGGGTACTCCCGTATCCGGAAGATCCTACCGTTCCTCACAGAGCACTCGTGCAGGAATGGAGCCCCGGCCGCTTCGGTTCCATGACCCTCCGCGAACCGTCCAACGACGAGAACGCCGTCGCCCAGCTCCAGAAAGGAACCGGCCGAGATCCGCGGTCTGTCCCCGCTCTCGCTCTGGCGGAAGGCGGACCGCAGGACCGAGGGCAGGCCGCGGACGATGCCGTCGAAGGGGAGGCGGGTGACCGCGGGGTGGACCCACTCGACCCGCGGGTCCAGGTGGCGGGTCAGCGTGTGTATGTCACCGGCCTCGAGAGCCCGGTACGCCGCCCGCACCCTCGTTACATCCTCCAGAAACTCGCCGGGTACGGGGAACGTACCGTGCCGGGGGCGGCCGGAGATCATGCGTCGACCCCCGGTTCGGATGCGGAGGGTGTGAGACCCTCGCGGGCACCGGCTGGCAGGAGCCGGGGCATGGGGTTTGATAGGACTTCCGAGGGGACGACGACCGCGAGGGCGCGGGTCCCCTCGTTGGCGAATCTTTCGGCGATCATCTCTGCTCCTCCGTTTCGGTTGCTTTCTGACCGGGGGCCGCGCGCCGCGACCCCCGGTGCTTCGCCCCTCGCCGGCGCCGTTACTTGGCGTCCCTCGTGGGGGCGATGTTGCGGTTGAAGCGGAACAAGTTGTCGGGGTCGCGCCGGTCCTTGAGGGCGACGAGCCGCTCGAAGTCTTCTGTGGGGTAGGCGGCCCGCACCCTTTCCTCGCCGGCGGCGTCGAGCTCCATAAAGTTGACGTAGGTCTCGCCGGTCTGGTGTTCGCGTGTCGCCTCTCCCACGCGGGCGAGGTGTGCCTTCACGCCCTCGGCCATCTCGGGGGTAAAGGCCGCGCCGACGCCGTTCATGATGAAGCCGGCTTTGCCACCTCCCATGGGCGAGAGGCGTTCGGGGACGCGGGCGAGCGCGCCTCCCAGCTGACGGATCTCGAGCAGTATGAGCGGCGAACCGGAGTCCGGACCGGCCACCTCGACGAGGGCGTCTATGGCCCCGGACGAGAGGTCCCGCAGCATCTCGGAGTGCTGGACGGAGGCTATCGGGTCTACCGGGTCCATGCTGATCGCGTCCATCGCCGCGACGGGCATCACCCCGAACGTGTCCATAACAGGGTCTCCGATACCCATCCGTGCGGGACGAAACAGCTCCTCGCCGTCCTCGGGGTTCTCCCCGGAATAGCAGCCCCGCACGACCACGAACGAACCGCCGCGCAGGGGCTCGGGTATGTCCGGCAGCGGGGGTACGTTCAGGAAGGTGACGGCCGTCGTCATCTCCTGCGGGAGATCCGCGCTCCACCGGGCGTAGAGCTCCAGCACCTCCCTGGCCTTCTCGATCGGGTAGAAGACGTTGCCGCCGTAGACGGCCGTAATCGGGTAGAGCCGGAACTCCAGGGATGTGACGATCCCGAAGTTGCCGCCCCCGCCCCCGAGGCCCCAGAACAGGTCGGGGTGCTCGCCAGCGCTCACGCGCAGGAGCTCGCCGTCGGCGGTCACGACGTCGGCCTCAAGGACGCTCGCCGCGTTCAGGCCGTACCGGCGCCCGAGCCAGCCGAAGCCGCCGCCCATCGTATAGCCGACGACGCCGACGTGGGAGGAGGAGCCGACGAGGCCGGCGAGGCCGTGCGCCTGGGCCTCGGGGATCACGTCCGTCCACAACGCGCCGGCCTCGACCCTGGCCGTCCGGGCTACCGGGTCCACCCGCACGCCCCTCATGCGGGAGGTGTTGACGAGGACGCCGCCGTCGCAGGGGGCGCCGAGGCCGTGACCGGTCGCCATCACGCCCACGCCCACCCCGAGATCCCGGGCGAAGCGTACGGCGGCGATCACGTCCACGGCACCCTCGGCCATTACGACCACGGCGGGTTCCTGGTGGGCGCTCAGGTTCCACGCCCTGGACGCCTCGTCGTAGCCTTCCTCGCCCGCCGCGTACGCCGTGCCCTTCAGGCCAGCCCGCAAGGACTCGAGCGTCGAACCAATACCTACTGTCTCCATGATCTGCTCCTATCTCTTCTCGATTGACGCAGCTTAGATCCGGGTGAAAAACCCGACATCACGCAAATGAGCTATCTTCCGCGAGGATGGCATGCTGGTCGGAGCCGGGATCTCGCGTGGGCGCCAGAGAGACCACCGCCCCTCGCGGCGGAACCAAAGGCCCGTCCACAGCCCCCGGTCGAGGCGACCCGCGTGGATTTCCCGCGCCAACTCACCGCGCTCCTGATGGGCCACCAGCGACTCCATCCCCGTAAACATCCGATGCCCTCCTTTCTCTGAACGATCTGCTCTGGCCACCAGCTTGCCGTTCCCACCGGATGCGAACCACCCACACCGCACCCACACCGCCCCCACGCTCGCAGTGTGGGGGCGGACGGGGGAGAGCGACTCCCGGCGGGGTGTTCGGGCCCGAAACGGACAGGCGCCCGCCGCGTCGGGAAGCGGGTCACTTCTGCGCGCGTCGGCCCAACGCGCGCGGGCGGGTGACGGGGTGTAGGCGGCGATGGTATACTTGCGCGCTGATGCTGAGGCGGGCACCAGAGAGAACGGTCGATGAGCGCCGCAACGCGCTCGAAGAGGCGAACAGGGTACGCTTCGCCAGGGCCGCGACCAAGCGGGACCTCAAGAGCGGGGCCCTGGACGTCTACGACCTGCTCATGGACCCTTCCGAGGAGTTGCGGGGCGCCAAGGTTGAAGAGATGCTTCTCGCGATGAAGGGGATGGGCAGGATCAAGGTCACGCGCGTGCTCAGGGAGGCCGGCATAAGCCGTTCGAAGACCCTCGTTGGCCTGACGCACGGGCAGCGGGACCGACTACTCGGGGCGCTCGGTTGCGAGGAGGCCTGAGAGGACGCCTGATCGTCGTCTCGGGCCCGTCCGGGGCGGGGAAGTCCACCCTGATCCGGGAGGCGCTCCACTCCGTGCCGGAGCTGGCCTACTCCGTCTCGGCGACGACCCGGGCGGCGAGGCCCGGCGAGGTCGATGGCGAGCACTACGTCTTTCTCTCCAGGGACGAGTTCGAGCGCTGGATCGGGGAGGGAAAGTTCCTTGAGTGGGCCGAATACTCGGGTAACCTCTACGGGACGCCGGAAGGGAAGGTCGAGGAGATGTTGGACGCGGGCCGGTCGGTTATCCTTGAGATAGAGCTCCAGGGGGCCAGGCAGGTGCGCCAAAAGCGGCCGGATGCCGCGATGGTCTTCGTCCGGGCGCCGTCACTGGAAGAGACGCGGCGCAGGCTCTCCGGCAGGGCCACCGAGACGGCCGAGGCCATGGAGACGCGGCTTGCGACGGCGGTGGGCGAGGTGGCGGCCCGCGACGAGTTCGACTTCGAGGTCGTCAACGGCGAGTGGGACCGGGCCCGCCAGGATATGATAGAGACCATGGAAAACATAGTAGCGGGAGGCAAAGATGCTGAATGATTTGAAGATCGACGAGCTTTTGGGCAAGGTGGACTCGCGTTACGGGCTGGTCGTCTCAAGCGCCAAGCGGGCGCGCCAGATCAACGAGTACACCTCTACCCTCGGCCTGAACGACGCCCTTGGCATCCCGGGCCCCCAGGTTCACACGCGCTCGCAGCACCCCCTGACGATCGCCATCGAGGAGCTCCGCCAGGACAAGCTCGAGGTCACCTTCAAGCAGTCCCCCGAGGAGACCGAGGAGCAGGTCGGCGCCGCCGCCGGCGACGCCTTCGTCAGCCCGCCGGGCGGCGCCGGCGCCCCCGAGGCGACCTCCGTCGATTCCGGCGCCCCGCAGGACGACGAGGAAGGCGCAGGCGCGGCCTAGGGCGAACCCTTGATCCTGGTCTCCGTCGGCCCCACGGCGGGGGCGCTCGCGGCCCCGCCCGTCGTCCGGGAACTGGCGGCCGCGGGACACGAGGTCCAGGTCCTACTTGAGCCCGGCACCGACCACTTCGTCGGGCCGGGCGCTTTTCTGCCCATCTCAGAGGTCGTCGAGGGTCCATCAGGCGCCCCGGAGGCGGTCCTGTTCCTGCCGGCGACGGCCGGCACGCTGGCCAGGCTCGCCCGCGGCCTCGATCACCCGGCGGCGGAGGCGCTGGAGGGCGGCGCACCCGCCTTCGTTGTCCCCGACCTCGATGCGGCGACTGCTAAGAACCCCGCTGTGAGATCCAACCTGGACACCTTGAGGGAGGAGGGTACGAAGATCCTTCTGGGTGAGGGCGGGGGCATGGCCGGTGTCGACGAGGTCGTCGCGGGGGTGCTCGGCGGCCTTGGTGGGCCGATGGCGGGCCTGCGGGTGCTGGTGACCGCCGGGGGGACCCACGAGCCGCTCGACAGCGTCCGGTTCATCGGGAACCTCTCTTCGGGGAAGATGGGCCTGGCGGTCGCCAGGGAGGCGCTCAGGATGGGGGCGGCGGTGACCGTGGTCGCGGCGAACATCGCGCGGCGGGAGCCGGGGGTGGGGTGGCGCGACGTGCGCACCGTCGAGGAGCTTCGGGACGAGGTTTTGCGGGAGGCGGGTGGGGCTGACGTGCTCGTGATGGCGGCGGCCGTCTCGGACTTCACGCCCGCGGCGCCCGAACGGGAGAAGATCCGTCGCAGTTCCGGGGTGCGGAGCATCGAGCTCGCGCCGACGCCCGACGTCTTGCGGGCGGTTCGGGAGCAGAATCCCGAACTCTTTATGGTAGGATTCGCGGCGACCCACGGTGACCCCGCGTCCGACGCCCGAGAGAAGCTCGGGAAGAAGGGCGCCGACGTCATCGTCGGCAACGACATCTCCCGCGAGGGCGTCGGTTTCGGCGCGGAGGAGAACGAGGTCTACGTGGTCTCGGGCCGCGGGGAGCGCTTCGTTCCGCGGGCGACCAAAACCGAAGTCGCCAGGGAGATACTGGGCGAGGTCCTGGCGCTTAAAGACGAGGAGAGGTAGAGCATGGCGGAGCGGATAGCCGGAACGACCACCCTGAACGTGGCCGACGACCAGCGGCTCAAATCCTCCCACCTGTTCACCTCCGAGTCCGTCACCGAGGGGCACCCGGACAAGATCGCAGACCAGGTCTCTGATGCCATCCTCGACGCCGCGCTTGCCGACGACCCCGCGAGCCGGGTCGCCTGCGAGACGCTCGTCACAACGGGCCTCGTAGTCGTGGCCGGCGAGATCACGACCAGCACCTACGTGGACATCCCCACGCTTGTGCGGCAGAAGATCGCCGGTATCGGCTACACGCGGGCCAAGTTCGGCTTCGACGCGGAGACCTGCGGGGTCATAACCACCATAGACCCCCAGTCCGCGGACATCGCGCAGGGTGTTGACCGGGCGCTCGAGATCCGGGACGACGACGCGGCCATCGACGAGATCGGGGCCGGCGACCAGGGCATGATGTTCGGCTACGCGTGCGAGGAGACCCCGGAGCTGATGCCGCTGCCCATAACGCTGGCCCACGCCCTCACCCGCCGCCTCGCCGAGGTGCGAAAGACGGGCAAGCTCGACTACCTGAGGCCCGACGGCAAGAGCCAGGTCACGGTCCGCTACGAGGGTGACACCCCGGTCGGGGTGGAGAAGATCCTCGTCTCCGCCCAGCACCGCGACGGCGTCGAGGGCCACATAAAGGACGACCTTATAGAGACGGTCATCCGGCCCGTCATGCCGGAGGACTTCTATGACGAGGGGTCTGCGGACATTCTCGTGAACCCTACCGGGCGTTTCGTCACGGGGGGGCCGCAGGGCGACACGGGCCTTACGGGGCGCAAGATCATAGTGGATACCTACGGCGGCTCCGCCCCCCACGGCGGCGGCGCCTTCTCGGGCAAAGACGCCACCAAGGTGGACCGCTCGGCCTCCTACGCCGCCCGATGGGTCGCCAAGAACCTCGTCGCCGCGGGCATCGCGGGGCGCTGCCTGGTCCAGGTCGCCTACGCCATCGGGGTGGCGAGGCCCGTGAGCGTGATGGTCGAGACCTTCGGGACGGCCAGGGTAGATCCCGCCACGCTCGGCAACCTCGTGATGGAGCACTTCGACCTGAGGCCGGGCGCAATCATCCGGGACCTCGAGCTCCGAAACCCCGTCTTCGCCCAGACCGCCGCCTACGGCCACTTCGGCCGCCGCGAGCCCGGCTTTACCTGGGAAGAGACCACCCGCGCCGACGACCTGCGCCGCTCCGCCGGCCTGTAGTTGGTCCGCGCCACGGGGCAACGCGCGGCGGCCGCCGCCCGCGGGTACGTCGAGGGCAGGTACGCCAACGCCGGGTATGCAAACGTCCGGGTCTGCCTCCTGATCCCCACGCACGCCCTGCCCCCGCTGAGCTACCGGGTCCCGGCCCGCCTGCGACGTGGCGTCTCCGCGGGCTCTCTGGTTGTCGCCCCGCTCTCCGGCCGCTCGCGCCTCGGGGTCGTGCTGGGCGAGGAGCCCGAGCCCGACCGGGAACTGGAGGATCTCTACTCGGTGGCTGAAGGTCTCTCCGTCCCACCGGAACTCCTGGAGGCGTGCCGGTGGGTTGGAGAGTCCGCCGCGGTCTCCCTTCCGACCGTCCTGCGGGCGGCACTCCCGCCCGGCATCGATGCGGGCCGCTTCGTCGTTACCCGGCCGGTCGAAGGCTGGCCGTGGGCGAAGGGCGACGCCGTCTCCCGCGCCGCGCTGAAGCGGGCGCTCGGGCCCGATGGGCTCAAGGAGGCTGAGGAAGAAGGCAGGGTTCTGCTCTCGCCGACCATCCCGCCCCGCAAGACCGTAGAGTGGGCTGTGGTCAGGGGGGCGGCGGAGCCGGACCTCCGGCGCGCGCCGCGACAGCGGCAGCTCTTCGAACACTTGAAGGAACGTGGCGGCGCCCTGCCGGCGGCGGCTCTTCTCGAAGAAGCCGGAGCGGGCCGTGCCGTGCTGCGCGAGCTCGCCCGCCGGGGGGCCGTCCGGCTCGCCCGCCGGCCGGAACCGCCACCGCTTCTTTCGACTGCCGGTGGCTCTGAGAAAGGTTCTTTCGAGGCCGACGCGTCGAGGGCGGTGGGTCGCGGCGGCGCGTTCGTGTGGCGGGTCCCGACGAAGGATGAGCCGGAAGCCATCGCCGCCATCGCGCGGGCGGTCGTCGGGGAGGGGGATCAGGCCCTGATCCTGGCCCCCGAGAAAGCGTCGGTCGAGCGCCTGGCCCGCCACCTGCGTCGCGCTCTGCCCCTCGGGCACACCGTCGCCGCGTACCACAGCGGGCTCGGGAGGGACCGGGCGGCGGTCTTCGAGGCGGCCCGCCGGGGGGAGGTGGACGTTATCGTCGGCACGCGAGCTGCGGCCCTGTTGCCGCTGGCCCGCCCCGGGGCGTTTTGCCTCCTGGACGAACACGACGAGTCCCACCGCGCCGAACCCGGGTACGAGGGCATCCCTATCCACGCCAGGGATGTCGCCATCGCCAGGGGCCGAGCGGAAGGCGCCGTGGTCATCTGTCTCTCCCCGACGCCCTCCCTGCGCCTCTTCGCCGCCCCGCGGCGCGGCGCGTCGGGGGTCAGAGAGCTGCCCGCGCGGCCGGCGACGGAGTGGCCCGCGGTTCGCATCGTGGACATGCGGGGCTCCGGCGCCGTCCTGAGCTCTACCCTGGTGGATACCTGCCGGCGTCTCGTTGACGGTGGCGGACGCGCGGGCGTCGTGGTGGACCGGCTGGGTTACGCCTCCGCGGTCTCCTGCAACCGCTGCGGCGCCGTCCGGCGCTGCCCGGAGTGCGACCTGCCACTCGCGCTGCACGACCGGGCGCGATCCCTGGTCTGCTCCGGGTGCGGGCACCGGGAGGCGCGCGACGCGCCCTGCCCGGAGTGCGGCTCCGACCGACTGAGCCCCGCCGGGATCGCGGTTGAGAGAGTGCGCGAGGAGCTCTCGTCGGCGCTCGGGAGGCCGGTCGGCCTCGTAACCGCGGGGCGGCGGGAGCTCGAGGACGCTGCCGTGGTCGTCGGGACGGCCCGGTGCGTCCTGCAGGAGACCTGGGACGCCGTTCTGGTGCCGGACGTGGACGCGGCGCTGCATGGAGGCGGTATCGGGGCCGCCGAGCGCTCCTTCCGTCTGGTCTACCGGGCGGCCGAGTCGGCGCGGGGGGTGCTCCTGATCCAGACCCGCACCCCCGAGCATTACGTCCTCGGCGCGGCGGCCAGCGACGACTACGAGTCCTTCGCCGCGGCCGAGGCGCCGCGGCTCCGGGCCGCGGGCTACCCGCCCTTCGCCCACCTGGCAACGGTAGTCCTCTCGGGGCCGAGGAGGACGGTCTTCGGTGCGGTAGAATCCCGGCTGCGCCCGGGTCTCGGCGAGGGCGTCGAGGTGTCAGATCCCGTGCCCGTAGCGGGTACGGGCGGGCCGGCATCATGGAAGGTCCTGCTCCGCTCCCGTGACCGCCGGGCCGTCGCCAGGGCCGCGGGACGGGCCGCACGCCTGGCCGCCGGGACGCGCGGGATGGAGGCACGTATTTTGGTTGACCCCGAGGAGGTGTGAGCGCCGTGGCGCTGGAAGTCAAGACGTTTGGAGACCCGGTGCTGAAGACGCGGGCCGCCAAGGTTAAGGAGTTCGACGACGCCCTGCTGCGCCTCACCGAGGACATGCTCGTCACGATGCACGAGCGGGAGGGGGTCGGCCTCGCGGCGAACCAGGTGGGACGCCTCCGGCGCGTGCTCGTCGCCGCGGTCGAGGAGGACGAATACGTCGTCGTCAACCCCGTGATCGAGGCCTCCTCCAAGGAGACCGAGGTGCTGGCCGAAGGCTGCCTCTCTATTCCGGGCATCCAGGTGGAGGTGGAGCGCCCCGTGGCGGTCACCATAACCGGCCAGGACGCCGCCGGAGAGGACTTGCGCCTGGAGGCGGAAGGCCTCCTCGCGAGGGTCTTCCAGCACGAGGTGGACCACCTCGACGGCGTGCTGATCCTGGACCGCACGGACCGGGAGTCGCGCAAGGCCGCCCTGCGCGAGTGGCGCGAGCGCCTGCTCGCCCAGAACGCCTGACCCTCAGGCCGTGAGGGTAGCTTTCGCCGGAACCCCGCCCTTCGCCGCGACCATCCTCCGCGGCCTGCTCGCCTCCGACCACGAGGTTGGGCTCGTGATCTCCCAGCCTGACCGCCGCCGGGGCCGGGGGCGCAAGACAAACCCGACGGCCGTCTCGTCTCTCGCCCGCTCTGAAGGTCTACCCCTGGCCCAACCAGCTCGCATTGGCGAGGTGGCGACCGGGATCTCCTCCCACGACGCCCTTATCGTCGCGGCCTTCGGCCAGATACTGCGCCCCGACACCCTCTATGCCGCCCCCCATGGAGCCTGGAACGTCCACGCTTCCCTCCTCCCCAAATACCGCGGCGCCGCCCCCGTAGAACGCGCCATCATGGAAGGCGAGCGCGAGACGGGCATTACCATAATGCGCATGGACGAAGGACTCGACACCGGTCCCATCGCCCTCCAGCGCCCCACGGAGATCCCACCCGACATGACCGGCGGCGAACTGACCGAGCAGCTCGCCCGGATCGGGTCTAACGCTATAGTAGAGGCTCTGACTTTGTTCGAAGAGGAAAGGCTAACCGTCTCCGATCAGGACAGTCTTAATGCAACATATGCGTCTAAGCTTCTAGATGAGGATAAGGTTGTTCGGTGGGAGGGCGGGGTCCGGGGGGTGCATGATCTCGTCCGGGCGCTGGCGCCGGGTATCGGGGCGCGCGCGTTCCACGAGGCTATCGGGGGGGCGGTCAAGATCTGGCGCGCGGGGGTGGCGGACGAGTCCGCGGCGGATGCGTCTCCGGGCAAGATCTCTACCCCAGAGGGTCGTATTCGCGTGCAATGCGGGGTCGGGGTCCTCGAGGTGATGGAGTTGCAGGCCCCGGGAGGTAGGCGCATGGAGGCCCGGGATTTCCTGCTCGGACACCAGTTGGAAGGGGTTTTCCTCAGCCGGTAGGATCGTGTCGGGGGCGGGCCGGGACGCGGAACGTCGGAATGTGGGGATCGGGGCAAGGTGTCAGCGGCGGTGCTAAACTTCGGCCGTTAAGCTGGGTCAAAACGCCGGGGAGGAGGCCGAGATCCGGGAGCCCGAGACCACCACCAGAACACCTGAACCGGAAGTAGAAGTACAGCGCCTGGCGCTCGACGACGAGATGAGGGTAGTCGTCGTGGGGGCTGGCGGCTTCGGCCGCGTGGCCCTGGACGTTCTGCTGGCCGGTGGGTTCGGGGACCGGACCCTGGGGTTTTACGACGACGCGCACGCGGTATTGCCGGGGAGGATTCGGGGTTATCCGGTCCTGGGGGACGTCGAGATGCTCAAGAGCATGCTCTCCGTGGAGCCCGCGCACGTCGTCGTGGCGATAACGGCCAACGAGGCGCGGCTGCGCATCGCTAATACCTTGCGGCGGTTGGGCGGTGAGTTCTTTACCCCGGCCCACCCGCTCGCCCACGTCTCGGACGTCGCGGTGGTCGGCGATGGTAGCGTGCTGGCGGCCGGTGCCGTGGTGCATCCGGACGCTTCGGTGGGGAGCCATTGCTTTGTCGGCCCCGGCGCCGTGGTGGACCGTGACGCCGAGGTCGGGGCGGGGGTTTGGATCTCGGCTGGCGCGGTGGTCGGACCGGGGGCGCGGGTCGGGGCCAGGGCCGTGATCGGGGCCAACGCGAGCATCGGGCGAAAGGCCGAGGTCGGGGTCGAGGTCGAGGTCGAGGCGGCGCGCCACGTCGCCCGGGAGGGCGGTTGAGGCGACCGCCGCCCTCCGTTTCGACGGCGGTCGTCCCGTCCGGCCTCCAACCGGACCCTGAAGTCAACCCGGCGGGCGAGGGGCGCTGAGGGGCTTGGAGCATTTGAGGAAGGTGGCGCGCCTCGGCAGTACCTCTATAGGCATGGATATCGACAGGGGTGCCATCAAGGCGGTCGAGGTGTCCTACAGGGGGGGCGAGTACGCCCTCAGGCACGTTGGCTACCACAGGCTCCCTCCCGGCACCATCGTTGACGGGGAGGTCGCCGACGAGGGCCTGCTTGCCGAGGAGATAGGCGAGTTCTGGGAGGCCCACGGGTTTGGTAACAAGTCCGTCTTTATCGGCATCGCGAACCGGAACGTGGTGGCCCGCGTGCTGGAGATGCCGCCCATGTCCTCCGAGGACCTCGAGGGCGCCATCGGCTTCGAGGCCGAGGAGCACATCCCCATGCCCCTCGACGAGAGCGTGCTCGACCACGTCGTGCTCGGGCCGCGCGGCGAACCCGGGGAGGGGGACCGCGTCCTGGTCGTGGCGGCGCAGAGGGAGATGGTACAGCGCTACACCTCAGCCGTGAGGGCCGGTGGGCTGCGGGCCGTCGGCGTGGACGTCAAGGCGCTCGCGCTTACCCGCTCGGCCTTGCCCAACAACTTCTTCGGGGACGAGGGGGCGGTCGTGCTGCTCGACGTGGGGCCCGAGATCTCCAACCTCGTGGTCGCCGAGGGGGAGGTGCCAGCCATGACGCGCTTCGTCCCCGTGGGCTTCTCCAACTTCGTGGGCGCCGTGGCTCGGGCCGCGGACCTGCCAGACGACGAGGCCGAGAAGCGGTCCCTCGACCCCCGGACCGGCCTCGGCGACGAACCCGAGGAGACGGGCGGCGAAGAGGGGGGGGACTGGGACCCCGCGCTCGCCTACGACGCCCGGCGGGGGCTGGAGGAGGCCGCCGCGGACCTCGCCGAGGAGGTGCGAAGCTCCATCGAGTACCACCACGCCCAGCCGCACGCCCGCGAGGTCGTCCGGCTCCTGCTCTCCGGGGAGGGGGCGCTTATCTCCGGCCTCGCCGCCCACCTCGGTGAGTTGCTCGGCCTGCCCGCCGAGAACGCGAGGCCCGCCGAGAAGCTCGCCACCAACCGCTCCAACATCTCTGAGGAGCAACTGCGCGCGATGGAGCCCGTCCTCGCGGTCGCTTTAGGATTGGCGATGGAGGAGGCGTGAGGCGTGTCAACCTCCTCCCGCCGGAGGACCGCAGGTCCCGCACCGAGGGGGTGCCCGGCGGTCTTCTGGGGCTGTTCCTCGTCGCCGGCGCGGCGCTGCTCATCGCGCTCGCGGTCGTGTACCTCGTCTTTCTCCTCAGGCTCAACGGCCTCGAAGAAGAAGTCGCCGACCTCGACGGGCAGATCTCACAGCAGAACGCGCGTCTTCAGGAGCTCGCCCCGTTCAGGGACCTCCAGGCGCGGCTCGAGGAGAAAAAGCCGGTGGCGGACGGGATCTTCCGCACCCGCTTCCCCTGGGACGACTTTCTGCAGGGCCTCGCGTTCGTCGTGCCGGAGACGACCGCCCTCCAGACCCTCACCGGCGAGGCGGCCCCGGTCGACGTCGAGGCGCCCGCCGAGCAGCCCCTCGACCCGCCAGGGGCCGTCACCTTCACGGGGGTCGCCCTGCCCCGGTACCAGAACGTCGCGGACTTCGTGGTCAGGATGAACAACCTGGAGCACCTCTCAAACGCCCAGCTCAACTCCGCCGAGCTCGACCGGGAGACCTTCGTCGAGCCCGCCATAGAGTTCGAGGTTGCCTCAGAGCTCCTTACCGTCTCGGGCGAGAAGGGGACGGAGGTCCGCATCGAGGGCGGGGACCCGTCCGAGATCGCCTCGGCACCCGAGGACGACGGCGACGAGGCCTTCAGGGAGGTCGCGAACGCCGGCTCCGCCGCCGACCAGTACGATGGTGCCGGGGCGCGGCGCTGATGGGGAACAGGGACCGAAACGTGATCCTGCTCAGCGTCCTCGGCCTGGTGCTGCTCGTCGTCGCGTTCTACTTCCTGCTTCTGAGCCCGCTCTTGGGGAGCCTCGATGAGCGGGCCGCGGCCCGCGACCAGCGGCGGGCCACCCTCTCGGATCTCCAGGCCGAGGTGGCGCGGCTTGAGGAGGTGCGGCGTAACTCCCCGGAGCTCCAGCGCCAGTTGCTGGAGTTGAACAAGCGCATCCCGACCCAGCCCGAGGTCGAGACGCTCGTGGTCCAGATAGAAGACATAGCGCAGACGGCGGGGGTGACCCAGACCCAGATCGTGCGCGGCGACCCCGTCCCGCCCGTCGGCGGTGGCGACTTCACGGTCCAGCCTATTACAATGTCTTTCGAGGGCACCTACGAGGAGCTGCTCGAGTTCTTGAGGCTGGCCGACGACCTCGTCCGGCTGATAACCGTAAACAACGTGACCTACGAGGTCGCGGAGGAGGGCACGACCGCGGCGCCCGACGTGGAACAGAACCTTACGGTTGAGATAGAGGCCGAGGTCTACTACCAGCCCACGGACGTCCCCGAGGGGATTGCGCCCGCAGCACCGGTCCCCCCGGAGACCACCACCGCATCCCCGGCGGCCGAGTAGCGTGGGTAACCTCGGCGCCCGGATCTCGGACCTCTGGCGCGGCGTGTTCGACGCCCTCGTTCGGGATAACAAGGTCCTCCCGCCGGTCCTGGCCCTGCTCGCCCTTCTCCTGTTCGCCTGGGTCCTGGCCGGGGCCTTTATGTCCGGCCCGGACGGGGAAGGGTCCAACTCTGGCGAAGCGGAACTGGTCCAGTCCAGAGACCCGGCCGCAGGCGCCGACGCCCCCGAGGTTGAGGACCGCGACGCCGACTCCTACGCCGCCTACCGCAACAAGGACCCGTTCCGCCAGCTTCTCGCCCCGGCGTCGGAGTCTACCTCCGGGGACGCCTCCGGGGGCACCTCCGGCTCCGGGAACACGACGGACGCATCCACCCCTCCCGAGAACCCCACGACCGCGTCCGTCCCCCCCGGGGGCACGACGCCCACAGAAGACGACGGCGGAGGCCAGGGGAGCGGCGCGGGCGGCGGGGGCGACCGATCCAGAAACGACTCAGACGGCGACGGTCTCACCAACCGCCAGGAGGCGAGCCTCGGCCAGGACCCGCGCAACCCCGATACCGACGAGGACGGCATCCAAGACGGGGAAGACGACTCAGACCTTAACGGCGTGGAGGACGGCCAGCAGGGCGGGGGAGGCGCCGGGACCGGCGGAGGCGGCGACACCGGGGGAGACGCAGGCTCCGGTGGCGGTGGGGGAGGTTCCGGTGGGGGAGGTTCCGGTGGGGGAGGTTCCGGTGGAGGGGGCGGTTCGGATGACCTCTTTGACAGCGGGGGTACGCTCTCCCCCCGGTAGGCGTCCGGCTGACACCGTACGGGTTCGGATAGAGCCGGCCGCGTGGTTTATATTAGCGGGGACACGTAGGGCACGGTTTCGAGTTCGGAGGCAGGATTGAGGTTCGGTTTTTCGACCGCGGGTGAGTCGCACGGCCCGGCGGAGGTGGCGCTGGTGCACGGCGTCCCGGCGGGGCTAGGCCTGCTCGCCGAGGACGTGAACCGGGACCTGGCGCGCAGGCAGCAGGGCTACGGCCGCGGCGGGCGCCAGAAGATAGAGCGGGACCAGGCGGAGTTTCTGGGCGGCGTGCGGCACGGCTACACCCTGGGTTCGCCCGTGGCGATGCTCGTCCGGAACAAGGACTACGCCAACTGGGAGCACAGGATGTCGCCCGCGCCCGTCGAGGACCCGCCCGACCCGATAACCCTGCCGAGGCCGGGCCACGCGGACCTCGCCGGGATGCAGAAGTACGCCTTCGACGACCTGCGCAACGTGCTGGAGCGCTCCAGCGCCAGGGAGACCACCGCCAGGGTCGCCGCCGGCGGCATCGCCAGAAAGCTTCTCGCCGAGTTCGGCGTCGAGATCCACAGCGCCGTCTACCGCATAGGCGCCGTCGCGTACCCGAAGGAGAAGGCCGCCGAGAACGCCGCCCGCGCCGACGAGTCCGACGTGCGCTGCCCCGACCCCGAGGTCACCGAGGAGATGAAGGCCGAGATCGACGCGGCCCGCTACGCCCGCGACGCCCTCGGCGGCGAGTTCGTGGTCGTCGCCCGCGGATGCCCGCCGGGGCTCGGCTCCTACGTGGACTGGCGCGACAAGATCGACGCCCGCCTCGCGGCGGCCGTGATGAGCATCAACGCCATCAAGGGTGTGGAGGTCGGGATGGGCTTCGGCGTCGCCGCCCACCGCTCGAGCGAGGTCCAGGACGAGATCCTGGCCGGCAACGGCCACCTGGAGCGCGCGAGCAACCGTCTGGGCGGCATCGAGGGCGGCATGACCAACGGGGAGCCCGTCCTCGTCTCGGCGGCCATGAAGCCGATCTCCACGATCTCCAAACAGCTGAGAACCGTAGATATCTCCACGGGTGATGAGACGAAGGCCTTCAAGGAGCGGGCCGACTCGTGCGCGGTCCCCGCGGCGGCGGTTATCGGGGAGTCGATGGTTGCGGTCGTGCTCGCCGAGGCGTTTCTGGAGAAGTTCGGCGCGGACAACATGGCCGACATCCACGCCGCCCACGACGCCTACGCCCGCCGCCTCTCGGAGGCCGGCGTCGCGGCCCGCTAGGGGTTGGGCGACCACGTGGCGATCGTCGGCTACATGGGCAGCGGAAAGACGACCGTCGGGCGCCTGCTCGCCCGGCGCACCCGCCGCGACTTCGTCGACCTCGACCACGAGGTCTCACGCCGAGCCGGCCGCACCATCCCCGAGATCTTCGCCGATTGGGGCGAGGACCGCTTCCGCGACCTCGAGCACGCGGCCCTGCTCTCCGCCCTCGACCGCCCCGAGCCGGCCGTGATCTCCTGCGGCGGCGGGGCCGTCGTGCGCCTGGATAACCGCGCCGCCTTACGCCACACACCCACGGTCTTCCTCACGGAACCCATCAACGTTCTCTACACCAGAACCCGGGGCCCCGACAGACCCCTGAAGGGCAATACCAGAGAAGACTTCGCCCAACGCTACGCGGAGCGGCTGCCGCTCTACCGCGAGGTCTCGGACGTCGAGGTGCGGGCCGAAGGCCGGGGCGCTGCGGAGGTCGCCGAGGAGGTGGAGCGATGGCTGATGACACGGTAGAGGTGCGGGTGAGCCCGCCCTACCCGGTGACGGTGGGCGAGAACGTCTACCGGAGCATCGCCGACGCGCTGGACCCCCGCCCCTGCGCCATCCTGACCGACTCTAACGTAGGGCCCCTGTACGCCGCCGAACTCGGCCGCTCCCTCGAAAGCGCGGGCTGGACCGTGGTCGGCGTCGTTGAGATACCGGCCGGAGAGGCCTCGAAGGGTGTCGCAGCCTACGAGGACGTCGTGCGCCGTCTCGCCCGGATGGGCCTCACCCGCGACGGCGCGCTCTTTGCCCTGGGTGGCGGCGTGGTGGGGGATCTCGGCGGGTTCGTCGCCGCGACCTACATGCGCGGGATAGAACTCGTGATGCTCCCGACCTCGCTGCTCGCGATGGTGGACAGCGCCGTCGGCGGCAAGACGGGCCTCGACCTCCCCGAGGGCAAGAACCTCATAGGCGCCTTCGTCAGACCCGCCCTTGTCGCGGCCGAGCCTGGCTGGCTCCGGACGCTGCCGGAGGCCGAGGTCTCGAACGGTCTCGCCGAGGTCGTCAAGATGGGCCTTCTCGCGGGGGGGCGGTTCTTCGAGGACCTGGCCCTCATCCCGGCGGCCCGCGCCGGAGACGCGGTCGCCTTGCGCGCCCTGATCCTGCACTCCATCCGCTTCAAGGCCGAAATCGTTGCCGAGGATGAACGGGAAGGGGGCCGCCGCGCCATCCTCAACTACGGCCACACCATCGGCCACGCCCTTGAGGCCGCCGCCGACTACGCCCTCCCGCACGGCTCCGCCGTCGCCGCCGGCATGGTCGCCGAGGCGGGCCTCTCCGCCGAGCGCTTCAACACGGACCTGACAAACCTCCACGAGGAACTCCTCGAAGCCGCCGGCCTGCCCCGCCGCTCCCCCGGTATCGACGCGGAGGCCGCGCACCTGGCCTTGTCGCGCGACAAGAAACGGACCGCCGAGGACGGCAGGGCGGACCACCGCTTCGTCCTGCTCAGAGACGTCGGCCTACCCGTCTATGGCGTGGCCGTGGGCGACGACGAGGCCCGCCGCGCGATAGGAGCCGTCGTTGGCTAGCGTCCACGTCCTGAACGGCGTCAACCTCGGCGCCTTAGGCACCCGCCGCCCGGAGGTCTACGGGACCCTCACCCTCGATGACATAGAGAGAGACTTGCGGGAGGCTTTCCCTGGGGTCGAGTTCCGGTTCGGGCAGACGGATTTCGAGGGGGAGATGGTCGGGTTCGTGCGCGAGGCGGCTGCGTCAGCGGGGATCGTGGTAAACCCGGGGGCGTGGACGCACTACTCCTACGCGCTCCACGACGCGCTGGAGGCGGTGGATGTACCGAAAGTCGAGGTACATCTATCTAACGTTCATGGTCGGGAGGAGTGGCGCCGGCGGTCGGTCGTCTCGCCGGCGGTGGACGCGGTGGTGGCCGGCATGGGGGCCTACGGGTACAGGGCGGCCGTCGGGTACGTTCTCGGCGCCCGGGGAGGGGCCTGACCGCGGGTTGATCTGTGCGATAATATCGCGGCGTTGGGGCGGGGCTTCCGGCGCACAACTACACCACTCGAAGCGGCATCTCGAAGGGGGACTTCGGGCATGATATCTACCAACCAGTTCAGGAACGGCGGCGCCATCCGCGTGGATGGCAAGCGGTTCACCATTTTGTTTTTCCAGCACGTCAAGCCCGGCAAGGGCGGGGCGTTCGTCAGGACGCGCCTGCGCAACATCGACTCGGGGGCCGTGGTCGAGAAGACCTTCCGCGCCGGGGAGAAGCTCGAGGGCGTCACGACCCAGTCGCGCCCGATGACCTACCTGTACCGGGACGGGGACCTGATGCACTTCATGGACGCGGATACCTACGACCAGGTCGCCGTGCCGGCCGAGGTCGTCGGCGAGTCTGCGGGCTACGTCGTTGAGGGCGGGACCGTGAGCGTGCTCTCCGCGGACGGGGAGGTCGTGAGCGTGGAGCCCCCGGCGCACGTCGACCTCGAGGTCACGCAGACCGACCCGGGGCTCAAGGGGGACACCGCGCAGGGCGGGAGCAAGCCCGCGACGCTCGAGACGGGCGTCGTGGTGCAGGTGCCGCTCTTCGTAAACCCCGGAGACCGGGTGCGGGTCGACACGCGGTCCAACGAGTATCTGACGCGGGTCTGAGCCCGATGGAGAGAGCGACCCTTTGAGCCGGCGGACCGCGCGTAAACAGGCGTTCCTGACCCTCTACCAGAGCGACGTGACGGGCAAGCCCCTCGGCGAGACCGTGGCCCGCTGGCGCGAGTACAGGGGCGACCTCGACGCCTACGCCGTCCGGCTTCTGCGGGGCGTGGACGTCGAGAGAGACGCGCTTGATGAGGTGCTCTCCGAGGTCTCCGAGGGGTGGCCCGTCCATCGCATGAGCGCCGTGGACCGCTCCATCTTGAGGCTCGCGCTCTTCGAGATGATCCACTCCGAAGACGTCCCGCCCGATGTGGCCGTCGGGGAGGCGGTCGAGCTCGCCAAAGGGTTCTCCGGCGACGAGGCGCCCGCCTTCGTCGGCGGCGTGTTGCGCGGCGCAGAGACCCGGGTCTTAGGCGGGGTGCAGCATGGCTGAGGGAGCTCGCAGCGCGCTGCGCTGGGAGTCGCACCGCCGCCACTTCGAGGGGTACCTCGAGGGTTTGAGGTTCACCGGGGAACCGCGCTTGGCCGGGCTCGAGGAGGCGATGAGGTACTCCATGCTCGCGGGGGGCAAGCGGGTGCGGCCGACGCTTTGCATGGAGACCGCATGGGTCTTCGGGGACGAGCCCGCGCACGTGCTCCCGTCGGCGGCGGCCATAGAGCTCATCCACACGTATTCTTTGATCCACGACGATCTGCCCGCCATGGACGACGACGACTACCGCCGGGGCAGGCCGACCGCGCACAAGAAGTACGGGGAGGCGATGGCGATACTCGCCGGGGACGCCTTTTTCGGGGAGGCTCTGGCCCTCATCACCGTCCACCAGAAAGCCGAGGTCGAGCAGGTCCTTGAGGTCGTGCGGGAGCTGGCGGGATCTACCGGGGTGAACGGCATGGTCGGCGGGCAGGTCATAGACATGCAGCAGACAGGGGTGGGGGACGACACGGACCCGGAGACCCTGCACCTGATCCACAAGTTCAAGACCGGGGCACTCATCAAGTCCTCGGCGCGTATCGGCGCGATACTCGCGGGGGCCCCGGAGGCGGAGCAGGCCGCCGTGAGCGAGTACGCGTCTGAGCTTGGTCTCTGCTTCCAGATCGTCGACGACCTCCTGAACGCCACGGCCACCCGCGAGGAGCTCGGCAAGAGCGCCGGCAGCGACGCCGAGCAGGGCAAGGCCACCTTCGTCGGGGTTTACGGCCTGGAGGGCGCGAGAAGGCAGGCCGACGCCTCCGAGGAGCGGGCCCTGGCCGCGCTCTCGCGGGTCGACGGAGACACCTCGGGGCTCGAAGAGATGGCCCGCTTCGTGCGCAACCGGGGGAGCTAGCCCGCGGACATGGAGGCCAAGGGCCAGCGGCTGGACACCCTAATGGTCGAGCGGGGACTCGCCGAGACCCGCAGCCGGGCGCAGGGCCTGATCCTGGCCGGCGCGGTTCGCGTCGGCGATCACGTCGTCACGAAAGCAGGCTCCCGCATCCCCCCGGACCAACCTCTCTCTGTAGTGCAGGGTAACCGCTTCGTCTCCCGCGCCGGCGAGAAGCTCGACGCCGCGCTCGACGCCTTCGGTATCGAGGTCGCGGGCCGCCCGTGTCTGGACGCCGGCGCCTCGACCGGCGGGTTCACCGACGTTCTCCTCAAGCGTGGCGCCGAGAAGGTATTGTCGGTAGACGTCGGCTACGGGCAACTGGCCTGGTCCTTGCGCCAGGACCCGAGGGTGACCGTCCTCGAACGGACCAACGTCAGGTACCTGAAGGGCTCCGACCTGCCCTTCGGGCCGGACCTGCTCGTCGCGGACCTCTCGTTTATCTCGCTCGGGGTCGCGCTCCGGACCCTCCTCTCCACGACGCCGTCACTTGCGGAGGCGGTCGTGCTCGTGAAGCCCCAGTTCGAGGCGGGTCCGGGCCTCGTGGGACGCGGCGGGGTCGTGGGCGACCCGGGGGTCCGGAGAGGCGTGATCCTGAAGGTCGTGGAGTCCTTTGCCGAACTCGGCTTCGGCGCCGTCGACCTCGCGCCCGCGGCCGTCACGGGCCGCCGGTCCGGCAACCAGGAGTACCCGCTACGGCTGCTGCGGGATACGGCGGCCACCCTGGATGAGGGGCGCGTGCGCGAGGTCGTGTCGGGTGCCTGAGGAGGTCGGTATCGGAGAGGTGCGGCGCGTTGCGGTCGTGGCGAACCCGAGGGTTGATAACGGTCACTCAGACCGTCTTATGGCCGCGCTCGAGAAGGGGGGCGTGGAGGTCGCGGACGTCAGGCCCCAGGGCGAGCCCGACGGGGCCACAGATCCCGACCTCGTCTTCGTGCTCGGCGGCGACGGGACGATGCTCAAGGCGGCCAGGATGTACCCCGGGCGCGTCCTGCTCGGCGTAAACCTCGGCAAGGTCGGCTTTATGTCCGGAATGCTCCCCGACGAGATGGAGATGGGCGTCGAGAAGGTCCTCAACGGCGGTCTCTCCGTCCAGGAGTACCGGATGCTAGAGGTGCGCAGGCCCGGCGAGGAGCCGGAGCTCGCGGCCAACGACGCCGTGCTCATCAAGAAGCGGCCCCACCAGCTCGTCTCCGTGGACGTCTCGATCGGGGGGGAGGAGCTCTTCGCCTTCAGGTGCGACGGCTTTATCGCGGCCACGCCGCTCGGCTCGACGGCCTACGCGCTCTCGGCGGGCGGGCCCATAATCTCGGGCGATGCCGGGTGTTACGTGCTCGTGCCCATAGCGCCGCACGCGCTCGTCAGCCGGCCGCTCGTGCTCGGTGAGGAACAGGTCGTCGAGCTTTCGGTGGTCGGGCGGGAGGCGCTGCTCTCGTTAGACGGGGATGATCCGCGCGAGGTGGCGGAGGGGGGGAAGATCGAGATCCGGCTCTCCCCGAGGAGCGTCAGGATCGGGCGCACCGAGGACTGGAGCTGGTGGCGGGCCGTCAGGCGGACGTTCCTGTAATGCTGACGGAGATCTCGGTCAAGAACGTCGCCCTGATCGAAGAGGCCACCCTCGAACTCTCCCCCGGCCTGAACGCCATCACCGGCGAGACCGGCGCCGGCAAGACGCTGCTGGCGACCGCCCTCCAACTGCTGCTCGGGGGCCGCGCCCGCTCCGAGGCCGTCCGCGCTGGCGCGGAGAAGGCCACCATAGAGGGCACCTTCGTCCTGCCGGAGGAGACCGGCCCCGAGCTCCTCGCCGAGGCCCTGGGCGATCTGGCAGAGGAGGTCGACGCCGAAGACGGCCTGGTTCTCCGCCGCACCCTGACGGGGGAGGGGAGGTCCCGCTGCTTTGTCGGCGGCGTCTCTGTTCCGGTGCGCGCCCTCGGCACCCTCGGCGAGCGCCTCGTCTCCTACCACAGCCAGCGGGAGCAGGCCAAGCTCACCGAGCCCGCGGAGCAGCTCGCCATCCTGGACGACTTCCTGACCGGCAAGGCATCGAAGGCCAGGCAAGACCACGAGGACGTCTGGCGCTCCGTCGAGGCCGCCCGCCGGGAGCTCGCGGAGGTCCGCGCCACGGGGGAGGCCCGCCTGCGCGAGGCGGACTTCCTGCGCTTCCAGGTCTCTGAGCTCGAGGCGGCCGGGTACAGTTCGCAAGAAGCGGAAGACCTCGCGCGCGAGCGCGACCGGCTGCGCAACGTCACGGACCTCCAGCAGGCCGCGGCCGCGGCCGCCGCCTTCCTCTCCTCCGAAGAGGGCGGCGGCGCGGTTGACTCCGTCGCCAGCGCCGCCGGGGAGCTCGAGACGGCCCTCCGCTTCGACGCGGGCCTCTCCGGGCTGCTGGAACGCTTAGGCGGCCTCTCGGCGGAGCTCGAAGACGTGCTCTACGAGCTCCGCTCCTATGTCGAGGAGCTTGAAGCCGATCCCGGCCGCCTCGAGACGGTGGAGGACCGTATCGCCGCCATGCGCGCGCTGGAGCGCAAGTACGGGGACGTGGAGGGCTACCTGGACGACGCCCGCGCCCGACTCGCGCGCCTTGAGAACCTGGACGAGGAGACGGGGGGGCTCCAAGCGCGCGTCGCGGACGGCGAGCGTCGCCTCGCCGGGCTCGCCGGGACGCTCTCCGCGGGCCGGGCGAAGGCCGCAGCGCGCCTCGCGAAGAAAGTGCAGGAGAACCTCTCGGGGCTGAACCTTGGGAGGACGGAGTTCAGGGCGCGGCTCGTGCCGGCGGAGGCGGGGCCAACGGGAAGGGAGCGGGTGGAGTTCGAGATCCGGCCCAACCCCGGCGAGCCCGAGCTCCCCGTCAGGCGCTACGCCTCGGGCGGCGAACTCTCCCGCATTATGCTCGCCATCCGCCTCGCCCAGGAGCGCGTCGAACCCGGCGCCACCTACGTCTTCGATGAGGTCGACGCCGGTATCGGCGGCGAGACGGCCACCGCCGTCGGCGCCAAGCTGCGCCAGCTCGGGATGCGCAACCAGGTCCTCACCATCACCCACCTGCCCCAGATAGCCTCCGAAGCCGCCTCCCACGTCGTCGTCGCCAAGGAAGAGGCCCAGGGCCGCACCATCACCCGCATAACCCGCGTAAGCGGCGATGAACGCCTCAAGGAGATGGCCCGCATGCTCTCCGGCCGCATCGACGAAGCCTCCCTCGCCCACGCCTCCGAACTCCTCACCCACAAATAATACCCATAATACAACAGATGGAGCGTTGGGAACGGGACGCTCCGGCGCGCTCCGGTTCGCGGTTATTCGCGTCTCACGGTTGCGAGCAGAAGGCCCAGCACGAGGAGAGCCATGCCGGCCATCGCCGTGGGGGAGAGCCGCTCGCCCAGGATCAGGACCCCCAGAAGCGCCGCCGTCAACGGCTCGGCGAGGGAGAGCGTGGCCGCCGTCGAGACGGAGACTCTGGAGAGCCCGTTCGCGAACAGTATGTACGCCAGCGCGGTCGCCCCCAGGCCGAGTTCGAGGGCGACGGCCAGGCCTGTGGGGGAGAGTACCCATCCGGGATCCGAGAACAGCAAGGTCGGCGAGAGGAGGACGGCGCCCAGCGTGAAGGTTACGCCCATCACCACCGAGTGCGGCCGTTCCTCCAGAAGTCCCTTCGCTATGGCCGTAAACGCGACCAGCCCCCCGCCCGAGGCGATGCAGAGCAGGACGCCGATTGGGTCCACGGAGAGGGAGCCGCCCGAGCCGACCAGAAGCACGGAGCCGGCGACGGCGAGGGACGTGGCGCCCAGCCACCGCGCGTCGGGCCGCTTCCCGAACAGCAGGTCTATCAGTCCTGCCCACACCGGAAGGCTGCCGATTGCCGAGAGGGTGCCCACCGCGACGCCCGTTAGCGTGATCCCCGTGAAGAAGAGCACCTGGTAGGAGGCGACCAGCATCGCGCAGGCGAGCACCGGAAAGGGTCGCCACTTCGCGGACGCGCCCTTCGACCACCCACCGGACATGACAGAGAACGCCAGCATCGCCGCCCCCCCGATGCCGATCTTGAGGGCTCCAACGGAGAGGGGGTCCTCGGCCCCGGGGGCCAACGCCTGGGCCGTGCCGCCCGTCCCCCACAGGATAGCCGCGAGGACGACAAAGAGGGGACCGTTGGATCTAGCGGCGGGCATAGGCGCATAGCGTAGAGACTCCAGAGCCGTTCGGCCAGGCAGAAAGGTTGCCGGCGCTATTTAATTCTCGGGCCATCGGCGGTAGTATGATGTTCCGTGAGGTTGGAGCATGCGCTCGCGGGTTCTATGGGCCGCCACCCGGTGGCAGCGGGGCGTCGCTCCCGGGGAATCTCTCCGGTCTTTCCGGTTCTACAGGAGGAAGGGGCTTGGCGTTGGTTGCGTTATCGGGAGCGTGGTTCGGATGAGTGAGACCAAGTATATCTTCGTGACGGGCGGGGTCGTGTCGTCCATCGGCAAGGGGACGAGCGCCGCAGCGCTCGGGATGCTGCTCAAGAGCCGGGGCTACCGGGTCGTCTTGCAGAAGTTCGACCCGTACATCAACGTCGACCCCGGGACCATGAACCCGTACCAGCACGGTGAGGTCTTCGTCACCGAGGACGGGGCCGAGACCGACCTCGACCTCGGGCACTACGAGAGGTTCCTGGACGAGAACCTCGGCCGGCTCTCGAACGTGACGACCGGGAGCGTCTACTGGGAGGTTATAAGCCGGGAGCGTCGGGGCGATTACCTCGGGGCGACCGTGCAGGTCATCCCGCATATAACCAACGAGATCAAGAACAGAATAGGCCGCTTAGGGCACGACAACGACGTCGTGATCACCGAGATCGGCGGCACCGTCGGCGACATCGAGAGCCAGCCTTTTCTGGAGGCCATCCGCCAGTTCCGAAACGACGTCGGGCGCAAGAACGTGCTCTACGTACACGTCTCCTACGTGCCGTACATCGAGGCGGCCGGCGAGCTCAAGACCAAGCCGACCCAGCACTCGGCCCAGCGCCTGCGCGAGATCGGCATAAGCCCCGACGTGCTCGTGTGCCGGGCGGACCGCCCGATGAGCGAGGATATCCGCAAGAAGATCGCGCTCTTCGCCGATACGGAGCTCGACTCGGTGATCCCCGCCGAGGACGCCCCGAGCCTCTACGCCATCCCCCTTAGCCTCCACGACGAGGGCCTCGACGATCTGGTCCTCGATAAACTCGGGATGGAGGCGCCGCCGGCGAAGCTGGATGAGTGGCGCCTCCTCGTCACGAGGACGCTGGAGGCCGAGCGGAGCGTCCGGGTCGCCATCATCGGCAAGTACATCAAGCTCCAGGACGCCTACCTGTCGGTGGTCGAGGCCCTCGGCCACGCCGCGGGCGCCAACGGCCTTAAGGTGGAGCTAGACTGGGTGGATTCTGAGGTGCTCGAAGATAGGGAGTCCACCCAGCGGCGGCTCTCCGGCGTCGACGGCGTGCTGGTGTTGCCAGGCTTCGGTCACAGGGGGGCAGAGGGCAAGATAGAGGCCGCGCGCTACGCGAGGGAGACGGACACGCCCTACCTCGGGCTGTGCTTGGGTATGCAGATAGAGGTCATAGAGTTCGCCCGCAACGCCGCGGGCCTTGAGATGGCGAACTCCACGGAGTTCGAGCAGGACACCCCGCACCCGGTCATAGACATCATGCCCGACCAGGTGGGCGTGGACATGGGCGGCACGATGCGTCTCGGGCGCTGGCCGTGCAAGATCGAGCCCGGCACTTTAGCCGCCGAGGTCTACGGCTCCGAACTCGTCTACGAGCGCCACCGCCACCGCTACGAGGTGAACAACGCCTACCGCGAGGCGCTCACCGAGGCTGGGATGGTCTTTAGCGGCACGTCGCCTGATGGGCGGCTGGTCGAGATCGCCGAGCTAAAGTACCACCCGTTCTTTATCGGGAGCCAGTTCCACCCGGAGTTCAAGAGCCGTCCCCTCCGCCCGCACCCGCTCTTCTTCGGCTTCGTCTCAGCCTGTGGCAGGATGCCGGTCGAGACCGCCGTCCCCCAAGAGGTCCCGGCCGAGGCCCCGGCCGGAGAGCAGGCGGCCCGCTGAGCCCCGCGCCGGGGGCGACGCTCCCCGCCGCCGGGTGCCTGACCCTGACCGGGGAGCCCGCCGGGACCGTGGCGACGCGCGCCGCGGGCCTCGCGGACTTCCGCGCCGTGCTGGAGTGGGATGAGGCGCCGCGGCACCCACCCTCGTGCCTGCCCGACCCGGCCGGCCCCTTCAGGCACGACCTCGAAGAGTCGCTGTCGCCCTGCGGGACCCGCCTCGAGGTGCGCGGGAGCGTAAGAGCGCTGACGGGCCTCGGCGGGGCGCTGGAGCGCGTGATGCGCCGGGTCTCAGGCGCCGCGGCCGTCTCGGGGGCGGTGCTCGAGATGCGCGTCCTGCGGGAGGCTCCGCCGCGCGGGTTCCGCCCCGACCTCGTGCAGGCGCTGGCGGCGGACCTCTGGCGGGCCGGTTTTCGGGTCCGTCTCGCGCCCTGCTGGGACCCCGTAAAGGACGGCGGGCTGGCCCTCGGCGTCAGGGGCGAGGAGGAGGGCTTGCGGGAGTTTCTGCGGGAACACCCCCGGTGGAGCCTCGACGGCCGGCTCGGGGTCGACCCTTGAGGATAGGGACTACCAGGGAGATGACGCCGGGGGAGACGCGGGTGGCGCTTGGCCCGCACGCGGCGCACGAGCTGAGTCGGGCCGGTCATCGGGTGCTCGTCGAGGCCGGGGCGGGGGAGGCATCTGGTATCCCGGACGCGGCCTACGAGGAGGCCGGCGCCAGGGTCGTCGGGGACGCGGCCAGGGTATGGGACGACTCCGAGCTCGTCGTCAAGGTCTACGGGCCGGTCGAGGAGGAGCGGGAGCGGTTGCGGGAGGGGCTCGTATTGCTCTCGTTTCTCTCGCTGCCGATAAACCGGGATCTCATGCGGGACCTCCTCGGCTCCCGGTGTGTCGCGTTCGCCATGGAGACGGTCAGGGACGCGAGGGGACGGCTGCCAATCCTCGCGCCGATGAGCGAGATCGCCGGCCGCCTGACGCCCCAGATCGGGGCCCACCTCCTCCTGCACCAGTCCGGCGGACGGGGCGTCATGCTCGGGGGTGCTGCGGGTGTGAGGCCGGGGCGGGTCGTGGTTCTCGGGTGCGGCATCGTCGGCTCGGGGGCGGCCAGGATGGCGAGCGGGCTCGGCGCCCAGGTGGTCGTGATCGACCGCGACGTGGACCGGCTGCGCGAGCTCGAGCTCGCCCGCATCCCCGGCGTTACCACGCTCGCCGCGAGCACCATAAGCATCCGCGACGCCGTTCTGCGGGCCGACCTGCTCATAGGGGCCGTCCACGTCGTCGGCGACCGCACGCCCGCCCTCGTCGACCGGGCCACCGTCGAGGGGATGAACGATGGGGCCGTGATCGTCGACGTAGACGTCGACTACGGCGGCTGCGTCGAGACCTCGCGGCCGACTACCCTGGACGACCCCACCTTCGTGGACGGCGGCGTGATCCACTACTGCGTCAAGAACGTCCCGGCGGCCGTCCCCGTGACCGCCACCCGCGCTTTAAGCAACGCCCTCCTGCCCCACGTCCGCCGGCTCGCGTCCTTAGGCCTCGCCGACGCCCTGAAGTCCGACGCGGGCCTCGCCCGCGGGGTGGCCGTCGCGGAGGGGCGGGTCGTCGACTCCGTCCTCGCCAGGGCGACAGGGTCCGACCACAGCGAGCTCTCATCCGTCCTGCCGCTCCATCCGGAGGCGCGTTGAGCGCCCCGTCGACCGGCCGGTCCCTGGCGGACTTCACCGTCGAGCTCGACGTCTACTCGGGCCCGTACGAGTGGCTTCTAGCCCTGGTCCTCAAAGATGAGTTGGAGATCTTCGAGATCCCCCTGCGCGAGCTCGTCGGCCTCTACGCGGGCTCCCGCGACCCAGGGTCCGCCAACGCGCTGGACCGGGACACGGACTTCGCGGGTTCTGCGGCGGCCCTTATACTGCTCAAGAGCCGCACCCTCTCGCCGGCCCTGGAAGCGGAGCCCGACGATGAGGACGCCACCGCTGCCTCCCCGGAGGAGCTCGCCGAACGCCTGCAGGAGTACCTCAAGATCCGGCGCGCCGCCGAGCACCTGCGCGAACGATTCGCCCGCGCCTCGGGGCACTACCCCTCGGCCCACGCGGTCGCGCCGAAACCCGGCCGGCTGCGCATCTCAAGCGACCGGTTAACGCTCGCCGGCAGGCGGGCCTTCTCGCGCCTCGTTGAGCCGCCCGTCAGGCACCTCGGACCCATAACGGTGACGCTCCAGGAGCTGGCCGGCCTGATCCGGGCCGGCCTACTGCGCGGGCCGGTCTCCTACGAGGACCTGACCCGCGGCATGGACCGCCTGCGCTCGGCCGTGGCCTTCGCCGCCGCACTCTCCCTGGCCCAGGAGGGCGCAGTTAAGCTCCTGCAGGCTGAACCTCTGGGCGACCTCACCTTTGAGCCCCTGGACCCCGGCGCGTGAGCCCGGCCCCCGAGCACCTGGTGGAGGCGGTCCTGCTCGTGAGCCCCCGTCCCGTCCGGCTCGGAGACCTTGCCTCCGCCACGGGGCTCTCCG
Source organism: uncultured Rubrobacteraceae bacterium (assembly GCA_902805975.1). Taxonomy (GTDB): domain Bacteria; phylum Actinomycetota; class Rubrobacteria; order Rubrobacterales; family Rubrobacteraceae; genus Rubrobacter_D. The sequence continues at coordinate 18,708 of CADCUT010000022.1, read as the reverse complement.
AACCGGAGACGGAGGCGGCGCTCGAGAACCTCTCCGCCCGGTACGCGCCGGAGGGCTCCGGCATAGTCCTCCGGGCCGTCGCCGGCGGCCACCTCCTCTCGACGAACCCGGCCTGCGCCGGCGTCGTGGAGCGTTTCAGGGAGGAGGCGAGGCCCGCGCCGCTCTCGGGCGCCGCCCACGAGGTGCTCGCCTGCGCCCTCTACCTGGGTCCCCTGACCCGCGGCGCGGTCTCGCGGGTCAGGGGCGTGAACTCAGACGCCGTGATCCGAAACCTTCTGGAGCGGGGCCTGATCTCCGAGGTCGGTGCCGACAGGGACGCGCCGGGCGCGCCCGCCCTCCTCGGCGTGAGCGACGACTTTCTCGCCGCCGCCGACGCGGGCTCCGGGGAGGACTTCCCCCCGCTCGACTCGCTCGTCTCGCCCGAGGAGCTCGCCCGCGTCCGCGAGCGCCTGACCTCGACCGAAGAGGCCCCGGACGAGAGAGAAGGCTAGATGCGGTTGCAAGCCTTTCTCGCCCGGGCGGGCGCGGCCCCGTCGAGGCGCAAGGCCGAGGCCCTGATCAAAGGCGGACACGTCACCGTCGACGGGGAGACCGCCTCCATAGGCGCCTCCGTCTCCGGAGAGGAAGAGGTCCTCCTCTCCGGCCGGCGCGTCCTCCTCCCGTCCACCCACGCCTCGTTTGCCCTGAACAAACCCGCCGGCTACCTCACCACCCTTAAAGACGAGCCGGACAAGAACCGTCCCACCGTGGCCGACCTGATGCCAAACGTGCCGGGCCTCGTCCCCGCAGGCCGCCTCGACGCCGAGACGACCGGGCTCCTGATCCTCACCAACGACGGCCCGCTCGCCCACCGCATCACCCACCCCTCATCGATGATCGAAAAAGAGTACAGCCTGACCCTCAACAACCCCGTCCCCGCCAAGGCCCTAGAAACCCTCGCCGCAGGCCCCCGCCTCGAAGACGGCCCCATGTCCCCACCCACCATCTCCAACCTCAACTCAGGCCCACGCCGGACCACCCTCAACCTCACCATCCACGAGGGCCGTAACCGCATAATACGCCGAGCGTGCGCCGCCGCCGGCCTGAACCTCATCGCGCTGCATAGGGTAAGGGTCGGGCCCGTGCTACTGGGAGACCTCGCAGAAGGGGAGCATCGTCCGCTTACGGAGGATGAGCTTGGGGCACTGGGGTGAGCCGTGTGGAGGGCGTGCCCGGCAGGGACTTCACCTTGGATGACGTCAGGGGCGAGTTCCCGGAGACCCTGGAGATAGGCCCGCTCGGGCGCCCGGTAGACGCCGAGGTCACGGTGCCGGGCTCCAAGAGCGTCACGAACAGGGCCCTGCTCGTGGCGGCGCTCGCGGATGGCGTCTCCACTATAAAGAACCCGCTCTTCTCCGACGACCCTTACTACCTGCTCGAGTCCCTGGCGCGCCTGGGTTTCGACGTCCGGGCCGACATGCAGGCGGGCGAGGTAAGGGTAGCGGGGCTCGCCGGCGGGATACCCCGTGGCGGCGTCGGGGTCTTTGTCGGGAACGCGGGCACCGTCGCGCGGTTCCTGCCGCCGGCGCTCGCGCTCGGGCCCGGCCCCTACACCGTTGACGGCGTGCCCCGGATGCGGGAGCGCCCCATAAAAGACCTCGTGGACGCGATGCGCGGGCTCGGCGCAGGTGTGGAATACGCCGACAAGGACGGCCGCTTCCCCATCGTCGTGCGCGGCGGCGGGTTGCCGGGCGGCAGGACCGTCGTGCGCGCCGGCGGGAGCAGCCAGTTCGTCAGCGGCCTGATCATGGCAGCACCCTACGCCGAGCACGCCGTCACGCTGGACGTCGAGGGCCGCGAGAGCTGGCCCTACGTCGGGGTCACCGCAGGCGTCATGCGCCACTTCGGCGTCGAAGTCGAGGCGGACGGAGGTTTCGGCCGGCTCTCCGTGGCGCGCGGCCCGTACCGGGCGCGCCGGTTCGAGGTCGAGCCCGACGCGTCGGCCGCCTCTTACTTCCTGGCGCTGGCGGCCGTTACGGGGGGACGCGTACGGGTGCCGGGCCTCGGCTCCGGCTCCTCCCAGGGGGACTTGCACTTTGCGGACGTCCTGGAGAAGATGGGCTGCGACGTCGACCTCGGCGACGACCACGTCGGGGTGCGGGGTCCCGAGCGCTTGCGGGGGGTAGAGGTAGATATGGGGGCCTTCTCGGACACCATGATGACCCTGGCCGCCATAGCGCCCTTCGCCTCCTCGCCGACCACCATCACCAACATCGGCCACACCCGCCACCAGGAGACCGACCGCATCTCGGCCGTCGCCACCGAGCTCGCGCGCCTCGGTGTTGGAGTCGAGGAGTGGAGGGACGGGCTTCGCATCACTCCAGGCCCGCTGCGGCCCGCCGTCGTGGAGACCTACGGGGACCACAGAATGGCGATGGCGTTCGCCGTGGCGGGGCTTGCGGCTCCGGCGCCGGCGGTCACCATTGGGGACCCCGGCTGCGTGACCAAGACCTTTCCGGGGTACTTCCGGGTGCTCGACGGGCTTCGATGAACCCCCAGGGCTTTCGGCTATACTCCTCTCGTCGATGAAGGGAATCCTCGTAACCATAGATGGGCCCGCCGGGAGCGGGAAAAGTTCCGTCGCGCGGCAGGTAGCCGGGCGGCTCGGCTTCGTCAACCTCAACACGGGCGCCGCCTACCGGGCCGCCGCCCTGCTCGCCCTCCGCGAGGGCGCCGACCTCTCCGACGGGCCGAGGGTGGCGGATCTCGCGCGCCGCGTCGGCCTCGACCCCGGGGGTGCCAGCATCGACGGCAAACGCGTGCCGGACCCAGACCTCAGGACGCCCGAGGTGGCGGCCGCCGCCTCCAGGGTCTCAGCCGGCGCCGGCCTGCGGGAGGTCCTGCTGCCCGTCCAGCGGGCCGCGGCGAACGAGGCGAGGGACGGGGGCGGGGCCGTAGTCGAGGGCCGGGACATAGGAACCGTCGTGCTGCCGGACGCGGAGCTCAAGATCTTTCTCTCGGCAGACCCCGAGGAACGGGCGCGAAGGCGGGCGCGGCAGACCGGGCGCGAGGGGGAGCTCGACCGCATCAGGGAGGCCATCTCGCGCCGCGACCGCCAGGACTCAGAGCGCGAGGTCTCGCCGCTAAAGCCCGCCCCCGACGCCGTCGTGCTCGATACGACGGAGCTCGCCCTCGAAGAGGTGGTCACGCGGGTGCTCGACCTCGCGAACGGGCTGCGGCGGGGGGCGTGAGCGGGTCGTGAGCGCCTTCAAAGGACAGAGCACGCCGGTTCGCATGTCCCGCAGGTATGACCTGTTCCGGCGGTTCATGATCCTTCTCAGCCGCCTCCTCTTCGGGTTGGAGATCCGGGGCATGGAGCGCGTGCCGAAGACGGGCCCGCTGGTCATAGCTGCCAACCACCGCCAGTATCCTGACCCCGTGCTCGTGTGCATGGCGATCCCCCGCCGCATGCAGTGGATGGGGAAAAAAGAACTCTACGAGCCCCCGTACAAGAGGTTCTTCGAGTTCATAGGCTCCTTCCCGGTGGACCGCGAGGGCGGCGGGCGCGCCGGGGTGCGGATCGCCCTTTCCTACCTGACCGAAGGGTGGCCGATCGGCATCTTTCCCGAGGGCACCCACAAGGACGACGGGACGGCCAGGGAGGCAAAGAGCGGGGCCGTGATGCTCGCCATCCGGGGCAATGCCCCCATCCTGCCCGTCTTCGTAAGCAAGTTGCCAGGCCCCCTCGCCCGCCTGCGCGGGGAGCGCCTGCGCCTGATCGTCGGCGACCCGGTCCGCATGGACCCTAACCTGCGCGGCGGCAAGGCCTACCGCGAGGCCGCCGACGAAGTCTTGAGAACCATCTACGCCCTGCCGAAAGGGGATGCCGGATGAGCCGGCTCCCCGTCGTGGCCGTCGTCGGTGCTCCGAACGTCGGCAAGAGCTCCCTCATAAACCGCATCCTGCGCCGCAGGAGCGCCGTCGTCTCCGACCAGCCCGGCACGACCCGGGACCGCTCCTACAACAGGGCCGAGTGGGCCGGCGCGGAGTTCGACCTCGTCGACACCGGGGGGATGGAGCCGACGGCGAAGGTCGGCCTCCAAGCCCTCGTCACCCTCCAGGCCAGGGTCGCTGTCGAGGAGGCCGACGTGATCCTGCACCTCACGGACGCCCGCCTGGGCCCAACAGAGGCCGACGCCGCCGTCGCCCGCGAGCTGCGCCGCTCCTCTGCCAGGGTCGTCCTCGCCGTCAACAAGCTTGACAACCCCGACGACGACACCGAGCGCCACCGCTTCTACACCTTGGGCGAAGGGGAGCCCCACGCGGTCTCCGCGGTCCACGGCCTCGGCGTCGGCGACCTCCTGGACGCCGTCGTCGCCCAGCTGCCCGAGGTCGCGCCCGATGAAGGGCCCGAGCTGCCCAGGCTCGCCATAGTCGGCAGGCCCAACGTCGGGAAGAGCACGCTCCTCAACCGGCTCTTAGGCGCCGAACGGGCCGTCGTCTCCGAGGTCGCCGGCACCACGACCGACGCGGTGGCGGGTGAGGTTCAGGTTGAGGTAGAAGGAGAAGTCGAGCGGTACCTGTTGCTGGATACCGCGGGGGTTGCCAAGGGCATCCGGCGGGCGAGCGGGGTTCCCTACTACTCGTCGCTGCGGACGAGTGAGGCGATCCGACGCTCGGACGTGTCTTTGCTGCTGGTGGACGCGGTCGATGGGCTGGTCGCCGGTGACATGAGGGTGGCGCGCGAGATCCAGGAGGCCGGGCGGGCGTGCGGGGTTCTGATCAACAAGAGGGATCTCGTCTCCCCGGACCGCCTTAGGGAGGTCCAGGAGGGTGTTGCGGCCAGGTTGACGGACCTCAAGCCGCGGTTCCTCGCCATCTCCGCGCTGACGGGGGCTGGTGTTGAGAAGATACTGCCCTTTGCCTCGCGCATAAGGCGGGCTTACCGGTTGCGGGTCACCACTCACGAGGTGGCGGAGTTCGTGAACGCGCTCGTGGACCGGACCTCGCCGCCCGGGGGAGTGAAGATCCGGTACGCCACCCAGACGGGGACGACCCCGCCCAGGTTCACGCTCTTCGCCAATCGCCCCGACGACCTGCCGGACAACTACCTGCGCTACGTCGAGAACGCCCTCAGGGAGCGCTATGACCTGTGGGGTGTCGCCGTGGGGGTCAGGACCAAGAGCAGCCGTTAACCGGGCTCCAGGGTCGGGTATGATGGTCGGGGTATACGTTCGGGGAGGCGCCGACCGGCGTCTGAGAGGTAGAAGGGGAGGCAGGATGCGTAAGGTCTGGTCTAATCTAGCGGTGGAGGGCTTGTTCCGATGAAGGCCGTTATCATGGCCGGGGGGCAGGGGACGCGCCTGAGGCCGCTCACCAGCGACCAGCCAAAGCCCATGATCCCCATAGCCAACCTGCCTTGCATGGAGCACATCGTGGGGCTCTTGAAGCGCCACGGCTTCGACGACATCACCGTGACGCTGCAGTTCATGCCAGAGGAGATCCGGGACTACTTCGGGGACGGCTCTGAGTGGGGTGTGAAGATGGACTACTCCGTCGAGGACGCCCCCGCCGGCACCGCGGGCTCCGTGAAGATGGCCGAGCAGCAGCTCGGCCTCCAGGGCGAGCGCCTCCTCATCATCAGCGGCGACGCCCTCACCGACGCGGACCTCACGCGCCTCTTGCGCTTCCACGAGGAGAAGGGCTCCGAGGCGACGATGGTCTTGAAAAGTGTTGAGAACCCGCTCGATTTCGGGATCGTCATCCTGGAAGAGGACGGGAAGATCTCGCGCTTTCTGGAGAAGCCGGCGTGGGGCCAGGTCTTCTCCGACACGGTGAACACGGGCATCTACCTGCTCGAGCCCTCCGTCATGGACGAGATACCAAAGGAGGGCGAGTACGACTTCTCCAAAGAGCTCTTTCCGAAGCTGCTCGAAGCGGGACGTCCGATGTACGGCTACGTCACGGAGGACTACTGGGAGGACATCGGCACCCTCGAGCAGTTCGCCTCCGCGCAGCGGGATGTGCTCGATGGCAGGGTAAAGGACGTCAGGCCCCCGGGGACACGTCTGAGGGAGAACATCTTCGTGGGCCGGCGGGCGGAGGTGCCGGACGAGGAGCTAGAGGGTCCGGTCGTGATCGGGGAGAACGCCCGCATCGATCCGGGGGCGAAGATCAGCCCCTACACCGTCATAGCAGATAACGTCGTGGTCTCGGCGGGCGCTTCCATCGAGCGGAGCATCGTTGCGGACGGCACCTACGTGGGCGAGGGGGCCGAGCTCAAGGACACGCTTGTCGGCCGCAACTCCTACGTCCAGGCGAGGGCCCGGATCCTCGAGCGCAGCGCTCTCGGGGACGACGTGATCGTGGGCGAGGGGGCCACCATCGCCCCTGACGTCAAGGTCTACCCGCACAAGACCATAGAGGCCGGGGCCAACGTCACCCAGTCCCTGATCTACGAGACCATGGGCCTGCGCACGATCTTCAAGGGCGGTGTGGTCACCGGCAAGTTCAACGTGAACCTCACCCCCGAGTTCGTCACGCGTCTCGCCTCCTCTTTTGGAACGACCCTCGACCCTGGCGCCGTCGTCACCTTGGGCCGCGACTCATCCCGCGCCGCCCAGGTCGCCAAGCGGGCGATGACCGCGGCCCTCCTCGGGACCGGGATCCACATCCGCGACCTTCGGGCCTCCCACGCCGGCGTGGTGCGCCACGACGTGCTCTCTGGCAGGTCTTCGGCGGGGGCGCACGTCCGGGCGGGTGCTGACCCCGGCGACGTCGAGATACTGTTCTTCGCCTCCGAGGCCACACCCATGACCGAGGGCGACCAGCGGTCCGTGGAGAAGGCGTTCGTGCGGGAGGAGTACCGCAGGGCCCACGGCGAGGATATTGGGGAGTTGATCTACCCCGGCCGCGTCGTCGAGCAGTTCGTCGAGCGCCTGGAGCGGGTCGTGGACCGCGAGAAGACCTCGGGCGCCACGATCGTCGTGGACTTCTTCGGCGGCGTGGCGGGCCTCGTCGCGAGCAGCGTCTTCTCCCGCCTGGGCGTGGGCGCCGTCGTCATGGAGGGCTTCGCGAACGCGAACGTCGTGAGCAGCGGCTCCGGGGCCGACCTCCAGGAGAGCATCGAGCGGGTGGCGCGCATAGTTCCTACCGTCGGGGCCGCCTTCGGCGCCGTCGTCGGCCCCGAGGCCGAGGTGGTCCGTTTCGTGGACGATGAGGGAGAGCTCGTCCCCGACGACGTCATGCTTGCCTGCCTGATACGGGCCACCCGCCCGCGCAAGGCCGTCTTCCCGATAAACCTCTCCACCGGCTACGCAAACCTCACCGAAGAGGGCGGCGGCACCGTCGAGATCAGCCGCACCGGCATCGGCAGCCTGGCGATAAGGGCGGCGAACTCGCGCTCGGACCTCGCCTCTCTAGCCGACGGCCGCTACATCTTCCCCTCCTTCCTCCCTGCCCCGGACTGCTTTATTACGATCTCCCGGGCGCTCGAAGTCTTCCGCACGGATTCGCTGGCGGCCGTCCGGCGGGAGTTCGGGGAATCGTTTGGCGGGGTGGTCCGCGAGCGCCTGGAGTGCCCGTGGACGGCGAAGGGGCGCGTGATGCGGGGTTTGGCCGAGAAGTTCGGGGGCGACCCCGACGCCATCCTGACCGAGGGCGTGCGCCTGAGCGTCGATGGCGGCTGGGTGCTCATGCTCCCCGACCCCGACGCCCCCGTCTTCTACGTCTACGCGGAGCCCGGTAATGGCGCCGGCGACGGGCGCGCCCTCGCCGGCGAGTACGTGGACCTCGTCCGCTCCCTCATACAGGAAGGGGCGGGGTCAGAAACCTCAAGCTGACATTGCGCTTCAGGTTGAGACTCCGCTATACTAGCGTCCGTGTCTGACCAGCGCTTCACGCCGTCCGGGGGCTTCGATTGGGAGTCGTCCGAAGACTTCACGGCCCTCCCCGAGCCCGAGCTCAGGGAGCTTCTCGCGCTGGTTGGCGAGGAGGAGCGGCGGGCGGCGTACCGGCACGAGCTCTTGCGGGGCAGGGTTGCCCTGATCCGGGCCGAGCTCGCCGGGCGGGGTGTGGCCGCCCTGTCCACCGAGGAGCTCGCTCGGGTCTTGCTCGGCGAGGAGCGGGAGAGATGATGGTCTGCCCGAATTGCGCGGCCGAGATCACCCCCAAGATGAGGTTCTGTGCCGAGTGCGGCATGAAGCTCGACGCCGGCCAGAGCACGGTCTCCTTCGCCCCGAGCTTCGGCGAGGACGCGGAGCAGCACGTCCCTTCCGACGCCGGGTCGGGCGAGGCGTCGCTCATAGAGCTCGATCAGGTCGAGGGTACGGCCGGCCGGCGCATGCACGACATAGACGATGAGGTCGTCACCGTAGGCCGCGGCCAGGAGAGCAGCATCTTCCTGGACGACGTGACCGTCTCGCGCAAGCACGCCGAGATCCTGCGCGGCGAACGGGGGTTCTTGATCCGGGACGTTGGCAGCCTCAACGGCACCTACGTCAACAGGGTGAGGGTCGACTCCGTGGACCTGCGCAACGGGGACGAGATTCAGGTAGGAAAGTACCGGTTCAGGTTCGTGCTTGCCTGAGGGCCCCGCAAGGGTCCGGCAAGTGCGCCGAGCGCGACGGAGAGGATGGGAGCGAATCCCGTGGAGAACGGAGACGCAAATCAGCGCAGGTGGAACGACCCCATGAGGGACGACCCCGCACGGGAAGACGGCGGGGTGCCCCTCGAAGACGAGGCGGCAGAGGGTTTCCCAGCCCACGACGACCCGGTCCCTGACCCTGGGCAGAGGATGCGGGGGAGGGGCGGCTCCAAGGATTCCTACACCATAGGCGAGGTCGTCGAGCGCCTGCGGCCCGAGTTCCCGACGCTCTCCGTAAGCAAGATCCGGTACCTAGAGCGCCGGCGCCTGATCAACCTGACCCGCACCCGCGGCGGCTACCGGCTCTTCTCCGGCCAGGATATCGAGCTTCTGAAGTACATCCTCACCCTCCAGGACAAAGAGTACCTGCCCCTCAAGGTGATCAAGAAGCGTATCGAAGGTGGGGGAGGGCTGACGGCCGGCGGCGACTCGGCCAACGACCTCTCGCGGGTGCTTGAGGATCGGACCTACACCCGCGAGGAGCTCGCCGACACCCTCGAGACCGACTCCCGCTTCGTGGACGAGCTCGTGACCGTCGGGGTGATCGGCCGCACCGGCGAGCTCACCCAGCGGGACGCCGAGATCGCGCGCATGGCTCTTGAGATGGCCAAGTTCTCGATTCAACCCCGCCACCTGCGCGGCATCATGGCCGCCGTGGACCGCGAGGCCGCCCTCTTCAAGCAGGTCGTCAACCCCGAGCTTCGGAGCGGTGATGAGGGCAGGGTCGCCGAAGCGGTGAACAAGGCCCGCCACCTCGCCTCCGTAGACTCCCGCATGAAGGAGCTCATGATGGCGAACGTAATAGACACCTTTGCCCCTTAAGGATGACCGTCCAGGAAGACGCCCTGAAGACCGTCCGGGACCGCATCCGCACCGTCCCGGACTTCCCGAAACCCGGCATCTCATACAAGGACATCACCCCCCTAATAGAGGACGGGCCTGCCCTCCACGCCGCCACCGACGCCCTCCACCGCGCCACCGAACACCTCAGCTACGACCTCATCCTCTCGGCCGAGGCCCGCGGCTTCGTCTTTGGCACGGCGCTCGCCTACCGGACCAGGAAAGGCCTGATCCTGGCCCGCAAACCAAACAAACTCCCCCGCGAGACGATCTCCGCCTCCTACGACCTCGAGTACGGTACCGACACCCTGGAAGCCCACGCCGACTCGATCCGGGCCGGGACCCGCGTCCTGATCTCCGATGACCTCCTCGCCACCGGCGGCACGGCCCGCGCCATGTGCGACCTCGTGGAGAACGCCGGAGGAACGGTGGCGGGCGTAGCCTTCCTCATAGAGCTAGGCTACCTGAGAGGGAGATCCCGCCTAAGCCCCTACGACGTCATCTCCCTGATAACCTACGCCACCCCCGATGAGTGACCTACCACTCCCCGCCAGAGATCTCACCCCCGCCACCAACCTCCCCCCTGAAACCGACCGCCTTATCACCCTCTACCTCCGCACCCTGTCCAGCCCCCAGACGATAAAAACTTATAATACAGAGATACGACTCTTCGTCGCCTACACACTGGGGGAGATGGGCAAGGACCTCTCACACCTTACGGCAGAGGACGTCTCCATCTACAGGGAGTACCTGATAAACACCTACGCCGCGGCGACGGCGGCGAAGAAGCTGGCCGTACTCAGGCGATTTTTGATCTTCACTTTCATGACCGGTGCTACGACAGTCAACCCGGAAGCCTTGCGCTACTTCGCCAAGAGCCCGCGCGTCCGGCAGGACCCGGCCTACAACGTCCTGACCGAGGACGAGCTCCAGCGCATGCTGGGTGCCGCCCGGGCTGACAACTACCGGGACTACGTGCTCCTCGCGGTCATGGCCGGGTGCGGTCTTCGCGAGGCTGAGGTTGTCGGGCTCAAGCTCTCCGATTTTCAGGACTCTGGCAACGATACGGTTATGCTCCGGGTGCTCGGCAAGGGGGATAAGATCCGTAATGTCCCGATCTCGCCCGACCTCTGGCGCCTCGTCCAGCGCTTTATCCTCCTCTCCGGACGCAGCCTCAACTCTCATGCCGACGCCCGCAAACCCCTCCTCACATCCCGTGTGGGTAAGGACAAGCCCCTTACGACCCGCTCCGTCCAGAACATAGTAAAGAAGTACGTCCGCGCCGCCGGCATAACCAAACCCATAAGCCCGCACTCCATCCGCCACACCGTCGGGACCAACATGGCCGTAAACGAGGCCCCGCTCCTCGTCATCCAGCAGTTCCTCGGCCACTCAGACCCCAAGACAACCATGCGCTACATCCGCCGCGCCGAAGAGCTCGCCAGCAAGGCATATCAGTATAATACACTACCGATATAAGGCGCAGGAGCGACGCAGGAGGAGTGCTTGCGTAATTTAGACCCGGATCTTCATAAGGGTGAGGAGCTAAGAGATACTCACCGAGAGAAGGTGGCGCGCAATGAGGTTCGAGTTGATAGGTCTTGGTCGAGGCCATGTCGGGCCTACAATCTCCAGATCGAACTGGATCCCGGTACCAGATCGGCGCTCGGGAAAACGCAGGAGTGTCTCCTGCTAGCGGAGCCAAACCTTCTGGTCTGTCCCAAGGAGACGCTACACGTAAGCGTTGCGTGGCTGCTCGCCGTACGCGCGAGCTATCCGGTGCCCAAGGACGTTCTCTGGGAACGCCACGGAGATGAGTGGATGGCGGAATTGAACCGGATCGTCGCCCAGAGAGAGAATTTTCGGATTGTCTACGAGGATGTCATAGCAACCGACTCGGCTGTGATCGCCCTTGCCAGGCCGGCCGGACCCGTGAACCGAATCCGCGAGATGATCCGCGAGCGTCTCCACTTGCCTTCCGAAACCCTTAACGAGGCTGATCTAGTACACACAACACTGTTTCGCTATCGCGGTCCGCTCTCTGCGCCCGCAAATTTCCTCGCCGTCCTCGAGGACACAAGCGCCCAAGCGGCGACCGAGGTCCACGAACTGGTAGTCTCCAAAGAATTGGTGTACCCGTCGCTGGAAGCAGAAGTGCTCGCACGCCTCCCACTAGCGTCCCACTGATCTTCTCCGACAATCATCGAACTTCGCATAACGGTAATTCTCGGAAGTTGACAGTTTGGGATCATCAGAACCTCACTGGCTATGTGTTATCGTGAATCCGGTAGCGCAGGAAGAGGTGGTCGTCCGCTGTATGCACGGATATGAGGCTCAAGTCTCTACGGGAGAAGCCGAGGCCCTGTGAGAGGATAGACTCAGACCCAGATGCTACCAGTACCGGGGAGATGGTCAGGAAGATCTCGCCCACAAGGTTCTGAGAGACCAGTTGCCGGTTCAGCGAGGGTCCGCCTTCGATCAGGAGCAGTCCCACATCGTGATCCGCCCTGAGACGCCTGAGGACCCACGGAAGGTCAATGCCAGATCCTCCAGGTGTTTCCTGACTGCGGGGCGCGTAGAGGACCTCCGCGAAGTCGTCGACTCCTCCTTCGGTGCCTTCCGGTAGCACCACGAGAACCCTCTGGTTATTGGTTATCAGGTGCTCTTCCAGGGGCAACTCTCCCCGGCCGCCCACGACGACGGCCAGTGGCTGCGGCAGAGCCGGGTCGTCAAGGCCCAGGTTCAGCCTCTCAGCGCGCAAGGTTCCGGCACCGATCATGACGGCGTCCACTTTAGATCGTAAGGTACGCATCACCGCACGATCTACACGGCCGCCGATACCGGAGGCCTTGCCGGAGACCGATGTCTCACCATCTACCGACGAAACCATGTTTATCACCGCATGGGGAAACTCACCTTGGGACCGAGGTAGCTCCAGTTCCCCGTAGATCTCTTCCCCTTCTTCCAGAGCTCTTAGGTGCTTGTGCGGGTACAGGCTCAGTCCTTCTGGCGAGCGTACAGAGTTCGCGTGTATTATGTGGTTATCGGCCTGTTGGTTCAGGGGACTTTGTAGGGGGCGTATTTGGCTGAGGCGGCATGCGGGAGGCTGATATCCATAAAGACACCCTCCTCGGTGGTCTGGCGGGAGTGGATGTCGGCGAGGCCGTAGAGGCGGCTGGCGGCCCCGTAGTCGTCGTGCGGTATCAGCACCTGCATGCGCTCCCGGTCGCCGGCGATCGCTTCGTAGATGGCGTCCAGCAGCGGGACCGCGTCTGAGACGGCGCTGATCCTGACGGCCTCAGGGTAGAGCCTCTCGAGCTCCCCGGACCGTTCCTCGGAGACGAGGTCCATCTTGTTGAGGCAGAGTATCGTCGGGGCTTGCGTTGGTCCGTCCTCTTCCCCGGCACCTTCCGAGGCACCTTCCGAGGCACCCTCCGAGAGCGTGCGTCCGACGGTGGCTATCTCGTCTTCGAGCTCGAGGCTCGAGGCGTCGGCGCACAGGACCTTTACATCCGCCTGGTTGGCCGCTTCGAGGGTGGATGCGAAGGAGTGGACGAGCTGGGTCGGCAGCTTCCTTATAAAGCCCACCGTATCGGTTACGACAAAGTCGGGGTGCGCGCCCTGGGCGCCGTTGCCGACCGCGGCGCCCTCGACGAGGCGCGTCGTCGTCTCAAGCGTCTCGAAGAGCCTGTCTTTGGTGGATCTCCCGGCGCCGCTCAGGGCGTTCAGGATGGTCGTCTTGCCGGCGTTGGTATAGCCGACGAGGGCAACGGTCGGCGTGTTTGCCTCCCTGAGCCTAGCACCCCGCACCTCCCTGCCGGTCTTCTCGCGCTCTAGCTTGCGGTTTATGGTATCTATCCGCCCGCGGATGACGCGGCGGTCGTACTCCAGCTGCTGCTCGCCGCTCCCGCGCCTGGCCCCGCCACCCGCGCCACCGCGACCGCCCCCCAGGCGGCTCAACTCGGGGTTGCGCCCCTTGACCCGCGGCAGCCGGTACTGGAGGTCCGCAAGCTCGACCTCGAGGCTGCTAGCCGCGTCCCCGGCGTGGACCTCAAAGATCCGGATGATAAGCTCCGTCCGGTCGACGACCACGGCGCCGGCAGCCCGCTCGAGCACCCTGGCCTGGGAGGCCGTCAACTCATCGTCGGTCACGACGAACCCGGCCCCGAGCTCGCCGACCAGGTCTCTTAACTCCTCGCGCTTGCCCCGGCCGACGTAGCCGGCATTGTCCCTGCGACCCTGCTCGAGGACCCCGACGACCTCCATCCCGAGCGTCGTCGCCAAACGGCCGAGCTCCTCCATGTGGCGCGGCTCCCCCGCCCCGACGAGCACCGCCCGCGCTTCGAGGCCAACTCCTTCTTCCCTGTTCTCTGTCATGCCCCCATTGTATCATGCATGGTATGTAAAAGGTGGTGCGCCGTCGGGTTGTCGGTAACGGAGACGTGGGCACGTCCCTGGAGGGTGCGGGCGAGCTTATCGAACCAGCGGGTCTGGCGTCTGGCGAGTTGGCGGGTACGGGTTGCGATACGCTCTTGCGCGTCCGGGAGGGAGGCGCGTCCCGAGAGGTGATCTAGCAGCTCCCTCACGCCGACGGCCTCTAGCACGGAGGGGTTCACGTCCCTCCCTTCCTCGACCATCTGATACAGGGTCTCAGCCTCCTCGAGGCCTTCGTCGGCGATCTTTCCCGACCGTCGGGCTATGGCGCGGTCGAGGGTGTGCCTGTCCGGACGCAGGTACAGGATCTTCGTTTTGTACCTCGGTTCGCCGGACCAGATGGAACCCCGCTCTCCGGCTCCCACCATCTTAAGCTCCATCTCCCTCGAAGACCTCCTCGGGTTCGGGGACCCGGCGGCGTCTCGTTTGGCCTTCTCCCTCACCTCTTCCGGTACCTGGGGGGCCAGGGGGATGTCCAGGAGCAAGGCGTTGAGGTACATGCCCGTGCCGGCGTCGAGCACGAAAGATGGTCCTGAGGCGGAGATCACGGCGTCCGCGGCCTCCCTGTGGCGCGCCATGGTCCACCGCTCGGTCACCGGCGCCACGCCGACCAGCTCGGCGGGCCTGCGGCGGGCCTGGTTGGAGATCCTCCCGAGGCCCCTGTAGACCTGTACGGAGTCGACCACGATGGCCGGCGCCCGCAGGCCGAGGTCGATCGTGAGTTGGTCGGCGAGGTCGTCGGCCACGGCGCTCTTGCCGGCCGCCGTCGGGCCGCAGACTACAAAGGCGGTCTTTGCCGGGTCGGCCAAGAGCCCGGCCTAGCCGGATCCCGTCTCGACGAGGGGATCTCCGGCGTAGAGGACGTGGGGGCCTGCGGACTCGATGGCCACCCTGACGTACTCTCCGGGCGTTGCCTCGGTCCTGAGGTGCACGGCGTGGCCGCTCCAGGTCTCGCCGATGGCCCTGCCGTCTTCGTTGGCGCCGTGTCGCACGTAGACCTCCTCGGTGCCGCCGATCTTGCGCTGGTTCCGCGCGAACGCGTTGCCCTCCACGGCCCGCAAGACCTCCAAAAACCGCCGCTGGGCGACCTTCGGGGGTACGACCTCGCCGAGGCTCGCCGCCTCAGTGCCCTCCCTTGGCGAGAACTTGAAGACGTAGGCCGAGTCGAAGGCGCAGTCCTCGACCAGCCCCAGCGTCGCCTCGTGGTCCTCCTCGGTCTCTCCCGGGTGACCCACTATGATATCCGTGCTTAGCGTCCCATCCGGGGCGGCCTCCCTGAAAACCCCGATCTTCCTCCTGTACCTCTCGGCCTTGTAGCCGCGGTGCATGACCCGGAGCATCCTGTCAGAGCCGGACTGCACGGGAAGGTGCAGCCTCTTGACTATCGTGTCCTTCTGGCCGATGGCCTCCAGCGTCCGGTCTTCCATGTTCGAGGGGTGGCTGGTCGTAAAGGAGACCCGCGGGGCCCTGTCGGCCACCGCCTCGAGCAGGTCGCAGAAACGATCACCCTCGTGCCTCCACGCATCAACGGTCTGCCCGAGAAGCGTCACGTACCTCGTGCCGGAGGCGACCAGCCGGTCCACCTCAGAGAGCACGCTCTCCTTGCTCCGGCAGACCATCCTGCCCCTGACGGTCGGGACTATGCAGTAGCTGCATTGGTAGTTACATCCGGTCATTATCGTAACGAAGGCCGCATGCTCGCCCTCAGTTCCCGGCAGATCCGGCGTGTAAGTCTCCTCCATCGTCGGCAGCCCCACGAACTCCGCCAGCTCGTACGTATTATGAGTACCCAACACGAGGTCTATGCCGAACTGGCGGCGGAGGGTTTCGGACTCTTCGGCGGCGCCGATACAGCCTGTGAGGGCCACCTTTTTGACGCGGCCCTCCTTGCGGAGTCGGTTGAGCTCGCCGAGGTGCCCGCGGACGCGGTCTACGGCGTTCTCGCGGACGTAGCAGGTGTTGAGGATGACGATATCGGCGTCCTCGTAGGCGTTCACCTCGGCGTACCCGGCGTCGAGGATCATGCGCCGCATCCGGTCAGAGTCGTGGACGTTCATCTGGCAGCCGAAGGTCCTTATGCAGGCCGTTTTGCCCGAACCGGGCCGGCCGGCCGCGCGGGGCCGCGGCTTGGTGGCGAGCGGGATGGGTCTCGGGACGCGTGTGGCCTCACTCATACTCTTCCTCCGGTTCGTAGACCCGGGCCCGCAAGGAGATCTCCCCGGGACGCGACTCGAATCTCAAATCTTCTATCTCAAGGTACCCGGCCCTCGCGGCCCGCCCCAGTATATCCGCGATCCCGGCCCTTTCCTCATCCCCGAGCGCGAGCACCGGCCCCCCATCACCCCTCGCCCTCCGTGACCCGGCCAGCGCACGAACCTCGGACCCCAAAGAGACGGGCTGAAGTTGCGCCACATCCCCCCGAATGACCCGCTGCACGGTGCGTAGCGATAGATCGAGGCCAATAGCCCCGGCCGCCGTCCTGATCCCCGGGGCTCCCCCGTTTGTTTGTATTATGTGGTTATGGAGGAGGGTGGCGAGGATTCTGGCGGGGGGTCCGTAGTAGGCGTTTATCGGGGTATCGGTCTGGAGGCTCTGGGAGAAGGTCTGGAGTACGGCGCGGAGGTTGCTCCTTGAGGGGCGGGTGCCGGATTGGAGGGCGCGTTCGGGCAGGGTGCGGGTGTCGAAGGTGGCGCGTATGGCGGTTGGCTTTGACGGGGAGAGGACCTCCGCCTGGAGGGCGGCCTCTCTTATGTGGTAGAGGGAGAGGCCCGCGCCGTGGGGGGCGGGCCCGTCTGAGGGGTCGAGGACGGGGTCGAGATGGCGGGTGGTGACGCCGGGTTCAAAGACGAGGCTGACGTAGGGGGCTGGTATGCCGGAGCCGTCGTCGATGACGGTGAGCGTGCGGAAGCGGCGGCGGGTCAGGGTCGAGGCGACGAGGACGTTGCGGGCGCCGGCGTCGCGGGCGTTGCGCAGGAGCTCTAGGAGGGCGTCCTCGACGTGGGCTATGCGCGAGGGGCCGCGGCGGGCGCCCTCCACACCCGTCAGCCGGGCGAAGCCCGCGCCGAGGTCCCTGTAGGGGCCGTCCAACGCTAGCGGGCGACCTCGCTCACGCGGCTCTCGCGGATGACGGTCACCTTGATCTGGCCGGGGTACTCGAGGTCCGTCTCTATCTGCTGGGAGATGTCGTAGGCGAGCTTGGCGGCGATGCGGTCGTCGACCTCTGAGGGCTGGACCATCACCCGGATCTCACGCCCGGCCTGTATCGCGTATGCCTTGTCCACGCCGCGGTGGCCGAGGGCTATGTCCTCCAGAGAGCGCAAACGCTCGATGTAGGTCTCGGTCGTCTCGCGGCGGGCGCCCGGGCGGGCGGCTGAGACGGCGTCGGCGGCGGCCACGAGCACGTCCTCGACGGTCTCCATCTCGATCTCGTGGTGGTGGGCCTGGATGGCGCGGACCACGTCGTCGGATTCGCCGGACTTTTTGGCGAAGCGCCCCCCGATGATGGCGTGGGTCCCCTCGACCTCGTGGTCTATCGCCTTGCCGACGTCGTGGAGGAGGGCGGCCCTGCGGGCGAGCTTGGCGTTGGCGCCCAACTCCTGGGCCATCATGCCGCAGATGTTGGCGACCTCGACGGAGTGGGCGAGCACGTTCTGGCCGTAGGAGGTGCGGTACTTCAGGGCGCCTAGCAGGCGGGTGAGGTCGTTGTGCACGTTGCCGGTGATCTTGGCGTCGTAGACCGCCTGGCGGCCCGCCGCCTTCATCTCCTTCTCGACATCCTTCTTCGCCTTGGCCACGATCCCCTCGATGCGCCCCGGGTGGATGCGCCCGTCCTGGACGAGGCGGCCCATCGAGACGCGGGCGACCTCCCGGCGGACGGGATCAAAAGACGAGATGACGACCGTCTCGGGGGTGTCGTCGATGATGACATCGACGCCGGTGGCGGCCTCGAACGCCCGGATGTTGCGGCCCTCGCGGCCTATGACCCGGCCCTTCATATCGTCGGAGGGGAGGCTCACGGCTTTCACGGTGGACTCCGAGGTCAGGTCGGAGGCGACGCGCTCCATGGTCGTTGCTATAAGCCTGCGCGCCTCCTGGTCGGCCTTCTCCTCGGCCTCGAGAGTCCGGTCGCGGACCATCTGGCCGAGCCGGCTCTCCAGCTCGTTCTCAAGGCCCGTGAAGAGACGCCGTTCGGCCTCGGCCCGGGTGAGGCCGGAGATCTCTTCTAGGACCCTGAGCTGCTCGGACTCCTTCTCCTCGAGCTCGGCCCGCCGGCGGGCGAGGGACTCTTCCTGCTCGCCCAGGCGCGCCCGGCGGGACTCGAGCTCGCCCTCGCGGCGCTCGAGGGCGGCGTCGCGGTTATCCAGGCGTTCCTCGACGCGGGAGATCTCGGCCCGCCGGGCGCGGACCTCGGCCTCGGCGTCGTCCTTGACCTTTAGCGCGGCCTCCTTGGCGGCGAGCTCGCCCTCCCGGCGGCTGGCCTCGGCCTCGCGCCTGGCGTCTTCTACTATCGACTTGGCGTCGGCGCGGGCCTGGGCCTGGCTGGCACTCATGCGAGATCGGCTCACGAGATAGCCCGCGGCGACCCCGCCGGCCAAGCCGACGACGAGCCCGAGGGCGAGCAACAGAACGTTCACGGGTTGTCTCCTTCAACGGGCCCCGGTGCTGCGGGCCCGGCGTCGAGTTTATCGGACAGTCACACCTTAGGACTGCGCCGGCCCGCGATGCTCCCTTGCGACCTCGGCGCAGACCCCGGCCGAGTAACCGCGACGCGCCAGAAAACCGTAGACCCTGCGCGCCTCGGCCTCGGATCC